>JACSRH010000069.1 GCA_014879855.1 Caldilineaceae bacterium | reverse complement strand
CTGTGCGCCATTGAGTGCGGCGCGCATACTGAACCAGCGACCAGCCCAAAAGCCGCGGTCACGACCGTTCAATGCACTTGGAGTGGAATGAGTGGATGGCGTCATGTTCGACCTTAGCGTTTTCTTTGTTGCTCAGCGTTTACTCAGAAATTTTTGCGACCTTGAGGGCAAAAGGCGCATCCCGAGACGCGGCAACCAATTCTTGGATGGAAGTTAAGCATCATAGGTGCGTCGCGCCAGGACGTCGTGACCAAACTGAGCCAGCACCCGCTCTTGTTGCGTCCACATGGCGTCCTCCCCAGCAGCATCCTGATGGTCGTAGCCAAGCAGGTGCAACACACCATGGACGGCCAGCAATTGCAGCTCAGCAGTCACACTGTTGCCATAGTGCGCGGCTTGGCGCGCGCTGTAAGGGTGGGCAATCACCAGATCACCCAGATAGCGCTCCATCTCAGCGGCCAGCTCCTCTGGGAGCGCCAGAGCCGGCGCGCCCGGTTGCTCTTCCTGCGCGGCAAAGCTGAGCACGTCAGTTGGGGCGTCCACCCCGCGATATTGGGCATTCAGCGTGCGCACCTCTTCATCCGTCGTCAGGAAAATGGTGACGGTTGCGGGCGCTGGATGAAGATCCCGCAGCGTGGCCTCAACTGCCAGGCGCAGCGCCGCGATGTCCGCCTCTGGAATTTCGGCGTGCAGTTCTTCGTCTACTTCGACGGCTATCGCGTAAAGCGCCATTGTTTCACCCATCCATTGCTGCCGGATGTTGCGTGGCTGGCATCGCCGGCGCGATCTCTTCCACCCCGCCGAGTTCGCGTCGTGGTTGACGATAAGGCGTGGTACTGGCGCCATTTTCGTGCAGCGCCGGCGACTGCGCAGCCACTTCTGGCGTCACAGCATTGTCCGGGTATTTGATGCGCGGATGGTGCACTCCCTGCAACACATGCAAAAACACATCCTTGACGACTTGCAGTTCCTTGAAGGTGAGATTGGACTCATTCAACTCACCGTTTGCAATTCGCTCATCGATGAGACGATTTACCATCAATTCTAGTTCCTCGCGGGAGGCAGGGCGCATGGCGCGCACCGCAGCCTCGCAGGTGTCGGCCAACATCAAAACGGCGGTTTCGCGTGAACGTGGATTGGGCCCAGGATAACGGAAATCCTCCTCGTTAATGATCTCATCGTTTTCGCCCTGGCGCTGCGCCTGCAGATAGAAATACTTGACGAGTGACCGACCATGATGTTCGCGGATAAAGTCCTGGATGCGGTCGGGCAATTTGTATTTCTGCGCCAGATCGACGCCATCCTTGACGTGGCTGATGATGATCTGCGCGCTGGTCAGAGGATCCAGCTTCTCATGGGGTGAGGAGCCATCCAGGATATTCTCGGCAAAGAAATAGGGGCGCACGGTCTTGCCGATATCATGATAATAGGCGCCGACGCGCACCAGCAACGCATCCGCGCCGATGGCGGCGGCCGCGCGTTCGGCCAGGTTGCTGACCAGGATCGTGTGGTGGTAGGTGCCCGATGCCTTGAGTAGAAGCTGGCGCAACAGCGGATGGGTGGGACGGCTCAACTCTGTCAATTGCAAGGGCGTCGTAATGCCGAAGATATTGCCCAGCACAAAGTAGGCAATCAGCGCGATCGCAACTGCCAGGCCGCCATTGACCGTCGCGACGATCAGCATTTCGATGAGCATAGTCGAGCTGTAATTCTCAAAAGGGGCAAACATTGCCACCATCACGGCCAGATTAGTCATGCTCACCGCCAGCCCGGCCCACAGAAAAAACGTCAACCGTTCGGCGCGACCCACCACCAGCACCGCCATCACTGCTCCAAGCGTCTGATAGATCACAACTGCGGCATTGGCGGGTAGCATGTAGAGCAGAGTAAGCGTAAACATGCTGATCAGCACCTGCGCGACGCGCGAATCGCACAAAACGGAGACTAGGATCCCGTACGCTGCCAGTGGAAAGAAAAAGGGCAGCCACGGGTGATTGACCATCATAAATTTTGCTGTCAGCAGCCAGGTTACGGTGATCACCAGGAGCAACGCCTGCTCGCGCGGATTGGTGAGCAGGCGTCGGCGCACCCGGAACAGCGTCCCAATCGTGGCTGTCAACAAGACGATTCCGAAAATGAAGCTGCGGATGAGAGTCCAAAAATCCCAAGTAGATTGGAACCCGCTCAATATGCTCAGCGCTTCGGCCTGGTCGGCAGTGGCTTTGTCGCCACTGCGGATCACGGTTTCACCCTCGGTCAAAGTAGCGAATTGTGGAGAAATGGCGGCGCTGGCTTCGGCGCGCAGCGCCGCGGTGCGTTCTGCGTTATAGAAACTGTTGGGAAGAATCAGGTTCTTGACCAACTGAATCACGACATCACTCGAAACATCGTCCAGCGCGCTGCTGATGACGCTTGGTGCACTGCGGCGCGCCTGGTTCAGGGTTGACTCGCGAATTTCCATGCGCATCACGCGATCCAGCGCAATCGGCACCTCGCGCACCACCTGCGCCCATTGTTCGTCCGACAAGGAAAGAATTTGGACAACAGTCTCTGCATCGATGCCCAGCGCATCGATTGCCATCAGATCATTTGTTTGGCGCGCCAGGGTGTCCTGCTGATGTGTGCGAATTTCGGTTGCTTGCTCCAACGCTGCGCGCGCCACCGCCACCTGTTGGCGGCGAACAGGCGCTTCCTGGGCATCGTACTGATCTGGCGTCTGTTGCGCGGCGCGTTCGCGGGCGCGTTCGGTCAACACCTCGCTTTCATAGGTAATGCGCTGGGGCGAGACAAGCGTGAACGGGGCAATGTCGCCAGGCTGCAGAAGCAAGCGGCTGCCATAGGGGAGCCGCCAGGCAAGCAGCCCGACCAGCACGATGCACAGCGACAGCACCATCATGAGCGGGAGAGCAAGCTGACGCAGGCTATCAAGGTGAAAGGCGCGCCTGAACTTCGTCCAGATGCGCTGGATTGCTTCTGTCATGAGTTTACTGCGTGAGAAGGCGACGCACGACCTGATTGACGGTCTTGCCATCGGCGCGCGGCCCGGTCCGCGCCAACACAACCGGCATCACCTGGCCAAGCTGCTTGACAGACGTGACGCCAAGCTCCGCAATGACCGCACGCACCATGGTTTCGATTTCCGCTTCCGAAAGTTGTTGGGGGAGATATTGCAGCAACACCTGATATTCCGCCAGTTCCGACGCTGCGCGTTCGGGTGAGCCAAGTTTTTGGAATTCGTCGGCGGCGTCGCGTCGGCGTTTGGCCTCGCGCTGCACGATCTCGACAACGTCCGTTTCAGAGAGATCATGCGCCTGCGCGCCGCTGGTGCGCGCTTGCATCAAGGCTGTTTTCAAAGCGCGCAGGGTCAGCTTTACCGTATCATTGCGGTCGCGCATGGCTTGTTTCAAATCGGCGTCGATGCGTTCCGCCAGTGTCGTTGCCTGTTCGCTCATCATCATTTTTTTGCCGGACTGATTCCCTACGAATCAACGATAGGTGACGCACGAACATTATACCTCTGCCAGTCCTGATGTCAATTGATCGGCGGGCAACCGGAAACGCGCCAAAATTGCAGAACACATCCTGAACTTTTTTCGGCTTGATGAACGCGTGGGTTGTGTTAAGATTTAGCCATGCCTATTCCGCGGTCGATGGACGAAGAGAAAATTCTGACGCCTGCCCATGAGGACTATGTCAAGGCCATCTACATGCTGTATTCGCGCGGCGTGGAGGTGACCAATTCGGCGTTAGCCAACCAACTCAAGGTGGCGCCGGCGTCCGCCACCAACATGGTCAAGAAGTTGAGCGATCTGGGATTGGTGACCTACGAACCGTACCAGAGTATTGCCCTCACCCCGGCGGGCGAGCTGGTGGCGCTGGAGGTGCTGCGCCACCACCGGCTGCTGGAACTTTACCTGCACGACAAGCTCAACCTGCCGTGGGAAATGGTGCACGAAGAAGCCGAGCGGCTTGAACACGTGCTTAGCGAGGCGCTGGAAGATGCCATCGCCGCCGCGCTGGGCAACCCGACCGTTGACCCGCACGGCGACCCGATCCCCACCAAGGACGGCAAAGTCGAAAGTGTGGCGGGGTTGGCGCTAAGTCTTGCTGAACTCAAGCACCCTTACACGATCGTGCGCGTCCTGCTGCAAGATGCAGAGCGGCTGATCTACCTGGGCGCGATGCAACTCTATCCCAATGCAACGGTGACGGTGCTCAAACGCGCGCCATTTGACGGCCCGCTGCTTATTGAAGTGGATGGAGAGCATCACGCGCTGGCGCACGATCTTGCCGAGTGCATCATTGTGAAGTAAGGCGTCTATTACACCGGGTCTACCCGCATCAATTCAGCGGTTTGCGCGCCACGATCTGCCACAGGCGCGCGATGTCACGATACGGTGACCGCTGCCCCATCGCCAGTTCCAGCGCCATCAACTGGACAAAGCCTTCCTCACTAAACTTGCGTTCATCATCGTGCAGATAGTCATTGACGCAGCGCACGCCATAGTAGTCGATAGGCGTAAGATTGGCGGCTGCCAGCATGTTCCAGAGCGCGGGCCGCTCAACCAGGTGAATATCCGCGTCAAACAGGATAGTGCGATGCGTCGCCGCGTCGAGGCTGGCGCGCGCCGCGCACAGATCATGCTGCTGCAGCGCCTGACGCAATGCTTCGGACGCGGGGTTGGGGACGAGCAGCGAAAACCAGCCGCCTGGACGCAACGCCGCGGCGCTGGCTTGCAACAACCGCGCCGGGTTGTGTAGGTACTGAAGCACGTTGTGGCAGAGGACAAGATCGTAGCTGCCCGGGACAACCGGAAGGTCGCCCGCGCCAACATTGGCAAGCTGCACAGCAACGCGTTCCTGGAGGCCAGCTTCCGCCGCGCGTTGCGTGGCTGCGGCCAGCATTTCAGATACATAATCGAGAACCAGCACGGTGTGACCCTGCCTTGCCAGCGGCAGCGCGTCGCGACCATCGCCGCCGCCCACGTCAAGCACGTGCAGCGATGCTTGATCTCCGATCAAGCGTCGCAGAGTCGCCTCGACCAGCAGATAACGCAGACGGTTCCACGGCTGCTCCTGGCTGTGTTGCCAGGCGGCAAATTTGTTGGCGAAGAGGGAGGGATCAACATCTGCCATACAACATCACTTCCTGTTGCGCGCGCACTGCCGGCCATTCGTGGTCGAGCATCCGAAACCAGGCGGTGTCGCGGCTCTGGCCTTTGACGATCATGTGATGCTCCTGGATGCCCTCGAACGTGAAGCCCATGCGCAGCGCGGCGCGGCGTGAACGCTCATTGCGGCTGTCACACTTCCATTCGACGCGACGATAGCCCAACCCAAAGCAATGGCCGAGCATCAGATAAGTGCTTTCCAGATTGGCCTGGGTGCGCTGCACGATAGGGCTGTACCAGATGCCGCCCAACTCGATGCGCAGATGCAGCGGCGCGTTGCTCATGAGGTTGACGACGCCGACGGGCTGGCCGCTTTCCCGCTCGATCACGCACAGAGCGAGGCGATCAGCGCCCGCGATCGTCTCGGCGATGTAACGCTCGAACGCGGCGGCATCAGCAAAAGGGCCGGAAAAGAGATAGCGCCAGATGAGGTTGTCGGCGTCGTAGGCAGGGTGGGCGCGTCCTGCCAGCTCAACAGGTGCGCCATTGGCATGGGCGAACAAGGCAGGTGCATGGTGCAATGCCAGCGGCGCCAGACGGACAAAACGGCCGTCCAGTTGCACTGGCGTCGGCTTGAGCGGCAAGCCATGGCTGCGGTCGAGAAGCTCGGTTGGCAACAGGATCATCAGGCGCTCAACTCCTTAGGCTGAAGCACTAGTTTGCGTCGAGTGGCATCGTCATGATCAGGATCGGCCGCTTTGTCTGCGCGTCAAAGCGTTTGGTCTCGGTAAGGCGAAATCCAGCGCGTGTGTAAAATGTCACGGCGTCCTGGTTATCAGCATAGACGCCGACGACCAACGTAGGCGCCCTGCGCTGGATCGCCCAGGTGCGGGCATAATCGACCAGCGCCTGCCCGACCCCGAGTTTGCGGCAGGCTGGCGCCACCCAGACCGCCAACATCTCCGCGCCGAGTTCGGTCAGGGTACAGGCCGCCATCGCACAGGGTTCGCCCGCCACCGCGGCAAAGTAAGTAACGCTGTCTGGTTCGCCGGCGCGCCGCGCGGTGATCTCCATCCATTCCTCATCAGGGCGAGCCACAACGTCTGTTAATCGGGTCGTGAACGCATAGGGCGCATCCGCCAGCGCGGCCAGCCGGATGCGTTTATGGATTTCCCATTGCTCGGCGCGCAGCGGCCAGATTTCGATCTGATGATTCCGAGGTTTCATGGGTGCGCTACAAGATCTTCTTCAGAACACCCAAATCGATGTTGGCGCCACACAGAACGATCGCCACTTTCTGATGCTGCCCGCGCTGTGGATCCTTGCGGTATGCCGCCACTGCCACCCCCGCGGCCCCTTCGATCAATTGATGCTGCGTCTCTGCTATCAGGCGCACCGCGTCCGCGATTTCGCTTTCCTCGACCAGGATCCAATCATCGACCACTGTCTGGCACAAGCCAAGAGTAATGGCGTCCGTTTCAATGCCGCCGGCGCTGCCATCCGACAACGTAGGCAACGACTCCCGTTCCACGACCTGCCCGGCGCGCACCGACTCCCACATGATCGGCGAGTTGGCAGGCAGACAGCCAACAATACGCACCGGACGCCGCGCATGGGTGCGTGCGTTGCCTTTGAAAAAGGCGCCGATCCCGCCCACCAGGCCGCCGCCGCCAACAGTGACATATACGGTCTGGACGCCCGGCAAGTCACGGGCGATCTCGGCGCCCACCGTTCCTTGCCCGGTGATGATGTCCCAATCGTTGTAGGGGGAAATGTACGCCTTCCCGGTCTCTGCCGCAAAAACGCGCGCCGCCAATTCGGCGACGACGCTGTCGGCCCCATGCCAGCGCACTTCAGCGCCCAGCCGCTGGATCGCCTCCACTTTGGTCGGCGCCGCGTGTTCGGGGACAAAAACGATGCCAGTTGCGCCCAGTTGCCGCAATGCATAGGCCACTGCCGCACCATGATTGCCGGAGGAGGCCACCACCACGCCCCGTTGCAATTCGTCTGGCGTCAAAGATAACAGCTTGTTAAATGCACCGCGCAACTTGAAAGAGCCGGTAATCTGTAGATTCTCTGCTTTGAGGTGGACAGCATCGCCGCCTGAGTGACTGAGCGCCATCGATTCATCCAGCGGAGTGCAACGCACAAAGGGCCGGATGCGCGGCTCAGCAAGGGCGATGGCCCGTTGCAGATCAAGCGTCACGCCTTGCCAGTGGTTGGACAGGGTGATTTTTGACGAAGAGGACGGCCAGCACCAGGAGAGACGCATGGTCTGCCCGCCCTTCCGTGCGTTTTTCCGCGCCTTTTTCTCCATGTCTGTTCTTTCCGTCCTTTTCATACATCTAGTTCATACATCTAGTTCATACATCTAGTTCATACATCTAGTTCATACATCTATTTGGGATGCACCAGCACCTTATCGACGCGCCTGCCGTCCATATCCATCACTTCGAGTTTATATCCTTCAAACTCGACCAGGCTACCGACGCTGGGCACCTGCTCCAGGATCGCCATGATCATGCCACCGACAGTCTGATAATCTAGCTCGTTGCGCGCCGGGAGCTCTTTGATGCCGAATTTCTCTTGGAACGCATCGACCGACCATATGCCATCGATCAGCCAGGAGCCGTCGTCGCGCTGTATGATGGAAGGAGTTTCCTCCAGATGGGTGGCGTCCACCGCGCCCAAAATGGCTTCGACGACATCGCTGATCGTGACCAGCCCTTCCAGCCCGCCATATTCGTTGATGATCAGCGCAATATGCGAGCGCGATTGTCGCATCTGCTCGATCACATCCAGGCCGGCCATGCTCTCCGGCAAGAAAAGCGCGGGTCGCGCTACTGCACGCAGGTCCACCTCTGACGTTTCCATACGCTGCAATAAGAGATCGCGCACAAACACAATCCCGATCACCTGATCGAGGGAGCCTTCCGCCAACGGAAAGCGCGAATGATTCGACGCCATGATCAGCTCGCGCACTTCCTCTGCGGTCTGCTCCACGTCGATCCAATCGACGTCGGGGCGCGGCGTCATGATCGCATTGGCGCGGCGGTCGCTGAGCCGGAAGAGCTGAGTGACAATTTCCTCTTCGATCGGCTCGAAAATGCCTACCTGCGCCCCCTGTTGCAACATGATGCGCACTTCTTCATCGGTGACGGCCGGCGCATCGCTGGGCCGCACACCGAGCATCTGCGCCACCCTTTTACTCGATCGATCCAGCAGGAAAACCAGAGGCCGCGCAATCCTGGCGAGGAAGTCCATTGGCGGCGCCACAAAGCTGGCAAGCTCTTCAGGGCGGCTCAGGGCGATGCGCTTTGGCGTGAGTTCGGCGACGATCAAGGAAAGGTAGGTGGTGACCAGGAAGACCAGAAAGAGCGCCACCGGCGCAGCGTATGCTGCCAGAAACTCAATCTGTTGCAGCAAGTCGGCGATAGGCTGGGCCAGCGTGGCGCCGCTGAACACGCCAACAAAGATGCCAATCGCGGTAATGCCGATCTGCACAGTGGACAGGAAATCGCCTGGGTCCGCCGCCAATGCCAAGGCTCTGGCGGCGCCGGGCTTGCCTTCCGCGGCCATCGTTTGCAAACGCGCCCGTCGCGAGGAGACCACCGCCATTTCCGCCATCGACAGAAAGCCGTTGGCGGCCAACAAAATCAGCAATACGCCGATGTTCAACAAATATTGACTCACAAGGTGCGACCTCTTATTGCATTTCTATGCTGTACTTCTCAGGCCAATCCAACCGCTTTCAGGAAGAAGGCATATTCAAACGCGGTCTCACGCAGATACTCATAACGTCCTGACGCGCCGCCATGTCCGGCCGCCATGTTGGTCTTCAGCAACACTACATTGTCATTCTGCTTGAGCTGGCGCAGCTTTGCCACATATTTTGCCGGCTCCCAAAAGGAGACGCGCGGATCGTGCAGGCCGGCGGTCGCCAGGATCGGCGGATAGGCGGTCGCGGCGAGGTTGTCGTAAGGAGAGTAGGCGCGCATGGCTGTGTAGGCGTCCGCGTCAGCCGGGTTGCCCCACTCCTCGTACTCGATCACCGTCAGCGGGATCGACGGATCCATCATCGTTGTGAGCACATCCACAAAGGGGACGCCCGCCAGCACGCCCGCAAAAAGCTCCGGACGCAGGTTGACCACCGCGCCCATGAGCAGACCCCCGGCGCTGCGCCCCATGATCACCAGTCGGTCGGGGCGCGTGTAGCCATCCGTGATCAACTGTTCGGCCGCGGCGATGAAGTCGGTAAAGGTGTGCTGCTTGTTGAGGAGCTTGCCGCCGTGATACCAGGCGCGGCCCAATTCGCTGCCGCCGCGGATGTGCGCAATGGCAAAGACAAAGCCGCGTTCGAGCAGGCTCAGGCGATTGGCGCGGAAAGATGGTTCACTGCTGGCGCCGTAGGCGCCGTAGCTGTAGAGCAAACAAGGGTGGCTGTTGTCGAGCACAGCGTCCTTGGAACAGACCAGCGAGATCGGCATTTGCAAGCCGTCCGGCGTGGTTGTCCACAGCCGCCGCGTCACGTAATCGTCGGGGTTGTAGTTGGCGATCTCTTCCTGTTTGAGCAGATCAAATTGCCGGGATGCCATGTCGTAGGCATAGGTGATCGGCGGTGTTTTCAGCGATGAGTAGTGGAGACGCAGCGACGTCGCGTCGAAGACGGGATTGTGCTCAACCTGCACCGCGTAGGTTTCTTCGGAAAACTCAATCCAGTGGTCGTCGACGATCTCAGGCGCGTCCCGCGCCAGCCGCACCACGCGCACTTGCTTGCGCCCGCCTGTCCATGCCAGGACAACCAGATGTTGGCGAAACAATTCGATCCGGTCGATCAACATGCCGCTTTGTTCCGGCAGCAAGAGTTGCCAGGCCGCTGCTTCCGGCGCGGCGACCGGCGCCACCATCACCCGGAAATCTTTGGCCTGATCATTGGTGCGGATAAAGAACCAATCCCCCCGGTGGTCGAGCTGATATTCGTGCCCCTGTCTTCGCGGGGCGATCAGTCGTGGCGCAACAGCAGGCGCGTCCGCGTCGATGACATGCGCCTCGGTCGTCATGTTGCTGCGCAGATGCACCACGATAAAGCGTGTGCTGCGCGTCTTGTACAGCATCACGAAGAAACGCTCGTCCTGCTCATGCAGCAACTGGGTGTCCTCAGTTTGCGCCGCGCCCAGATCGTGGCGCCAGACTGCATCGGGCCGGTGCGCGGCGTCGACGGTGGTGTAAAAGAGCGTATGGCTATCGTTGCTCCATTCCAGCCCGTAATAGACGCCCTGAATGCGATCCGTGCGCAACTCTCCTGTGTTCAGATCCTTGACCGCCACTGTAAACAGCTCGGCGCCGTCCACGTCATAGGCATAGGCCAGCAGGCTATGGTCGGGGCTGATCGAAAATTCGCCCACCTCACAAAATGCGTGACCCGTGGCCAATTCGTTGACATCCAGCAGGATTTCTTCAGGCGCATCCATGCTGCCTTGCCGCCGGCAGTAAATTGGATAGTTCAACCCGGCGACCGTGCGCTGATAGTACCAAAAGCCGCCATCGGCGACCGGAGCGGTGCTGTCCGTTTCACGGATGCGCCGGCGCATTTCCTGGAAAATTTCCTCTTGCAGCGGCTCCGTCTCGCGCATGACGTCGGCGGCGTAGCTGTTTTCAGCCATAAGATAGTCGATCACCTGTGGATTGTTGCGGTCGCGCATCCAGTAATAGTCGTCGATGCGCACGTCGCCGTGGGCCGCGAGGCGCGTGGGGCGGCGCGGGGCCCACGGCGACGTCACTTGTGAAGCAAAAGGCATGGCGAGCTCCTCTCGTAGCCAGTGTGATTCGATGGTAGCATGATACCGGCAACCTCTTTGGTAGACAACCCAGACAAGCGCCAACAACGTGCTTTTTGTCGCATTCCTTGCAAAAAATTATGGTGGACATCAGACATGCGGCGTGCTACAATCAGGATGCACATTTCCATGCAAGATATAAGTTAGTTGCAGATTATTTGTTGGAAGATACACTCACTTCCTGCAACTCAGTTTAGCATTCCTTTGTGTAACGTGGATGGCAGTTGCTTCAGCAGAGAACAAGGGAAATGTGCGTTCTGCGGACGAAGCGCCTACGTGCAATTGATGAAGCCAAACGCAATTGACCGTCACTGGAGTACAGTTTTCACGTCAACATGAAGAGAGGCAATCATTCGACACATCAAATTGTCAACATCTGCAATTTTGAGAGGCGCGCCAAGGGGGTGGTCACCCAAAAACAGATCAAATCAGACTCATTGCAGGATCGTACACCTCAAAACAATCGGTAACTTGGAACATGCGTTGCTTTCCATCTCGACAGGGGAAAGCTAGAAAGGAGCTTTAGAACATGAAGCGCAGATTGATCAGATCGGGCGTGCGGGCCGGGTCGATTCTGTTAGCGCTGGCGATCGTGCTTGCGACTGTGTTGACGCCGGTGGCCGCGAAAGCAGCGCCGATGGACAGCGCACCCGCCACGATGACAGCGAGCAGTGGGTGCGTGGCCTGGCACACGGTGCGCCCTGGTGACAACCTCACGCGCATTTCGCGCTGGTACGGCGTCAGCGTCTGGCAGATCGCACAGGTCAACGGCATACGCAACCAAAGCTTGATCTTCATCGGCCAGGTGTTGTGCATCCCTAGCACTTATTTTCCGCCAGGGCCGGTTCCTCCACGTCCGCCTGGCCCTGTGCCGCCGGTGTGGTGCAGCCAGTTTTACACGGTGCAGTTTGGCGACACCTTGAGCGGCATTGCGCGCAATTGTGGAACAACGGTGAATTCGCTGATGTATTTGAACGGCATCTACAACCCGAACCTGATTCGCGCGGGGCAGGTGCTGCGCACTTTCTAGGAAGCTGGCTTGAAAATAGTTTCTTAACGCAAAGGCGCAGAGAAGCAGAGGCGCAAAGGCACTTCCATTTTCGATTGCGCCCCGCAGGGGCACGGAAGCCTGTTTGAAAAGGAATCCCTTTGATGCAGAGGCGCAGAGCGGCAGAGGCGCGCAGAGGAAAAGCAAGAAGTTCTCTGTGTTTTCTCTGCATCTCTGCGCCTCCGCGTTGGGCACGGTTCTTTGCAGAAAATAAGAATTTGACGATCCGCTACTTTGCTCAAATGTTTCGGCCCCGGTTATGATCCCCGTTTATGCGTATCGTTGTTACCGCCGACCTCCACTATCGACCGGTTGACCGCCACCGCTATCTTGACCTCGCCCGGCGCATCGCCGATCAGCGCCCTGATTGCTTAATTGTGGCAGGCGACGTGGGCCACCCGCTCCGCCTCTTTCGCCGCGGGCTGGAACTCTTCAATTCTTTGCAGTGTCTGAAGCTCTTTGTGGCGGGCAACCACGATCTGTATCGCAGCGACTATGACAGCCGGACACTCTGGGAGCGTGTACTGCCCGCAGAGGCGCGCCGCGCCGGCTTTGTCTGGCTCGAAGAGCAAGTCGTGCATATTGGCGGCATTGGCATCTGCGGCACGTTGGGGTGGTATGACTACTCCACCAGCGCGCGTCATCTTAGCGTGCCCGCCGAGGCGTATCCGCAACTCAAGGATCTGGTCAATCACGATGCCGACTATGTGGACTGGCCGTGGAGCGACCGGGCAATGGCGCGCTATCTGAAGCGAGGGTTCGGACGGCGGCTGGCCACCCTGCACGCCAATCCTGCCGTCGAGCAGATTCTCGTCGTCACGCACATGCCGATCTTTGATGTGACGATCCCCACCTATCCGCAGAGTGAAGTTTGGAGCTTGTTGCGCGCCTACATGGGCAACTTGGCGCTTGGCGAAGAGGTGCGCGCCTGTCCCAAAGTGACGCACGTGATCAGCGGCCACCTGCATCGCGGCGGCGCCTGGCGCATCGACGGCGCGGGCGGCAATATCGATTGCCGCATCGTCGGCACGCGGGGCGACTTCCCCAATCTATTGACGCTAACCCTGTAGCGGCTGCCGCAGTCTGTATTCGGTAAAATCACAGACAGGGTGATACCCGATCTTTTGGTAGATGCTGTTGGAAGTTGGGTTGGCCAGATCCGTGAAGAGCGTGCAGAACGCCTTGCCCTCGTCCAGAATATGTTGGCTGAGCGCGGCGACGCAGGCGCTGGCATAGCCACGGCCACGCGCTTCGGGCGGCGTATAGACCGGACCTACGGAGATGCCGCGTGGCGTGCGGCGTCCTTTTGCAGCCAACGACGTTGGCCGCCCGCCATCTTCCCACAGATAAATGTTTCCCTCAGCCAGCGAGCGTTCGACATCTGGCTGTCTGGGCAATGTTTGGGCCGGCGTGGCTTCTGCATAAAACGCAGTGTACCAGGCAAAGATCAGGTCAGCGTCCTCGATGGCAGCCTGCCGAAATTGTCCAGCCACGCCAACTGGCGGCGTCACCGTCCGCAACTCGAAGACGCGCAGCGCCATTTCCTGGGTGACTTCACCGCCAGTCAGGCGCCGCCATGCCTCGGCAAAGGTGCGCGATAGTGTGGCAACGCCATTGACCGTAGGCAGTGGCCAACGATTGGCAACGAGGTTTTCAGCCAGCAGGCGCATAGCAGGTTGTGGATCGTCTGTGGCAGCATAGGCGATCAGCCCATGGGGTGGCGTCATGACGCCGGCTGCCAGCAACGCGCCATCCGCGTGAACCGTGGCGAGATAGGGCTGGTGCTCGACGCGCTCAGGATGCTGTTTCACCCGCAACGTCACACCGAGCATCAGGCCGTTGGTCACTTCATCCTGGGCGAGGTCGTATTCTGCTGCGCGGAGGAATCCATCAATGGCGTCATGCACGATCAGTTGCAGCATCTTCACCTGCCTATCGCCAGGAAACTGTAATCATTAAGAGGACGACTGCTCTTATTCCACAACCCCCGCCTCGCGCGCGTACAAAATCATATCGAGGTCGCCCGGCGAATGATCGAGCTGGGTAAGGATATGAGCGACCTCGGCGCGGTGCTGCGTCCCGTGGTTGACGACATGCACCAGGATGTGCCAGAGCGTGCTGGAAAAGGGACGTCCACCCGTGCTGACATAGGCCAGCGGTTGTGACAAGGCTGCCTCCTCCAAAGAGGCTAAGTAGCCGCGCATGGCGCTCTCCTCTTCCGCCCACTGTGCAGTCAGCGCGTCTAGCGTCGGGAATTGCGCGGGGTTGAGCATCGCGCTTGGCGAGCGGCCTTCTTGACAGCGTATGCGCCAGATCCATTCGGCGCCCAGCGTATGCACCAGCACATCGCGGATACTGCCCCAACTCAAGTCATGTGGCGCCACAAACTGCTCGACCGTCAAACCATCCGCCGCCTGTAGAATCCGGCGGTTCGCCCAATAATTGTAATTGTACAGCGTCATGAGGTCGGCAAGATTCATCGATCTTCTCCTTAAACTTTATAAAAAGCAGGCTCCCATCCAGGAGCCTGCTAAGTAGTATACGTAGAAGGTGCAACCGCTGGAAATCAGCGACTGGCAATGCTGGCGACCGCGCTATCGTCAGTTGCTGGACAAAGCACATCTTGCACCAGTGGCAGCGCGCAGGTCGCACCACTCCAGGCGGTTGCTGCGCCGCTTGTTGCGTGCACGCCCCAGGAGCGACCTGTTGCTACTGTCGCGCCCCACGCTGCGCCCGCGCCTGCGCCCACTACATCGCCTGCCCATGTCGCGGCGTCGCCTGCTGCGGCCAGACCCTGGCCGGCATGGGCCGCCAGGGCGCCGGTGGCGTTGGCTGCTTGCGTCCAAAAGCTGGGCTTCATCTCCGCTTCACCGGCGGCAGCCCCTGCCTCGTTTGGGGACAGCGCCAACCGGGAAGCGCCTTCGGCGTTGAGCCGGGCCAGCGGTGCGGCAACCGCGCCGCTGGCATCGACATACGCGCCGCCAATGCCGCCTTCAAAGGGGATAAAGACCTGCACCTGGCCGCGCCCATCCCAAACCGTGGCGGGCAGCAGTGATGAGCGGGTGGCGCCTGTTACGCGCAGCCCGGTGTGATCGATGCGCGCTACGCCGTCGATGGCGATCGGCGTGGCGTCGACGCCAACCCAACGCGCCAGCGCGCCGCCGTCGATGGCTGAACCGGTGCTCACTTCCAGATACGACACGGTCGGGTCGTCGCTCAGCAGTGCAGTGACGCCAACCACCGTGCGCCCGGGCAAGCTGGCAAAATCGAAGCCAGGCGCATCAATGCCATTGGCGGCCAGCGCCGTATCGACAAAGGCCAGCCCGCCGCTATGGCTGATCGTGAGTTGTCCTTGCACGTAAACCAGCGGCCGCAGCGGGTCGATCACCAGCACGGCGCGCTGGCCGTGCCGCGCGGCGACGGACACTGTCTGCGTGGCGCCGTCTGCATCCTTGATTTTGCCGTCAAGATGCACGCCGCTGCCAAAGTCAAAGAAGAAATACCGCACGGTTGGGTCGAGTGGGGCGGCAATTGCCGGCAAGTTGGCGCCGTAGTCGAAACCAACGTCCGCGTGCAGCGGGTCGGCCACGTGAAAGTTTGTGAGCGGGCCAATGGCGGGGAAGGGGACACGCGCTGTGCCGCGAAAGCTTTCGACCGACTGATCCGCGTCCAATTTCACTTGCAAGTCAGCATCCAGCAGTTGCAGATTGCCGATAGGCAGCGCCAGGGTGAGATCGTCGGTAATGCTCAGCGCCATATCGGCCGGGAGTTGGCCGTTTTTCTGCAAGGTATCGACGATCATCGGCGCGCTGTAGCGCCACAACAATGGAACCTGCGCGTCGCCCAGATCGATGTGCAGCGTGCAATCGACGCCGCGGCAACGAACCTCGTGCGTGGCAGGCGCGGGGGTGTCGCTGATCTCGCCGGCTGCGTGCGCCGGCTGTGCGACAAGTGCCGGCCCAATCGAGGCCAGCAGCGCCAGCGCCAGCAATTTGGTGCGAATTCCCATGGTGAAAGCTCTCCTCATCTTCGAGTGTTCAAGTCTTCATCCAGGTGATAGTCACTTTCGAAAGTGACTGTCACCTGAGTAACTGCGAACGCGATTACACTTGTAAGAACACAAAAGCGAGCAGCAGAGTTCTGCCTGTGGGATTAACAGTTGGTGAGAGTGTGGGCAATCAGTGAGCAGTCAGTAGGCGAGTTCCTGCAGCCACCAGCGACCAGCGTCGAAGCGAAAGCGCCAGCGATCGGCGCCTAGAGACGCCGCCGCGGCGTCTCCTGTGCGCGTCACGTCGAAGGCGGGTGGCTCGGTGAACGGCGGCGGCGGGACGGCAAAGACTGCCAGCGCGTAGCGGTCGAGGATCGCGTCGCGTCCATCCCAGATGTAATCGTCGGCCGGGTCGAGCGTGCCGCGGCTGTCGACAATGCGCGCGTCCTCGGCCCACAACTGGCGCAGCGTCGTCAAATCGCGTGCGCCGGCTGCTGTGCGTTCCGCCAGCACCAACGCCGGCAGCGCCTGTGCGACGGGCAGCGTCGCAGCCGCCAGGGGCGGCGCGGTTGCGGTCGGCGGTGTTACGGTCGGCGGTGTTGCTGGCAAAAACGGTGCGGTGCGCGTGCAGGCAGTCAGCCAAAGCGCCAGCAGGATCAACCACAAGCCAGGCGCCATGCCTGATGGCAATGATACATTTGCTTTGGCGTTTCCCTCGATGCACACTATACTAGGCAACTTGAATTGGCCGCCGAGCCGGCGGACAGACTCCCGATTACGCCACCATCTGTTGAGTAGAAAGAGCGTTTGCATGAATCCGGTCATTTTTCAGTTGGGTCCTTTCTCGTTGCATTGGTACGGCGTCTTTATCGTAGGCGGCGCAGTGTTGGGTGCGTGGGTGGCCGGACGCACCGCGGCCAAAGCCGGCTATAACCCCGACCATGTCTGGAACATGCTGGCGTGGGCGCTGGTCATCGGCATCATCGGCGCCCGGCTCTATCATGTGTTCAGCACGCCCGCCAATGGCGTCGGCTTCAGTTATTACATGCAGCACCCGGAGGACATCTTCAACTTCTGGAACGGCGGTTTCCGCGGGCTGGGCATCTATGGCGGGCTGGTGGGCGGCATTTTGGCCATCGCTGTGTACGCACGCATCAAGAAGTTGGATATCCTGATGTGGCTGGACTTCATTGCGCCGAACGTGCTGCTGGCGCAGGCCGTCGGGCGCCTGGGCAACTGGGTCAACCAGGAACTGTATGGGCCGCCCACTGACCGCCCGTGGGCCTTTCACATCAACCCCAATTTCTCCTGCCAGGATCCCGCTAATCGACCGCTGACCGTGCAGCCATGTGGCACGGGCGCAATGCAGCCGTTCAACCAGGAATCGCTGGATTGGTACGCCAACAACGGTTTTCATCCCACTTTTTTCTATGAAGCGCTCTGGAATCTCGCGGCGTTTGCGCTCCTGACCTGGATCTTCCGGCGCTACGGGGAGCGCTTCCGCAAGGGTGACGCCATTCTGCTGTACTTCATTGCTTACCCGCTGGGCCGCTTCTGGGTCGAGATGTTTCGCCCCGACGCCTGGGTCATGGGCACGATGGCGACTGCGCAGTGGATTGCGTTGGGCAGCGTCGCCGCCAGCGTCATCATTCTGATCGTGCGGCACTGGGGCTGGGATTGGCGCAAGGATCGCGCCGGTTCAATGGCTTACATGCAAGGCCCGGTTGAAGCAGTGAAGAGCAAAGCGCTGGCCTAATAGACTGTCAAGCGTCAGACTTTGGGTAAAGCGACAGCAAGTGAACGCAGATAAGGCGCACATAAAACCGGATAGGCGCAGATAAGACAATAGAACAACGGATTCAGGGAAGCGATGGATATACTTCCCTGACGACCTCCCGCAAGCGGCGCACGCCTTCCGCAAGCTGTGCATCTTCATAGTAGGCAAAACTCAAGCGGATGTAGTGGCGCAAGCCGCCCTGCCCGGAGAAGCGCACCCCTGGTCGAAAGCTGACCTTGTGTGCGGCCGCGTGTTGCAGCAGGGCTTCGCCGTCGACTGTCTCTGGCAGGCGCAGCCAGAAGAAATAGCCGCCGGTTGGCGCAGCATACGTCACCACAGATCCCAGTTGCGTCTGGAGTGCGACATGGAGCGCGCGGATTCGTTGTCGATAAGTGGTGTGCAGACGCTCCAGATACTCGTCTCCCCAGCCTTCTTCCAACACGACGCGCACCAGCGCCGACGTAAAAGGATTCAGCCCACCGCCGCTGTCGAGCAGCCCCGAAGCCACGAGGCGCTGGATATGGCGCGGCGCGGCCTGCACCCAGCCCAGCCGCAGCCCCGGCGCCAAAATCTTGGAAAACGAGCCAAGCCCTAACACCATGTTGCTCTCGGCGAAAGCTGCCAACGGCGGAGGCGGGGGCGCGTCATAGCTCAACAGGTGATAGACTTCGTCCGCGACGATCAGAAAATTGTGCGCCAGGCTCAATTCGACCAGGCGGCGCCGCCGGTCGAGCGACAGAGTGCAGCCGGACGGGTTCTGGTGCGTCGGAATGACGTAAAGCAGAGCGGGCCGATGCGTCGCTAATGTCGCTTCGAGCGCGTTGAGGTCGAGGCCTTGGTGATCGGTTGCGATCGGCACGACCGTCAGCCGGTGGTCGGCAAAGATGCGCAGCGCCAGGAAATAAGTTGGCTCTTCAACAAAGATGACGTCGCCAGGCTGTGTATAAAGCGTGCAGATCAGGTCAAGCGCCTGCGAAGCGCCGCTGCTGATAAACAGATGCTCCATGTGGACCGGGGCCGCATAGCGCCGGCTGAGAAACTGGGCAAGCGCGTGGCGAAAGTAGCCGTCGCCTTGCTCCAGCCCATACTGGAGCAGCGAGGCGTCGGGCTGGCCCAGACGCTGCGCTGCCGCCGCCTGCAGGATCGCGCGCGGCAACAACGCGTCGCCCGGATGGCCGGCGCCAAAGTCGATCACATCTGGATCGGGATGCGATTGGGTGGTTTGGAAGTGGGTGCTCATAAGCGCATTTTGCCGCAGGTTGCCCAGTTGCGCCAGTTAGAATCAAACTTTCACTTTATTGTCATTCACGTCACTCCGGATGGGTGCGGTATACTATTCACACAAATCAACAGAAACCGTTTACCATTTCATCGTATGATGATTTCAATCCATTCTCAATCATACTAGGAGGGTTCACATGAAAAAGCAGGTTGTGGCTTATCTCTTACTTGTGGTCGCGCTGCTGGCGTTGAGCGCATGTACGACGGTGCAGCCAACCGGACAGAGTGCAGACGCACCCGCTGAGGGTGGCCTGCTGGCGGAGATCCAGGCAGCGGGCAAACTTGTCGTCGGCACGTCGGCGGATTACGCACCCTATGAGTCGATCGACGCCGATGGCAACTTTGTCGGCTTCGACATGGATCTCATTCGTGCGGTCGGCGAGAAGCTGGGCGTGGAAGTCGAAATTCAGGATATGCCCTTCGACTCGCTGATCGCATCCGTGCAGGAAGGCAAGATCGACGCTGTGATCGCCGCGATGCAGGCGACAGCCGAGCGTGACCAGCAAGTGGACTTCACCATCCCCTACCGCATGACCAAGGATGCCTTTGTCGGCGCCGGGGATTCGACGCTTGTCATCGAGAAGCCCGAAGACGCCGCCGGGATAAGCATCGGCGCCCAGACCGGCACGGTGCAGGAAGGCTGGATTCAGACGGCGCTTGTCGACACAGGGCTTACCGCCGCGGATCAGGTCTTCAGCTACGAGCGCGCCGACCAGGCCGCGCTTGATGTCGCCAACGGGCGCATTCAGCTTTTGCTGATGGACGCCGAACCTTCAATTGCACTGGCCGACGAAACGGGTCTCAAGATTCTGCTCATCACCGAATTGACAGCGGAAGGCGGCAAGAGCATTGCGATCCCCGATGGCGCCAGCGATCTCAAGGCCGAACTCGACCGCATCATCCAGGAGTTGCTGGACGACGGCACGGTGCAGCAGATCCAGGAAGCGAACGGCTTGCCGTAAATCAAGAGATTGGAGATTGAGAGATTGGAGATTTGCTCCCAAGCATAGCGGATTCAATCCCCAATCTCTATTCTCTCAATCTCTTATTCTCTTACTTTTCTTACTTTTCTTACTTTTCTTTCCTTTCGCGTCTCTCGTCACATCCACATGGATTTCCTTCAAGATCTGATTGCGACGCTCAGTTTCATCCTCCAAGGTCTGTGGGTGACTATTGGCGTAACGCTGCTGGCGCTGACAGTAGGACTCGTTTTTGGCGTGGCAATGGCGATGCTGCGCGTCTATGGCAATCGCTTTCTGCGGCAGGTAGCCACTGTGTACAGCGTCATCGTGCGCGCGGTGCCAGTGATCGTCATCATCTTCATTTTGTATTTTGTGATTGCACGCTTTGTTAACCTCTCGCCCTTCTTAGCAGGATCGTTGGCGCTGGGCTTTGCCTCCGGCGCGTATCAGACGGAAATTTTTCGCGGCGCGTTCCAAGCGGTGCCGCCCGGGCAGATGGTCGCCGCCCGCGCCATCGGCATGAGCCGGCTGCAGGCAATTCAAAGCATCATTCTGCCGCAGGCGGTGCGTCTGGCGCTGCCCGCGTGGGGCAACGAAGCTACGTTGGTGCTCAAAGATTCGACGCTGGTCTTTGTGGTGGGCGTGCCGGAAATTTTTCGGCGCGCCCAACAGATCAGCGCGCGCACGCTCGAACCATTCATGGCGTTTGGCGCCGCCCTGTTGCTTTACCTCATCTTGACGATGATTGCCACACAGATCCTCCAGTGGATCGAGCGGCGTTATCGCCTGCAAATGTAGAGGTGCACATTTTCATGACGACCGAGCCAATTCTGCGCATCGAGGACCTCTATAAATCGTTTGGCGAGACCCAGGTGCTCAAGGGCTTCTCCCTCACGATCCAGCCCCAGGAAGTCGTTGTCTTGGTGGGGCCGAGCGGCTCCGGCAAAAGCACCTTGTTGCGTTGCATCAATCTGCTGCATCCGCCCACCGCAGGCCGCGTCTGGCTTGACGCGCAGGAGATTACGGCGCCAGGCGTCGATCAGGACAAGGTGCGCCAGCGCATTGGCATGGTCTTTCAGGACTTCAACCTGTTTACGCATCTGACCGCGCTGGGCAACGTCATGATCGGGCTGACCAAAGTGCGCAAGATGCACAAGAAAGAAGCGCATGACTTGGCGATGCTGGAGCTCGAACGCGTCGGACTGGTGGATCGCGCCGACCATTACCCAGCTCAGCTTTCAGGCGGCCAGAAGCAGCGCGTCGCCATCGCCCGCGCGCTGGGCATGGATCCGCACATCATGCTGTTCGACGAACCCACCTCGGCGCTCGACCCGGAACTCACCGGCGAGGTGCTGGAAGTGATGCAGCAGCTCGCCAAAGAAGGGATGACTATGATCGTCGTCTCCCACGAAATGGGCTTTGCCCGCCAGGTCGCCAGCCGCGTCGTCTTTATGGAAAACGGTGTGGTGGTGGAAGAAGGCCCGCCCAACCAGATGTTCACGCAGCCAAAGTCCGAGCGCACGCGCGCTTTTCTGCGCAAGATTACAGATTTGGACGATGGCGGCGAGCGCCAGTAGGCGGGGTGGACACGATGCAAGACTTTCTTGAGTTGCTGCGCAACGTAGTTCCCAGCCTGCTGCAAGGCGCGGTCATCACGCTGCAAATTGCAGGTGTATCGCTGCTGCTGGGGGGGGCGATTGGGTTGCCCCTTGGCATCGGCCGCGTGTACGGCCCCCCTTGGTTGCAACGGGTGCTCGGCGCGTATATCACGCTCTTTCAGGGCACGCCGCTGCTGATTCAGCTCTTTCTCGTCTACTACGGACTGCCCGATCTGGGTCTGACGCTGGGACGGTTGACCGCGGCTTACATCACGCTCGGCCTCAACAGCGGCGCGTACCAGGCTGAGTATCTGCGCGGTGCGCTGCAATCGGTCAGCGAGGGACAGATGACCGCGGCGCGCGCCATCGGCATGAGCAAAGCGCAGGCCATCCGCAGCATCATCCTGCCACAGGCGCTGCGCCTGGTGCTGCCGGCCTGGTCGAACGAGGCGATTGCCATGCTCAAGAATACGGCAGTCGTCTTCGCCATCGCCATCCTCGACATGATGGGACAGGCCAAAGCGCTCGCCAGTGATTACTTCGCTCCGATTCCCATTTACATGATCGTCGCCGTCTTCTACATCGTCCTCGTTGGCGTTGCTTATCTGCTGCTGCGCCAGGTCGAACGCCGTGTGCAGATCCCCGGCCTCACCAGCGAAGCAGAATAGCAGATGGCAGGTCGCGCCACCAGCGTGACCTGCACCACATGGCTGCAATCAAAGTTGGTCGCATTCCCCAGCCCGACAGGTTGCGCCAACGCTCCGCATCATGCTGACAGCTACCAGCAAGGCAAGCGCCTCGTCAGGGCGTATCTTTTTCCCATGAATTACGTCTGGAACCAAGACAGGGAATGTAGCGTACTTTACTTGATGCAACGCGCAGCAAAGTAATTGATAATTTTGAGGGGGTGTACTATAATAGCCGCCTTCGCAGAACCACCTTGCAGCGCACTCATCCCAGTCTTGCATCGCAACACAGCGCTTCGGCCCGATAATGTTTTACCTCCGAAGGGAGGGGGGAATCCCCACCATGTCCAAGAGCAAGAGTTTTTCTACATTGCTGTATGCCGTTGGGATAGTGTTGGCGTGCGCTGGGTGCACGCTGTTTCCGACAGCAGCTCACGCCCAGGATGACGCGACGCCTGCTCAAGGAGCGCCTGTCACCACAGTGACAGTGCGTCCTGCGGTGCGCAACGGGTGGAGCTTCGTCCTCGAAACGCCTCAGGGAGCCGGCGCGTTCGTCTTTGGCCCAGAACAGCCGCCGCAGGGAACCGGCAGCGTTCAGATGACGACCAGCGCGCGCGGCGCGTATGCTATCGGCGCGGCAGCTTATGCTGGCGTGCGCCTGGCGCGCATCAGCCATCTCTCGTATGCAACCTACCGCAGCTCCTTCGACCCGGACGATCACGCCACGCTCAATTTGCAGTTCGATATTGACTACGACGCCAGCGATGGAGACGATGCACCACAAGGCAGGCTGGTCTATGAGCCGTACAAAAGCAACCAGCCGGTGGGCGGCGTCAACCAGAATGTCTGGCAGACTTGGGACGCGCTGGCTGAGAATTCGGCCTGGTGGGCCACCGCGCAGCCTGGCCTGAGCATCTGTCCCGAAGACGATCCTTGCACCTGGCAGGAGGTGACGGCAGCGTTTTCTGATGCCGCCATCAGCGCGCAGGGCGGCCAGATGTGGCTGCGCGCCGGCAATGCCTGGGGACGAGAAGTCATCGCCAGCGCGGACGCGCTTCGGGTTGGCATCGACGGCGCGACGACGCTCTACGACTTCGAGCCTGAACAGCCGTGCACGGAACGTTGTTTCGTCAATGGCGTACTGGGTGACGATGCATTTGGCGGCGACTCTCCGATCAGCGCCAAACGCACCATTCAGGCGGCGTTAACGCAGGTCGCATCGGGCGGCGCGGTCATCGTCGCGGCCGGGGTGTACAGCGAAGCCTTGACCGTGACCAAAGCGGTTACGCTGGCCGGGCCAAATCAGGGCGTTTGCGCCAACGATGGCAATCTGCCCGACCAGCTTAACCCCGCACGGCAGGCAGAGGCGGTGCTTGCACCAGCGGGAAGCATTATCTTTACCCTCGCTGCTGGCGTCGATGATGTGACGATCGACGGCTTTACGCTGGCGTCGCCGGCCACAGGCGGCGTCACAACGACCGGGGCAGAAGGCAACTTCACCCGGATCGTTGTTCGCAATAATCGCTTCGACGCACTTAACGGTGCAGCGATTGCGGGCGAAGCCGCGGTGCGCGCTGAATGGGAGATTGCCTGCAACCGTATTGAAGATGCGGCTGCATCCGCCATTATGTTGCTCGGCGGTGAAAACCGTACAGTGGAGATCGCGGAAAATTTTCTGAGTAGCAACAAAGAGGCGGCGCGTCTATCGGCTATCGGGCTGGAAAACAGCATCGACGCTACGGTGAGCAAAAACACCATCACCGGCTTTGGCGCCGACGGCATTCGCCTGGTGCAGCGCGCGCTGCGCGGCGTCGTGACGCACAACGACATTACGAACGCAGGCAGCGGCGTGCATCTGTTGGCGACGGCAGGCGCAGAGACAAATTGGCTCGAGCAGGTCTACATCGAATACAACACCATGGTCGACGTGACGCGTGCTGCTGTGCTTGTCGATCATGTGGCGGGCGATGCCGCGGGCGTGATCGCTGAACTCTGCATCTGCGCCAATACGATCGAGCAGGAGGTGAGCCTGCTGGAAGATGACGCCAGCTTGATCGACCTGCGTCTGCATGAAACCGCGGAAGATCCCTACGGTCGCATTGTCGTGCGTGAAACCTCGATGCGCCTGCGCGGTCTTGTCACGCACGGCGCCGTGCATGGCGTCCGTGTGCGCGGAGCGCTCCACCACCTTGATATCTATGACAATCAATTCAACGGCGGTTTGGTGGGTGGCGCCGGCGGCGCCAATCAGCCCCCAACCAGCGGCCTCTATCTGCAAACCGATGACGCCAGTGACGGCACTCTGCCTGTTTCGGCCAGTGTGACGCTTTCGGGCAATCTGATTACCGGCTTTGAAAACGGCATCACGGTCTTTGACCCGCAACGCGGCGTCTACGGCGGCTTGCCCGTTGGCGCGACGATCACAGCCAGCTACAATGAAATTGCGGGCAATCGCCAATATGGCGTACAGAATGGCGCGGGCGCAGTGTTCGCTGCTATCGATAACTGGTGGGGTGATGCCAGCGGGCCAGGCGCAGCCGGGCCTGGCGCGGGCGATCGCGTCAGCGAGAATATCGCTTACTGCACCTGGCTCAATGCGCAGGCGCCGGGCGGCGTCGCCACCGGCTTCGTGCATAACCTCGACACCCACCGCGAGTTCTGCACCCTCAACAGTGCGGTTGCGCATGAAACCACGCAGGACGGCCACACGCTTGTCGCGGACGCGCGCGTCTATCCCGAACAAGTCATGGTGAATAAGTCCATCACCCTGACGGGCGCGGGCGCGGGCGCCAGCCTCATCCAGGCGCCCGCGGCGATGTCGCCCTCTGCCGGCGCTGCCATTGTCAGCGTGATGGGCGCGGGCGTCGTCGCCAACCTGAGCGGCTTTACCGTTGAAGGGCCAGGGGACGCGGTTTGCGGCAGTCTGCGCGCCGGCATTGCGGTGCAGAGTGGGGCACGCGCGTCGATCCACGACAATGAGATTCGTGCGATCCGCAACGAGCCGCTGCTCGCCTGTGCGCAAGGGGTTGGGATTGCGGTCGGCAACCACAGCCCGGCTTCGGTCGGGGCCGCGGAAATTGCCAACAACCGCATTGTCGGCAATCAGAAAGCGGGCATTGTCGTCAGCGGCGTCGGCTCCCACGCGACAATTGACGGCAACCAGATCGAGGGCGCAGGCCCGACCAGTGTACTGGTGCAGAATGGCGTGCAGGTCAGCTACGGCGCCACCGCCGCCATCGAGCGCAATACAATCACTGGCTACGCCTATACACCCTTCAGTTTGGTTTCCACCGCGATTCTGCTTTACCAGGCCGACGCTGATACGGCTGGCAACACGCTGCGCGACAACCAGGTCGGCATTTATCTGGTGGATAGCGCCGGCGTGCACGAAGGCAACACCATCAGCGCAACTGCGGCGGCGTTGAACTCGCCTGGGTTCTGGGGGATCATCGTCGACGCGCCGCCGCCAGGACGCAAGCCGCAGCTCGCCATGACGGCGAACCAGCCGCGTCTCGCGGCTGTGCGCAGCAATAATCTCATCCTTCAAGCCACAGGGGACGAGCGTGCGATCCAACGCGTGTTCGTGCGCAACAACGCGCTCTACAGCGACGGCGCTGGCGTAGGATTGCAGGCGGACGGCGGCTACGGCGCGCTTGACATTGATTTGACGGCGACCAACAATGAAATTCGTGGATGGAACCGCGCCATCAATCTCACCCAGTGCGCGGGAAGCTGCTCCGGCGCCGGATACACCGCGGTGACGGTGCGGCATAACCTCATCGAGCAGAGTGGCATTGGATTCGACAACGGCAGCGCCGGCGGATATGCCATGGTTGCCGCGGAGAACTGGTGGGGTGCGCCTGGCGGCCCTGCCACCTCCCGCAATCCCGGTGGAAGTGGCAGTTCGCTGGTGGGAGACGCGGCCTTTGCGCCGTGGCTGTGCAGCGGCGTCGATGCCGACCCCGCCATCGGTTTCCAGCCTGACGCCACGACGTTGTGTGGCCTGGCCGAACATCTGAGCATTTTGACCCAGCCGCAGGGCGGGCTGGAACGCGTCCCGCTTCCGCAGCAGCCCGCGGTGCGCGTCGAAGATCGCTACGGCAATCTGGCGATCAATTTCAATGGCCCAGTGACCGTTAGCCCTGCTGCTGGGTCAACCGCGCGGTTAGGCGGCCGCGTCACGGTGAACGCGGTGGCAGGCCGCGTGCACTTTACCGATGTGCGTGTGGACACCTTTGGCGCGGGGCTGATATTGCAGATCAGTGCGCCAGGCGTGCCGCCGGCTGCCAGCGCGCCCATCGATGTTGCGCCGCAGACCGGCGACATCACCTTGCGCGTCACGGTGATCGGCCAGCCACCGTCAGCAGATTGGCGCCTGACGGGGCCAGCCGGCGAGTTGTCCACAGCCGCGACAGGCGGCGAGATCGTGCTGGATGCGCTTCACGCCAATGAGACGTACACCTTTACGCTAGGCGCCAAACGCGGGTACGTCTTGCAGGCTTCGTGTGACGGCAGCGACGTCAGCAACGGGGAGAGCGTCAGCATTCCGCTTGCCTATCAGGCGAACATACTCTGCACGTTTGTCGCGACGGCACAACCTGCGTCGCTGACGGTTCGTCAAACCGTGACAGGGCAGACGCCCGTGATCGACTGGGAATTTGAAGGCGATCTGGAGGCGTTCACCTTGCCAGCGGCAGGTGGACAGCGGCAATTCAGCGTGCCAGCGGGCGTTTATCTGGTGCAGAGCAGGCATCGCATCAGCTATGCGCCGTCGGTTGTCTGTACGAACAGCGCGGGCGGCGGCAGCCAAGTGCTGCTGGTGTTGGCGCCTGGCGATGAGGTGAGTTGTACTTTTGCCGCGGTGGAGCGCACCACGGGGTTGGTGCTGCGCAAGACGGTTGGGCTGGCGCCGGAGCGCTGCGGCATTTCCGACATTATCGGCATCCCAGCTGGCACGTCGGTGTACTACTGCTATACGATTCTCAACACGGGCGAAGTTCCATTATCGCTGCACAGCTTGGCGGACAGTGAAGCCGGCCCCGTGCTGGCTGATCTCGACTATGTGGTGCAACCCGGCGGCACAGTGGATACGGTGATGTTGGGGCGCGTGCTCAGCGAGACAGTAGCGGCCACGACTGTTTCCAGTGGCGTGTGGACGGCCTCTAACCGCGAGGGCCCGGAGGCACGCGATGAGGCGACAGCTTCGGTCAATGTCCTCCGCGCCGCTATCGATGGCGTTCTCACTGTCAGCGATGAAGGAATGGGCTGTGGCAGCCAGAGTATCATCAAAGTCGTGCAGGGAAGCAAGGTCAACTATTGTGTGACGCTACTCAACAGCGGCGAAGTGGCGCTGAGCACGCATCAGATTATCATTCCAGAACTTGGCATTGTGGAGAAGGTTGACCATCTGTTGGCGCCCGGTGCATTTGTCAAACTGACGGCGACGGAAATCCCGGCGCTGGGTGGGGTGACAATCGACGACGAACAAGTGCAGACGCTCATCGTACACGCGACCAATCCGCCTGCTGATCCGTTGGCCGAGCCTATTGCTCCCTTGAAGTACCTGGTTGCCCCCGACTTGTTCAAGGCAGAAAGCCATGCGAAGGCCACTGTGATGGTGCGCGCCGACGTTGTCGAACCGATGACCTCCATCATGCTCTATCTGCCGAGTGTGGCGCGTTAGCAGGTCACACTTGCCCGTGGGACGAGGAGCGTTGGCGCAATATGCCGGGCTGGTAGTCCGCACCTGCGAGTGACGCTGTCAGGCTGGTCCCCTCACTGGTGAGGGAATACCCGGGCTTGCACTATTCCGGCGCCGATCAGTGCGCGTCGCTGCTCGGCGTTTGACCGGCGCCAGGAATTTGTTCGGCAGCAGGCTTGGGGCGTAGCCCGGGTGGGATGCGGCTGCCATCCTCGACTAGCGCGCCCAGCCGCGCCAGGTTCATGGCGTCCTCTTCCAGGGTGTCTTCTTTGGGCGTCTCCAGCAGCATGGCGACGCCCTCCCAGCGCAGGTCGTTGAGAATGTGGCGGAAGCCTGCTTCGCCGATCTCGCCTTCCCCGATGTGGACGTGCCGGTCAAGATTGCTGCCCATCACGCCTTTGCTGTCGTTAAAGTGCCATACTTTGACGGTTTCCAGCCCCAGCCAGCGGTCGATCTCGGCCATAAACGCCGCGTAGCCCGCGTCGCTGCAAATATCGTACCCCGCGGCGTGAGCGTGACAGGTGTCCAGGCAGACGCCGACGCGTCGCTGATCCTCGATTTGATCGATAATAGCGCGCAGTTGGGCGAGATCGCGGCCAAGCACGTTGCCCTGTCCGGCCATGATCTCCAGACAAGTGACAGTATCTGCACATGCCGGCGTTTCGTCGTGGATGCGATTGAGTGCGGTGGCGATCCGCGCCATGCCGGCCTCGTTACCCGAACCCGTGTGCGACCCCGGATGCAGCACGACGTGCGGGATCGCATAGGCATGAGCGCGGCGAAGTTCGTCCTGGTGGGCCAGCCGACTCTTTTCCCACAGATCGTCTTTGGGGCTTGCCAGGTTGATCAAATAGCTGGCGTGGCTGACCGCATAGGTAATCCCCAGCGCAGGCATCTGGACGCGCCACCGTTCAACGTCCTCTTCGTTGATCGGCGGCCCAGCCCACTGGCGATTATTCTTGGTGAAAACCTGGACGGCATTGCTGTGCACCGACGCGGCTCGATCCAGCGCTTGGCTAACGCCCCCGGCGGTCGACATGTGTGCGCCCAGAAGAAGAATACTCATTGCTGATTACTCGCTTTCATCATTTATCTTGCGTTTTGTGCAGTTTAGCACAAGCAACCCCGCCATCTGGTATAATCTTCGCTATGTTGCTGGCAATGGATACCGCTTCGACTACGGCTTCCGTAGCAATCTATGACACAGCGACGGCGCGCACACTGGCCGAGGCCACCTGGGAAGGACGCCGCCGGCAGACGCAGGATCTGCTGGTGATGGTGCGCCAGGTGCTGGCTACAGCCGGCGTCGCGCCTGACAGCCTGCGCGCGTTGGCCGTGACCACAGGGCCGGGCAGCTTCACCGGCGTGCGCATCGCCATCAGTGCGGCCAAGGGCATCGCGCTGGGATTGGCGGCCCCACCGGCCATCGTCGGTGCGCCGACGCTTTGCGTCACGGCTGCACCCTGGCTGACCCTTGCCGCGGCCTGTCATCCAACGCCCACCATTTGCGCTGTGATGCACGCGGGCCGCAGGCGCTATCACTGGACATGCTTCGCCGCCAGCGATCGGCTGCATCGCCCCGACGCTGAGGCGCACACCACGGGCACAGCCGCGGAATTGGCGGCGTTTCTCGGCGTGTCTGCCGCGGGATCATTTTGGTTGGCGGGCGAGGTCGATGCTGAGTTGGCCGCGGCGGTCGGCGCTTGCGCTCATGTCACTATCATCGAGCCGGTGCATGGGCTGCGACGGGCAGGGGTGTTGGCGCACATGGCCGCCCTCCTGCTGGAAGCAGGGCATGCCGAGACGTTGACATCCCTTCAACCCCTTTACCTGCGCGAGCCGTAGCTGCAATCATGTCTACACCGGCTGTGCTCATTCAACCCATGCGCGTCCAAGATATTCCGTTTATCGAGGTGCTGGAACAGGCGTGTTTTCCTGCGCCGTGGTCGGGTGAAGTTTATCGCCATGAGTTGGCGCGCAATCAACTCAGCTCATACTGGGTGCTGCGTCCCGATCCGGCCGCGGCGGCTGGCGCGCCGCCGATCCTTGCGTATGGCGGCTTTTGGTCGATGGGGCAGGAGGCGCACATCGTCACGATCGCCACGCATCCGGACTATCGCAGACAAGGGCTGGGGCGGCTGCTGTTGCAATTCCTGATCGAGCGCGCAGGCGCGGCTGGCGCCAGCGAAGTCACCCTGGAGGTGCGCGCTGGCAACCGTGAGGCTCAAACGCTGTATGAAACAATGGGGTTTACGCGCGTCGGGATACGCAAACGCTATTATCGAGACAATCACGAGGATGCGTTGCTGATGACGCTGTTTTTGCCGGACAAGCCCACCCTCACCCCACCAGGTTAAGCGCCGTCTCCAATTCATGAAGGATCGTTTGTTCTGTGGCGCTGATTTGCTGGCCGCCAATCCCCAGAAATCCCCCCTCTTTGGTGGACGCGGCCGCGGTGTGCGCCAGGTGCAGGAGCCATTGCCGGAAGGGTTCGACCTCCGACGGGACCTTCTGCGCCACCAGTCGCACTGCCTGTAGGCAGCCGGCGATTAGATAAGCGCGCGCTGCGGATGAGCTTTGCGGCAGATCCACGGGCAGGCCGATGCTTTCTCCATCACGCGCCAGCATCCGCTCGGTTACGGCAAGGATCAGCACGCTTTCCGAAGCGCTTTCGAGAGCTTGCGCGCTGTTGAAGACCGCGTACAGTTCGGACAGCCAGCTTTCTGGATCGGTGAGATCCCCGACGAGCAATCCCGCTAACATGGGTGCGCGCTCAAGCACACCCCACTCCTGCGTGGTAAAATCAAGCGTATGTGTCATGCTATCGTTGTCCTGAGAGTTGCAAGGCAGCCAATTTGCCAGGTGCACAATATTCCGGGAATACGCGCTACGGTCTGAGACGGCGACATGTCTGCACCTCTCCCCGGAATATTGTTGTCATCGCACGCCGATTATTCGCCCGGATGCAGCACGCGGAAGATAACGCCAGCCAACGCACCGGCCACCAACTGCGTGACAGCGTAAATGCCAAACGTCGTCCAGCTGAACACGCCGAGGAGTGCAACGCCCGCGCCCACCGCGGGATTGAAGACGCCGCCAGAGATGCTTCCCACCGCGTAGGCGCCGGCAAGCACCGTAAAACCAATCGCCAATCCGTAGAACGAGTTGCCGTCGGTGCCCTTAGCCGTGGCAACGTTGAGCACCACGAAGGCTAGGGCAAACGTGAAGAGAAACTCAGCGGTGGCCGCCTTGGTCATGTCGAGCGCGGCAGGCTCTGAAGCCGTAATGCCCAACAACGAATTGGCGAGCAACGCCGCTGCGACGCCAGCCACAAGTTGAACCACCCAGTAGATGATCATGTCGGTGGCGCTGATCTTGCCGCGCACGAAGACCGCCATCGACACTGCCGGGTTGTAGTGCCCGCCGGAAATGTGCCCGCCGGCAAAGATCATCACCATTAACACAGAGCCGATCGCCAGGGGGGCAAATCCTAACGGCGCCCACCCTCCGACCGCGGCCGCTGCTACGGTGAATACGAGAAAAAAGGCGCCGATAAACTCAGTGATGTACTTGGGCATAGGTGTTCTCCATTTGATTGTGTGCGCTGTTGAATAGGCTTGCGCGCGTGCAGAACGCGCGCTCCTTATTCAATCAGAGAAACGCTGGATTGTCTAGAAAGAAACAATAGGTCAATCAGCTTATGGTATAATGCCCACCGTCATGTAGCTAATCAAAACAGGTAGGTCGTATGAGTGATCTGATTGGACAACTCGAAGCATTGCAAGTGGAGGCGCAAGCCGCGCTAGTTGCTGCGCAACATACGCCGGAGACTGAGGCGTGGTATGCCGCATATCTTGGGCGCAAGGGTAAGATGACAACCATATTGCGTGGGTTGGGTCAGCTTTCGCAAGAGGAGCGCCCGCGTGTTGGCAAACGCGCCAACGAGATCAAGGAAACACTCGAAGCTGCGTTGCTCGTACGCCAGGAATCGATCGCCGCCGCCGAGATGCAGCGCATGTTGGCCTCCGAAGGCATTGACGTGACCATGCCGGGACGCCGCCCACAGGTTGGCAAGCTGCACCCGACCAACCAGGCCATGCGCGAGATGGTCGAGATCCTCAAGCAGATGGGCTTCCAGGTCTATGATTCGCCCGAAGTCGAGACCGATGATTTTAACTTTGGGCTGCTCAACTTCCCGCCTGATCACCCGGCGCGCGAAATGCAGGACACTTTTTTCACGACCACGCCGGATGTGATTCTGCGGACGCATACCAGCCCAGGTCAAATTCATGCGATGCGCCAATATGCGCCAGAGCCGATCCGTGTGATGCTGCCGGGCAAGTGCTATCGCAACGAGGATGTGACTGCACGCTCTGAGATGATGTTCTACCAGATCGAAGGGCTGGCGATTGGTCGCAATATCACCTTCAGCGATCTCAAAGGCACGCTGCTGAACTTTGCCAATCAGATGTATGGCGAAGGGCGCAAGATTCGTTTCCGCAAATCCTACTTCCCCTTCACCGAGCCAAGCGTGGAAGTGGATGTAGACTGTGTGCTGTGCGGCGGTGCGGGCTGTCGGCTGTGCAAACACACTGGTTGGCTGGAGATCCTGGGCGCAGGGATGGTGCATCCCATTGTGCTGCAAAACGGCGGGTACGACCCGGCGCTGTACAGCGGCTTTGCCTTTGGCATGGGCATCGAGCGCCAAGCCATGCTCAAGCGCGGCGTGGACGACATCCGGCTCTTTTACAGCAACGACGTGCGGTTCCTGGAGCGGGTGTAGCGTTTCGAGAGGAGCAATCACCATGACGGTGCGCGAATCTATGGATACTCACATGACGAAGATGGCCGAACCGGCTTGAGAAGTTGCGCGACTTTTTCCAGCGCAAGGCGCGTGGAGTGAGGCCGATTACCTGGAGCTGAGGACGAATCAGTTAGTCGAGTATTCGCACGGGTCAATCGAAGTGTTGACAATGCCTATGGAGATAGACATCAACCGATCGTGGCATATCTTTATCGGCTGCTGTTTGACTTTGCTACACAGAGCGGCGGCAAAGTGTTGTTTGCTCCATTGCGTTTGCGTCTAGGGCCCGGTAAGATCCGTGAACCAGATCTAATCTTCTTGGCGTCAGCCAGTGACGCACGCCGCCAAGATGAGTTCTGGACAGGCGCTGACCTTGTAATGGAAGTGGTCAGCCCGGGCCATCCACAGCGTGATCTGGTCACAAAGCGCATTGAATATGCCCAGGCTGGCATCCTTGAATACTGGCTTGTTGACCCACGTGTAAATTCTATCGTGGCGCTTCCCCTGGAAGGTGGCGCTTATCGCGAGCACGGACGCTTCCAGCATGGCGAGACCACTCAGTCAGCCATTTTTCCTGATTTGTCGATCCATGTAACGGGCGTTATGGACGCTGCCTGATAAACCGGCTGCGTACAGATATTTCACACAGCAAGAACCCCGTCAGGTTAACCTGAAGGGGTTCTTGCTGTATCTGGCAAATAGAAGCATTCTCACTGAACGGCATTCTATCTCGACATAGACTAAACCTGTGCAAAACCATTGCAGAAGGCATGATTGCAAAGGAGAAGGAAATGAACACAACACTGGGAAGCACCAAGCAACAAATCACAGAAGAGCAAGGCAGTGCAGCCGGAATGGGTGATTATCTGCGTCAGTTTGCGGTGATCGTTGTCACGCTGGCTACAATTGCGATCAACGGTCTGGCAACCTCGTTGCCGCTGAACGGCCAATCGACGGGTGAAATTTCGGATCGTTTTCCCTCGCTGTTTACACCGGCGGGCTATGTCTTTGCGATCTGGAGCGTAATCTACCTGGGGCTGCTCGCCTACATGGTCTACCAGGCGCTGCCCTCACAACGCACCAACCCGCGGCTGCGCAGCATCGGCTGGCCTTACGTCGTCAGCGGCATTGCAAACTCCGTATGGATTTTCCTCTGGCACTACAACCTCTTTCCCCTGAGTCTGGTGGTAATGCTGGTGCTCTTGCTGAGCCTGATCGTGCTTTACCTGCGGCTTGCTCCGCAGCGGGCAGTGATGTCCACTGCCGAACAGTGGACGACTTTCATTCCCTTCAGCATCTACCTGGGCTGGATCACCGTGGCGACAGTAGCCAACGCGGCGACAGTGTTGCTTGACTGGGGATGGAGCGGCGCGCCGCTTTCACCGATGATCTGGTCGTTGACGATGATTGCAGTGGCAAGTGTGCTCGGCTTGATCTTTGCGCTGCGTGAGCAAAATATCGCCTACGTGGCGGTGCTGGTATGGGCGTTTATTGGGATTGCCGTAAAACAGAGCGAGACGCCTCCCGTCGTTTTTGGCGCTGCGCTTGCTGCGATTGTGCTGGCGGTTGCGGCCGGCGTGGGCTGGATGAGCAGACGCCAGGCCAAGACAACGCTTTGAACATCTGTAAAACACCCTACACGGAGTGAGGATCTATGCGACAAAAAACCATCGTGATCGGCAGTGGATTCGGCGGGCTTGCGGCAGCGGCGCGCCTGGCAGTCAACGGCCACGAGGTCACACTGTTCGAGAAACGCGACAAACTTGGCGGCCGCGCCTACACCTACGAAATCAACGGCTTCAAGTTCGACGGCGGCCCGACTGTGATCACGGCGCCGTGGCTGCTGGATGAAATCTGGACGCTGGCGGGTCGCCGCCGCGAAGATTATTTCGAGCTGATTCCGCTTGACCCCTTTTACAAGATTTTCGATCACCAGGGGCGCGCTTTTAGCTACAACGGCGACCATGCCTACATTTTGGACCAGATTGACGACTGGAACCCGCGCGACAAAGCAGGTTACACACGCTTCATGGCCACGACGAAAGAGATTTTTGAAACCGGCATGGCGCTGATCGATAAGCCTTTTCTGCACTTTGGCGATATGATGCGTGTGGCGCCCGATCTGGTGCGGTTGCAATCTTACCGCAGCGTCTACGGCTATGTGAGCAAATTTATCGAGAACGAGTTTTTGCGCCGCTGTTTCTCTTTTCACCCGCTGCTGATCGGCGGCAACCCACTCGACGCGCCGTCGCTTTACGTGCTAATCCACTACCTGGAGCGTGAGTGGGGCATCCACTACGCCAAAGGGGGTACGGGGGAGATCGTTGCTGGCTTTGGTCGCCTTCTGGACGAGCTTGGCGTCAAAGTTCACCTCAACACCGAAATTGAGGAGATCCTCATCAACGACAAGCGAGCGACGGGCGTCCGGTTGGCAGATGGCGCGGTGCATAACGCCGATATAGTCGTCTCGAACGCCGACGTCGGATGGACTTACCTGAACATGATTCCGAAGCAGCATCGCCGCGTCAACAGCGACCGCTGGGTAAAAAGTAAAAAGTATAGCATGTCGCTGTTTGTCATTTACTTTGGCACAAAGAAACGCTACAACACCGGCACGCCGCTGGCGCATCACAACATCATCCTGAGCGAGCGCTACAAAGGGTTGCTGCGCGAGATTTTTGACGAGCAGGAGTTGCCAGAGGACTTTTCACTTTACCTGCACATGCCGACTATGACCGATCCCAGCATGGCGCCGGACGGTTGCGAAACCTTCTACGTGCTGGCGCCGGTGCCGAATCTGAATGCCAATATCGACTGGACGACCAAGGCCAAGCCCTACCGCGACGCCATCATGCAATTTCTGGAAGATAACTATCTGCCCGACTTGCAACAAAATATTGTGGCCGAACATTTTATTGACCCATTGCACTTCCAGGATACACTCAACAGCTATTTGGGCTCCGCCTTCTCGGTCGAGCCGACGCTGTTGCAGTCGGCGTGGTTCCGTCCTCACAATCGCTCGGAAGATTTCGAGAACCTCTATTTTGTTGGGGCAGGCACACATCCGGGCGCAGGCTTGCCGGGCGTGCTCTCTTCTGCCAAGATCGTGGACGAACTGCTCAATCCCGCCGTCGCGATGCAGTCGACCACACCGTCGGAAGCGAGCACTCATGCTGCTATCCAGAGGGCGTAACCCGTACAGCCTCTGGAATCTGCACGATTTGGAATGATGGGAAGTATTTCAATCCAGAGGCCAAGTTTCTGCTAGAAAATTGGCCTCTGATCGCGTGACGGAGTAGGCCCAGCGAGCAAGAATACCCCCAATGGGGTATAAGTGGCGCCGGATGGGGTAAGCGCACTCTGCATGAGGATTAGTTCGCTTGTCATGACAGTGACGGGGGCGCTGCGCTGTGGCGCCGTGCCAACTTGCATTACGACGGCGCCGACCGCGTGACGCAGGCTTGCATTGGCATTGCGCTGCACCCGCCCGATAGTCAAGTGTGGCTTGAACGGCTTGTCTTCAGCCGGCAGGCCAATGGCGCTCACTGCACGGTCTATCTCAGCTTGCAGCCGCGCCAACGCCATCAGATCGCCCTGAATTCCACACCAGATGACACTGGGACGCTGGGCGCTGGGAAAGCAGCCCATCCCATCCACAAACAGCGCCAGAGGAGCGTGTTGCTGGGCGAGCTTTGTTAATTTTTGCTCCAGAGAAAGCTGCTGCACGTCGTCGATTTCGCCCAGAAAGCGCAAGGTCAGGTGAAGGTTGTCAGCACGTGTCCAGCGGATGGAATGGTCAAGCTGCTGGGCGCGCAACTGTTGCACAAGCAGGCGTTGCACGGTGGTAATCTGATGCAGGGCAGCATTCGGCAGGGCAAGAGCGATGAAGGCGCGCATCAGCTGTCTACATTATCTACGGCATGATGCCGATCACCTGCGTCACCATTGACGGCGACGAGGAGGGGGCAGGCTGTAGCGGTCATAGAAGTCGCGCTGCGAGGAGCGTGAGCGCATAAACATCACGCTTGTAATCAGCCCCAGAATTCCGATGCCACTGGCGCCGGTGAATGTGAGGCAAAGCAGCATAACCATGAGGTTTTGCGACGTCGGAGCCAGCGCGCTGACCAACTGGAAGGTTGGCGGCGTCGGCGTGACAGTAGGCAGCGGCGTCATGGCAGCCGCCAGCGCAACTGGTGGCTCGGTGGGGGCTGCTGTTACGACAATGTAGGCAGGCGGCGCTGCAACGACAGGTTGGAGCGCCGCGTCGCTTTGGGCCAATGCCGGGTCTTGCGGCGCGGCTTCCAGCGCGGAGGCATCACCACCGCGCGGGTCGCCGGGCAGCGGCGTCACAACGATGGCCGTCGGCGCCGCGTAGGGGTCGAGCGTCGGTGTGGGCGTTGCCAGCGGCATGCCAAATTGGTCCACCGCGCCCGGCTGAATAATCGGATTGCCGAGCGCGTCGACGGCTGGCGGCAGCGGCAGCGGACTGCCAAACGCATCGGTCGCCTGCGGTTGAAGGATCGGGTTGCCAAACGCATCGGTCGCCTGCGGTTGGGGGATCGGATTGCCAAACGCATCGGTCGCCTGCGGTTGAAGGATCGGGTTGCCAAACGCATCGGTCGCCTGCGGTTGAAGGAGCGGATTGCCAAACGCATCGGTCGCCTGTGGCTGGGGGATCGGGTTGCCAAACGCATCCGTCGCCTGTGGCTGCGGCAACGGGCTGCCAAACGCATCGGTCGTCTGCGGTTGGACGCCCGGAGGTTGGACAATCGGGTTGCCAAACGCATCGGTGGGGATGGCTGGAATCGCATTGGGATCGCTGGTGGGCATGAGGCCCGGTGCGCCCGGTGTTGGCGTCACATTGGGGCCATACCCACAGAGCGTCGGCGCCTCGCCTTGCGTCCCATCCGTCGTGAATTCAAGCAGACGGAAGCAGTAGGCGACGCCTGGTTCGATGGCTATCGTCACTGGAAAGCTGTATTGTGCGGGCGTGGAGGGACCACCCTTGGCGGGTAAGAATCCGATCCGATGAAAAGCGATGTCGGGTTCGCTGGCAAGTTTGCATTGCACCTCGAACCCTTCAACATTGAACTCGCTGGTCGTTCCCCACTGCAAAATCACGGAGGCGGGATTGGAGATGATGTAAAAATAGCTCAATTGAATGGCGGCCAACGCAGGCTGCACCAAGACAGTCATCAAGACCAGCATAAACACACCCAGCACCGTCCACGTCCAAAGGCGGGTGCGGATTTGTAATTTCTGACGCCATTGCATGTACAGAGCCGGACCCCATCGAGTCAACGTTTTTTGGTCAGTTTTATTCATTGCCAGGATTTTACCATGCAGGCATCAAGAAAAGCATACGCTTTTCGGTGTATTGGCGCTACTCAGGACGGAGTACACACCTCGCATTAGCGGCTTACCAGGTAAGCAATGTCCGCGGCGATGTCGGCCTTTGGTGCATCGTGCGGGAATATCTCGCGCAAATTGTTTTCTTTATCGATGATGTACACAAACGCCGTATGATCGATCAGATAATCTGACGCGCTTTGGGATGCGTCCAGGATGCGCTTTTCCGCATAGACGCCGTAATCTTTTTTCACGCGGGTCAATTCGTCATCTTGCAGGTGAACCCCGTAGAAATCTTTGTTGAAAGCGCCTACATAGGCGGCAAGCCGTTCCGGCGTGTCGCGCTCCGGGTCGAAGGTGATAAAGGTAAAGGCAGTCTTGGCGCGATCCTGCTCGGAGAGCGTTTCGTAGACCCCCTTCATATTGGCAAGCGTCAGCGGGCAGATGTCCGGGCAAAAGGTGTAACCAAAGAAGACAACTTTGACGCGGTCACTTAATTCGTTCAACTTAAAGGGCGCGTTGTCCAGATTGACGCCGCTGATCGACGGGGCCGCGATCACAGGATCATAGGGCGTGCCGTGAAATTTATAATCCTGGCTGCACCCGCTGATGAGCGATCCCAACGTCAGGAACAACACTGCGAGCAAACCAGGCCGCACTCCAGCAAAACCGCGTCCGCCTTTCCAAAACACCATCTTGTTAACTTCCATTCTTATTCATCCTGCGGCAATAGCCCAACCAATATTTCACAAAATTCATGCTGACAGGCGCTGGCCAGCGAACTATTGTACCAGACGCGCATTTCGTACGTCAGCGCGGTCATTAAACTGGCATAGCGCTGCTGGGACTCGGCGGTTTCGTCCTCCGCCAGTATTTCATACTCAGGATAACGGCGCATCCACTCCTCCAGGTTCCGTTCGGCCTGCGCCGGTCGTGGCCCCCACTGCGCCTGCAATTCCCATTCTTCGTCAAAGACAAAGATCTGCGGCAGATCACTTTCCTCCATCATGGCGATCATATCGAGGTCGGGAAGCAGCACGGCCAGCGGCCGGACGTCGGCATCGGATAAAATGCGCATCTGGATGCGCTGTGACGCGTCGGTCAAGCGCACAACCACGGGGAGTACAGCAGTTGTTTCGGGGTCTTCGTCCGTCACCAGCGCCACCACATAGAGCATTTCGCCATATCCAACCATGGCGTCTTGCCGCGCCGGCGCCAGGCGCGTCTCTGCATAACGCATTTTCAGCAGCTGCCCGCGATCCTCTTGAAGCTGACAATATTCCGTAAAAGTCAGGCACCGCCCATAGGCTATCGCTTTGTCGTCAGCCAGGATAGTGTCAGTCGTTGCGCTCATGGCGTTATTCTACCGCAATCTGATCTTTGATTTCAGCGCCAACCCGTTGGTTGACGAAACTATACCATAGAGCCGCGCGCTCACTCCAGTACAACCAACACGGCGTTCTGCTCGACGCGCTGTCCCGGCAAGACGGTGATCGACTTCGCCACCCCCGCGCGGATACAGCGGATCTCGTTTTCCATTTTCATCGCTTCAAGGATCACCAGCGGCTGTCCTTCCTCTACGGCATCCCCAGGGTTGACGAGCACTTTGACAACCAGGCCAGGGATGGGCGCAGTAATTGCCAGCTCGCCATCTGGCAGAGACGGCAACTTGCGCGCCTGATTCAGCCGGCGGTTGCGTTCGTCCTGCACCTGCACTTGAAACTGCTCGCTGCGGATCGACACCGTGTAATTGAACCGATCCGAGGTGATGAGCATCTCATGGCTCTGGCCTCCAAAGAGTACGCTGTACAATTCCGGGATGCCGCTGCGTACGATGTTCACATCCACTGCTTCACCTTCGAGCAGGATCTGCGAATCGGTGATCTCGACTTCATACTCGTTGTTGCCGATGCGTGCGAAATATTTCACCACTCCCCCCTTTGGGCGCGCATGCGTCCTGACAGCTTCCAGTCATTGGAAGTGGAATTGCCATTGCCCGTCTGGCCGATATGAGCAATCGCCTGCCGTCCTTCTTCATGCTCGATCATTGCCGCCACCACGGCCGCCAACCGCTCACTTTCCGCCGACAGCGGGCGGCGAGGGCTGATGCGGCGCCGGCTCAGGAACCCTGTATCAAAGGTGCCCCAGATAAACTCAGTGCTATCCATGATCTCCTGATGAAAGGGGATCGAGGTTTTGATGCCGGCAATGCGATATTCGTTCAGTGCACGGCGCATACGCAGAATCGCTTCCGCGCGATTCTCGCCGTAGACGATCAGCTTGGCGATCATCGGGTCGTAGTAGAGGCTGATCTCGCCTCCCTCGTACAGGCTGCTCTCGACGCGCACGCCCGGCCCCGTGGGTTCTTTGAGATAGGTGACGACGCCGGAGCTGGGCATAAAGTTATTGAAGGGATCTTCGGCCGTGATGCGACACTCGATCGCCCACCCTTTGGGCGCCAGATCCTCCTGTCGATAGCGCAACCGGCGGCCCGCGGCAATCGCAATCTGTTCTTTGACGATATCGATGCCTGTGACCAACTCAGTAACGGGATGCTCAACCTGCAAGCGCGTGTTCATCTCCAGGAAATAATAACTGTTGTCTTTGCTGTCAAAGAGAAACTCAACGGTGCCAGCGTTGACGTAGCCCACTGATTCCGCGGCGGCAACGGCCACTCTGCCCATCTCCGCGCGCAACTTGTCGTCGACCGCGACGCTGGGCGCCTCCTCGATTAGCTTCTGGTGGCGGCGCTGGATGCTGCATTCGCGTTCGCCCAGGCTGATGGTGTTGCCGTGGCTGTCGGCTAAAATCTGAATTTCGATGTGGCGTGCGCTCGTCACCAGCTTTTCAAGGTAGACTTCGTCGTTGCCAAAGGCCGCCATCGCCTCGCGCCGCGCCGCGCCGATCGCCCCCTCCAGCGCGCCGGCGTCATGCACGGCGCGCATTCCCTTGCCGCCACCGCCCGCGGTCGCCTTGATCATAATCGGGAAGCCGATCTCCTTGGCCGCAGCCGCCAGGTCCTCGTCGCGCAGCCCTTTTTCCGTGCCGGGCACCAATGGCACGCCGCGTTTGCGCACCGCTTCGCGCGCCGAAATTTTGTCCCCCATCGTGGCGATCGCTTCCGCGCTGGGGCCGATGAAGGTGATCCCCGCGTCGACGCACGCCGCGGCAAACTCGGCGCGCTCCGATAGAAAGCCATAGCCGGGGTGGATGGCGTCCGCGCCTGACTTGCGCGCGATATCGATGATCTTGTCGATGCGCAGATAACTTTCACGGCTTGGCGCCGGGCCGAGCAAATAGGCTTCCGTGGCATAACGCACATGCAACGCGGTGCGATCCGCTTCGGAGAAGACGGCCACGGTCGAGATGCCGCGCTCCTCGCAGGCGCGCAACACCCGAATGGCAATCTCACCGCGGTTGGCAACAAGGACTTTTTTGAACATGGGTCAGGTTCCTGCGAATCTCTCCTAGTAGGTTTGAAACGCTTACCACGAAGCCACAAAGCACACAAAGACGATCCCAAAGTTCAGTACTTTACGAAACTCACATAAAGCCACCAGGCGCACAAAGGGCGCCATCTTTAACTTTGCGATTTTTCGTCTCCATGGGAGCCGATCCTGAATTACTAAAGCTGCTTTTCTTCGTGCCTCTTTGTGTGCTTAGCGGCTTTGTGGCGGCTTTTCAAACGCTTGCCTAAATCCGGTCGCGGTGCACGCGCGCCACGACAATAATGCGATCATAGTGCAGCGGCAGCGGCAATAAATCAGCGCTGTCGTGCCATTGACCGAACAAAGGGTCGCCCGGCATCAAGCTGAGGCGCCGGAAGCCCCAGACCGTCACACTGGTGGCATGGCCGATCGCCGTCTTGAACTCATCTTCGACCAACCCCTGCACGCGGCCGACGCCAGTCAGATAGCGCGTCTCCCAGGTGCCATAGGGCAGGCGGTTGTCGCCTTGCGGCGCGCAGGTCACGCGCAACTTCACCACGCCGCAGTCGACCAGCAGTACGGCGGTTTGCTCGTCATCTTCTATCACCAGCTCGGCTTCGGCGATCTGTCCGGCAAACGCGTATGTGGCTGGCCCCGTGCGCACGAATTGCGCGGGCAGCGCTTCCGGCCGCACGGTGAACCAACTCTCCGCAGCCACATCCGGCAAAAGCACGCCAGCGTCGAGCACCACGCTCAGCGGCTCGCCTTGTTTGATCCCCGGATAGCCCATCTGCTCGTATTGATAGGTCGACAGTTCAAATTCGATCTCTGGCAGCGCCATAAAAGCTTCACCTCAATAGTTGTCTGTTACAGTGGAATATTGCCATGCTTCTTTGGCGGCAAGCTGTCGCGCTTGTTTTGCAACATTTCCAGCGCATTGATCAGGTGTTGTCGCGTCTCGCGCGGCTCGATTACATTGTCGATGAAGCCCGCGGCAGCCGCCACATAAGGGTTGGCAAAGCGCTGCCGGTAATCCTCGACAAGTTCGTTTTTGCGCGCGGCCTGGTCTTCCGCCTCGGTGATCTCGCGGCGGAAGATGACATTGACCGCGCCTTCCGGCCCCATGACCGCGATCTCGGCGCTGGGCCAGGCCAGCACGAGGTCGGCGCCGATATGACGTGGATTCATCACACAGTACGCGCCGCCATACGCCTTGCGCACGATCACAGTGAGCTTGGGCACGGTCGCCTCGCAGAAGGCATAAAGCAGCTTGGCGCCCTGCCGGATGATGCCGCTGTGCTCCTGAGTGATGCCGGGCATGAAGCCAGGCACATCCTCGAGCACAATGAGCGGCACATTGAACGCGTCACAAAAGCGTACAAAACGCGCGCTCTTCTGGCTCGCTTCGACGTCGAGCACGCCGGCCAATACTTTCGGCTGCTGAGCGACAATGCCGACCGGACGCCCACCCAAGCGCGCAAAGCCGACGAGAATATTCTGCGCCCAGTGTTCGTGCACCTCTAGAAATTGGCCGTTGTCGACAATATGACGCACGACTTCCTTCATATCATAAGGCTTGTTGGGGTTATCTGGAATAATGGCGTCCAACTCCGGCGCCTCACGCAGCGGATCGTCGCTCGACGGCTGCACTGGCGGATCCTGCATGTTATTGCTGGGCAGATAATCGACCAGATGCTGGACGAGGAAGATCGCGTCTTCTTCGTTTTCCGCGGCAAAGTGCGCCACGCCCGATTTGCTGGCATGCACCGACGCGCCGCCCAGCTCTTCAAAGGTGACATCTTCATGCGTGACGGCCTTGATCACATCTGGCCCAGTCACAAACATGTGGCTCGTCTCCTTGACCATGACCACAAAATCGGTGATGGCCGGGCTGTAGACCGCGCCGCCCGCACATGGCCCCATAATCACACTGATCTGCGGGACGACGCCGGAAGCGATGACGTTGCGGTAGAAGATCTCCGCATAGCCCGCCAGGCTGTGGACGCCTTCTTGAATGCGTGCGCCGCCGGAGTCATTCAACCCGATGACCGGCGCGCCGTTCTTCATCGCCATGTCCATAATTTTGCAGATCTTCTGGGCGTGGGCGCGGCTGACGCTGCCGCCAAAGACGGTAAAATCCTGCGAGTAGACGAAGACCAGGCGCCCGTCGATCGTGCCGTAGCCGGTGACCACGCCGTCGCCGGGGATCTTTTGCTCCGCCAGCCCAAATTCAGTCGTGTTGTGCGTCACAAAGACATCGATCTCGCGAAACGTGCCTTTGTCCAGCAGCAATTGCAGCCGCTCACGCGCCGTCATCCGCCCGCGCGCATGTTGGCGTGCGATCTTTTCCTCGCCACCCCCCAGAAACGCGGCGGTCTTGCGCTCGCGTAGATCCTGAATTCGTTGATCCGGTAATGAGTTGCTCAACTTTTGCCTGCCTTTGTTTCAGAATCGGTTGACTCAGTTGGGTTGATTGCGATCACGATCTTGCCAAACATGGCGCCGTCGAGCAAGCGTTCGATTGCCAGATGAAACGCTTCGATCGGGAAAAGCGCATCGATGACAGGGCGCAGCCTGTCCTGGAACACGAGATTCATGACCGTCAGATAATCGTCCTGCGCACCCATCGTGCTGCCAATGATCTTCAGGTGACGTCCAAAAATCCAGTTGACGGGGATCTGGGCGCTATAGCCGCTCGTGCCGCCCACCGTCACCAGGCGCCCGCCAGGCCGCAGCGCACGCAGGCTGTCGCGCCAGGTTGCCTCGCCTACATTGTCCACGACCATATCGACGCCCTCGCGCTCGGTGATCTCGAACACGGCCCTTGACCAGGACGCGCCCGCACTGTGTTGACTACGGTCATACGCCCAGTCGGCGCCAAGCTGCCGGGCGCGCGCTGCTTTTTCGGCATTGCTCGCAATCACATAAACAGTGGCGCCGGCGTACTGGGCGATCTGCAGCGCCGCGGTGTTGACGCCGCCGCCTGCCCCCACCACCAGCACGCGCTCGCCGGGCCGCAAAGCGCCGGCGACGATCAGATTATGCCACGCCGTGACATAGACCAGCGAAGCGGCCGCGGCCAGACGCATATCGTACCCGTCTGGGATGGCGACCAGCGTGCGTGCGGGAACAGCGACATAATCCGCGCACGCGCCGCGCACATGCTCGCCGATCAGGTGCGCGGCGCGGCAAAGGTTGTGGCGCCCGGCCAGACAAGCGCGGCAGCGGCCACACCACACGAGCGGATTCGCCGTGACGCGCTGCCCAAGCCGCCAGCCTGTCACCTCGCGTCCGATGGCGACGATTTCGCCGCTGAAGTCGCTGCATGGCACATGCGGCCAGGCCAGATCAAGCCCCTGCCAGCCAATGCGCACGAAGTTGTCCAGACGATTCAGCGCCGCGTACGCAACCCGGATCACCACACCGTCGGCCGCAACCTCCGGGGGGGGCAGCGTGTCGACCAGGTGATAGGCCTGGGGCGACGGGTCATGGTGGTCGAAGATCACTGCCCGCATAGCATGGTTATCCACTGTAGAGCACAAGCACCGTTGCCGCAAGTGCGCCGACTAGCATACAGAGGCCGAGAAACACCAGCGAAATGACGATTAAACCACAACTCATGGCGACATTCGCCATGGCCGCGCGCGTCCCCGTGAGCAGCGTAAGGCCGGCGCCAGAGACGCCTAAGCTGACGCTGGCGCACAGGACGGCGATAAAGATGCTGACAGGCAACTCCCAGCCGAGCACGGTGTAAGGTGCGTACAAACCGATGACGCCCCCGGCAATCCCAAATGCTGCACTGATCAAAATGATCGGCAACGACGGGCCAGAATTGTCGAAACCCAGATCTGTATCGTCATGCGGGAAATCGCTGTTCGGATTATCTGGAGAAAACCGTGCGGAAGAATTTTGGAACAAGGTGGCTCCTACACGCCGAATTTGCTCGATCGGTTTGATGTGAGCCGTGACCACCAGCATTCTACACGATCGGCCATTCACAGCCAAAGGATCAATAGATAAAGCGCCGCTATTTCATCACTTATTTCACCGTTGATCTCACTGCTTATGCGCGGCGTCCAGCATGATCCGCCTGTGGTTTGACGCTGTGCCATTCGTCATGTAATCTGTTTTCAAACAAGGGCATTTATACCCGATCCAATCAAAGAAGCAAAAGTGCATCCAAATGAACTCCAATACAAATCATCCAATTCTCGACATTACCAGAATCGCTACAAACCTGAAACACGCGGTGATCGGCCACAATATCGACTATCACGGCGCCATTGCCAGCACAATGGGGATCGCGCACCAACTGGCGGTTGACCCGGCGACGCGTTCCGGCACGCTGGTGGTGGCGGAAGAGCAGACCGCCGGGTTGGGGCGGCTGCAACGCCAATGGCACGCGCCGATGGGGCAGGCGCTGCTGGTGAGCCTGATCCTCAAACGTGAGCATTTGCCCGCCAACCTTGCCCAATTGCCGATGCTGGCCGGGGTGGCAGCCGTACGCGCCATTGCCAGGGTAACGCCAGAACTGACGGAAGACATCGGGCTGAAGTGGCCCAACGACATCATGCTGGGTGAAGACCTTGCGCACTCCCGCAAAGTGGGCGGCATCTTGATCGAGACTTCTTTTGTGCGCGACCAAGTGGACTATGCAATTGTGGGCATGGGCATTAATGTTAATCAGGAGGAAGGCGCGCTGCCGGAGACGCCTGCCAACGCGCCGCCGCCCACCAGCCTGCACCTGGCCGTTGGTCGCTTGCTTGACCGCACGTCGCTTTTGATTGCGCTCTGCCAGGCATGGGAAGAACTCATCGACCCGCAGGCGCCGCGCGACATTTATCACGAATGGCGCAACCTGCTGTTGACGTTGGGCCAGCCTGTCACCGTCATCACGCACGGCGACAACGAGCGCCGCTTTGCGGGTGTAGCCGTCGATGTCACCGCGGATGGCGCGCTGATCGTCGAGGACAACGCCGGCCGTTCGCATCTACTCGATGCGGGAGATGTAACAACACGCTTGCCTTGAAGATCGACTCTGTATCGCGATATTCCAATCGCTGCGGCTTGCTGCGCGCCCTTCTGGTGGCGCTCCTGCTCATCATCTTTGGGGGGGCCTTCCTGGCCGCCCCACTTCACTACGCGTCCGCCGCGTCCCCTGCTGCGCTTTTACGCCAGGGCCCCGATGTGCTCCCCGGCGTTGTTTTCACCAAGACAGTCGTCTACGCCGCCACTCTGGCCGACGCGGACGCAGCATGTCAAGCCAGCACAACTACCACAGTCGTGGCCGCAGCCGGTGACGCCGTCTACTATTGTTACACAATTACAAACGCCAGCGACCAACCCGTCACACTCCAAACGCTCTTCGACGATAACGGCGCGGCGGTGGTGAACTGGGCGCCAGGGCCCGTGCTTGCGCCAGGGGAGACAATTCTGCCCGCAGTCGCCACTGGCCTGGTCCGCCCCGTCATAGTTCCAGCCAATGCAACGACCGACATCATCGCGCGCGCACAATGGACAGTCGAACAGGCAGGCGTGCTCTATCTCGTCGAATCTCAGACGGCTACCACGATCGATATTGTCGCTCCCCAGGTCGAAGCTGTCCTGACCGTCAACGGCGTCTCCACGACGTGCCCAACCACCACCGGTTTTGCCGCGCCCATTACCAACAACGATTATGGCATCGCCAATTATTGTCTGACGCTGCGCAACCGTGGCAACATCACGCTCACCAATCATCTCGTCTCGATCCCGGTCCTGGGCATCATCGAGGGCGCGCTGGTCGCCACGCTGCCACCTGTCGTGGCGCAAACGCTCGTTATCACGCACGCCGGCCCGCTCCAGCCCAGCGCGCCGTGGACTGAAGCCCTGAGCCAGACCGTACAACACGCCGCGCTCACCGTCAGCGCCTTTGTGACTTCCACCGACGCGACGGGACGACTGGGCGCCAGCGCCGTTTCCGTGGCGAAGGTGACGGGGTCAACCGGCAGCATCCTGGTCAGCCGCTACTTTGCCGAGCGGCCCGACCAGTGTTTCCGCGACTTGGAAGACTCGGGCCCGCCAGGATTGAGCACCTACTACTGCGTCGTCATCCAGAACACCAGCGCCACCTCGGAGACAAACCCCATCGCCCCGCTTATCATTCACGAACTGGCCGACAGCGCCACCGGCGGCCGCGTGATCATCCCCAACGTCACTATTTTGTCGACCGAGCGCTTCACGGTGACGAACCAATTTCTTGCCGACCGTGGGCTTCCCCAGATTCTGGGACCGGTGCGTTATCCACAATCTGGTGTGTTCAAAAGCACTTCTATCGTGACCTCAACCAACCCAACCCTGGGATACCGTGCGTTGGCCACCAGCAACTCCACTACACTCACCATCAACACGCCGCAGCCAGACACACCGACGCCCACCCATACGCCGTGGCCAACCTTCACCCCGCTGCCCACCTTTACCCCCATCCCACTGCCGCCGACGTTTACAGTGGAGCCAACATGGACCGCTGCGCCCACACCGACGCCTTCGCCCACCGTCGTACTTATCACCACACCGGGGGGCTTGCCGCCCACTGCCTATCCACAGATTGGGCCGGGAGGCGTTGCCGCGCCGACCGTGGACCCCTTTGCCCCGCCACCAGGGGGAGGCGATCCTGCGGCCCAGACCGCAACTGCCGCTGTGCTATTTGGCATTGTCACACCGGTCGATCCCTTTGCGCAGACTGCCACCGCGCAGGCGCTTTTCGGCATCCCACCGGCCGATCCTTTTGCACAGACTGCCACCGCGCAGGCGCTTTTCGGCATCCCACCGGCCGATCCTTTTGCGCAGACTGCCACCGCGCAGGCGCTTTTCGGCATCCCACCGGCTGATCCTTTTGCGCAG
>JACSRH010000032.1 GCA_014879855.1 Caldilineaceae bacterium | reverse complement strand
GATGCGGTTCTGGTCGATGGGGTTGGTGATGCGCATGATGCACTGGGTCATGCACTGGCTGAGCACGTCGCCGTCCAGCTTGCCGGGCCGCTGTGTGATCAACCCAATGCCCACGCCAAACTTGCGCCCTTCGCTCAGGATCGTCTTGAGCACGTCGGAGCTGACTGCGTCGGCGTTGGCGGGCGCGTAGTTGTGCGCCTCCTCCAGCAGGCAGAAGACCGGATAGGGCAGATGGCTGGGGTCGCCGCGTTCGAGCTTGCCTTTGGCAGTGTCCATGCGCGCCTGGTAGACGCGTCGCAACAGCGTGGCCGCGATCACCTGCTGCTCGCGGCGGTCGATCTCGTTGAGCTGGATGATCGTGCACTGGCCCGGTTTGAAGAGCTCGTCGAGTTCCAGGTTCTCGAAATCGTGAAAGATGCGGCTGTTGCTCAGCGCGGCGTGAAGACGCCAAGTCAGGGCGCCTGTCGTCGGGTCGTCTTCTTCGGCGCCGTTTTCCTCGCCCCGCTTTCCCTCCGCGGTCTGGCGCACCGCGTAGAGCAACTGCTCCAGTGTGTAGTGGCCGTTTTTGGCGCTGCGCTGAGCAAAGCTGTAGGCGCGGCCAAGCTGATAGTGCATCTTTTCTGAGAGGTTGGGCAGCAGATAACGCAGATCGGCCACGGTCAGGGAGTCGATACGGACGCGCAGTTGGTCAGGACGGAAGATGCGCACGCGCGGCTTGTAGTTGCCCTCGCTGAACTCGCTCAGGTTCATCATTTCCTGGAGCGTGCTGTATTCGCCGTGCGGGTCGATCACCAGCACCGCGGCGCGGTTGTGCGGCATCAACATCTCTTCGATCAGCACGCCGGCCAGGTAGCTTTTGCCGCTGCCCGTGCTGGCGATAACGGCCAAGTGGGTGCCGGTGAAGCCGCGCACGTCGAGCGCGATCGGCACCGCGCCCTCGACCCGGCTGAGCAGGCTGCCGATGTAGGCGCCGCCGTGCTCCGCGCGGCGGCGTTTGCTCAGCACCTGCCCCAGCAACGCATCCGCCGCGATATAGACCGGCGCGCCGCCGATCGGCGGCACGCGCGGGTTGATAAAGTCGCCCATCTGCGGGCTGTGATAACCGAGCACCGTGACGGTGATCTCAAAGAGTTCAGTTGCTTCGCTCTCATAACCGAGCAGCGCGGCAACGGATGCAGGCGGCACCGCCGGGTCGGCCAGGAAGCTGTCGGGCAGCAGCTTGACCGGGCGCCGTCCAGTGACGCGCCCCAAAATTTCGCGTTCCGCGCCATCGACCGCGGCGAGATAGTAGACGAACTCGCCATGCTTGACCCGCCGCTGCGGATCGGGCGCAATAAAAAGATAGTCGTTAGGCGTTTCGCCCGGCCCCTTGACGGTGCCGATAGCAGAGTCGTTTACAATCATGCTGTAGATGTAGTCGCTTGTTGCGCCAGTCTCTGCGCAGTTTTGATCCAGGCGTCACGACACCGCGGCCAGTTGCGCAGCGTTTCGGGATCGAAGTCGGCCCCATTCGGCCAGATGAGCGTACCCGCCTCAGCGTCAAGCTGCACCTGCTCAAACACTTTGAGATCGCGCAGTGGCCCGTAGAGCCGGCCATAGAGCACAGGCTCAAAGTCAATCTCCTGGCTGGAGCCATCATCGAACTCGATAAGAAGCCGACATGGCTCAATGATTCTAAAGCTTGTTACTTCGTACAGTTCGTGCAGCATAAAGGTTACTCCCGTGGCGCAATCCGGACCGGCGTCTCGTCATTCTGCAGCCGCTCCCAGTTGGCCAGTAGTTCATTTTGGTGCAGTTCGGCCCATGCCTCAACCAGCCGTCGCTGGCGCAATGGAAGGTAGCCACCGATCATCTCGACTGGATCAATCCGGTAGGCGCACCTTTGCCCTGATAACTTGCGTGAAAGTGTGGATGGTGGTGGCGCTCCCCGCGCTCTACATACATTCGGATCAAAAGCCCGTGGAAGCGAGAAATTTCTGGCACTGCTGCTCCTTCATCCTACCCCGCCGGCTGCACAATGCTCTTCCACGCTACGTTGTTGCGCATGACGGCAAGCCGGCCGCGGCTCTGCGGGAAAAGCTCGCCAAGCCGGTCAAGCACCGCGAGCAGCAGCGGCGCGACCAGCGCGTGATTCTGCGCCAGCAACTGGGGGGCATAGCGTAATTGCGGCTGGCCCCCTTTATCGGCGTGAAAGTCGATTATTTCGTCCGGCGCGAGCAGGCGCACCGGGCAGTTGACCGTCGCTGCCAATGCCGGCACCCCTTGATGGGCGCGCCCGGACGCATCGAGCCAGCCAATACTGATGACGCCGAGCAGCGTGGCGGTCTCGGCCAAATAGTCGGGTGAGAAGATCTCGACTTCGTTGCGCGGGCTGAGGCGTGGGCCGAGCGCGCCAAACTCCGGATTCATCAGCAGCGTGTTGTAGATCAGCCCGACCAGGGTCGCGCGAGCGCTGCCGTTCGTTTCGAGTTCCGCCGCCACGAACGCGCCAAAGCAGTAATCCTCCGGCGCAGGCGGCAGCGGCGTCTCACCAACGCCAAAAA
>JACSRH010000146.1 GCA_014879855.1 Caldilineaceae bacterium | reverse complement strand
ATCGACTACGCCGAAACCTGCCTCACCTTCACCGGGCTGAGCGGCATCCAGGGCAACTGGAATGGTTCGGCCACGGCAGGTGCAGGCGGCATCCAGTCGGTCGCCCTCAACGGCATGGCTGACCTGGCGGACGGTGTGGCGGTGGTGCTCAACTTCAGCGCCAGCAGCGATAGCGACGCCTGCCCCTCCGGCACGGTCTCGGACATTGAGTTCACCGGCAGCACCAGCCTCAAGAATGTCAGCAACGATCCGCTGCCCGTCCTGGCCCACGACGGCGCCGTGCACATCGTCGCCAACGACGCACGCGGCGACTGCAACAGCGACGACATCGTCAACGCCGCCGACTTCGTGGCCGAGGTGCTCGAATCCTTCGATGCCAACGTCGTCCCGGCTTCGTCCCCTGCTATTCCGGTCAATCACTGGCTCTACGTCCACACCGGCGGCTTCGTTGGCAGCGCCATCGGCTGTGACGCCAATGCGTCCACGCTGGTTGACGTGGCCGACATCCTCTGCACGGTGCTCGTGGTCTTCGGCGACAACTCCTGCACGCTGCCCGCGGTGACGACCGCCGCGACGCAGCCCGCCATGCTCGCGGTGCCCGCGTTGCCAAGCGCGGCCGCCGGCGCCACAGTGGAGGTTCCGATCAGCCTGCGCGGCAACGGCGAAGCCATCGCCGGCGCGGCCTTCCGCGTCAGCTTCGACGCCCAGCAGGCCGCGATCGACCCGGCCGACGCCAACCAGGACGGCATCCCCGACGCCATCCGCTTCAACGCACCGGCCGACCTGATGCGTTCGGTGCAGGTCAGCGCCGATGGCGCCAGCGTCAGCATCGCGATGGCCGACCTCAGCCTGCCGCTCTTCGAGCTGCCGGAAGGCGTGCTGGTCACGGTGGCAGTGCAGGTCAAGGCAAACGGTGCGGGCGCGCCCGTGCAGGTGAGCCTGACCAATGCTTCGCTCGGCAACACCGAAGGCCGCAACGTGCCGGTGGAAGTGGAAGTCGCCGGACAGGGCAGCGAAGGACGTGTGTACCTGCCGCTGCTGCGCCGGTAATGCTCTGGTAATTCTCACCGGCATCCAGATGGATGTCCGCCACCCGCCAGGAAGCCTCAACGCTTCCTGGCGGGTGGCTCCAATGATCCCGGGTGCAACACTCTCCCTTTGGCGCCCCGCTCGGGTGATGCAATAGGAAATCCTATGTTCATCCGAAAATCGTCCCTCTCCAATCGACCATGCGCCATCGCCAGCCTGAGCCTGCTGCTGGCCGGCCTGGTCGCGGCCAGCGCCGGCTATGGCACGCTCCAGGCCCAGACCCTGGTCAGGTTGACCCTGCCGCCCACGACTGCCGTCATCGCCACCACCGCGGTGGATCTGCCCGTGACGCTGGACACCGCGGGCCAGCATGTTTCCGGCGTGCTTTTCTCGATCGACTATGACCAGCACTGTCTGGCGTTTGAAGGCGCTGACAACAATGGCGACGGCTTGCCCGATGGGTTCCAACCGCTGACGCCGCCCCAGTTCAGCGTGTCAGCTTCCTTCGACGCCGAGGATGATCTCGGCGAACTCGATGTGATCATCCTCGATTTTAGCCTGCCCTTTGCCGCGCTGCCCGCCGGCCCGCTGGCGATCCTGCACTTCACCACCACCTGCACCCCCGATTATGCAGGCATCCTGCGCGCGCCGGTTGAATTTTCCAGCCGCCCGTCGCCTAGTTTCAGCAGCCCGCTGGGCAGGAACATCGAGGGCGTGGCGACCGGCGGCATCGTCGAGATCGTGGATGGCGCGGCGCCGCCCACGGCCACGCCCACTGTCACAGCCACACCCACGGTCACGGCGACGCCCACCGCTACCGCCACGCCTACGCTCACCCCGCTTCCCTCCCCGTCGCGCGCGGTGGAGCCGCAAGGTCAAAACGCCGGCGACTTGTTCCTCCCCTTCATCCAAAATGACTGATTCTGAAACATGAAGGATGCTGGCGGCGTTAGTTTGTTTGCGGTTCTGGCGCATTGCAGGTTGTAGCCAGGAGATAAGGTATAATCTCCTGCATGAATCTTGACCATATTCGCAACTTTTCGATTATCGCCCACATCGACCACGGCAAGAGCACGCTGGCCGACCGTCTGATCCAGATGACCGACACCGTCACCGAGCGCGAGATGCGCGAGCAACTGCTCGACTCCATGGATCTGGAGCGCGAGAAGGGCGTCACGATCAAAGCCAGCGCGGTGCGCATGATCTACAAGCACGAAGGCCAGGAGTACGAGATCAACCTGATCGACACGCCTGGCCACGTCGACTTCAGCTATGAGGTGCATCGCGCGCTGCAAGCCTGCGAAGGCGCGGTGCTCGTCGTCGATGCGTCGCAGGGCATCCAGGCGCAGACAATGGCGCACCTCTTCGCCGCGCTCGAACAGAACCTGACCATCGTACCGGTCATCAACAAGATCGACCTGCCCGCGGCCATACCGGACGACGTAGCGCAGGAGATCGAAGACCTGCTCGGCGTGGCCGCGGAGGATATTCCACGCATCAGCGCCAAGGCCGGGCTGAACGTGGAGCAGGTGTTGCAACATGTCATCGCCCAGGTGCCGCCGCCCCGCGGCATTGACGACGCGCCGGTGCGCGCGCTGGTCTTCGACTGTCACTACGACACCTACAAAGGCGTGATCGCCTATGTGCGCATGGTGGACGGCGCCATCAAGGGAACGCCGCGCCTGCTGGCGATGAACACCGGCAAGGCCATGGAGCCGCTGGAGATCGGCGTGCTCGTGCCGGCCATGCTGCCGATCAGCGAGTTGCACGCGGGCCAGGTCGGCTATATTGCCACTGGCTTCAAAACCTTGCAGGACATCGACGTGGGTGACACGATCACGCTGGCCGCGCGGCCTGCGAGCGAAAAGCTGCCCGGGTACCAGCCGCTGAAGCCGATGGTCTTTGCCGGGTTGTATCCGAGCGACCCGAACGACTACAACGAACTGCGCGATGCACTGGAAAAGCTGCAACTCAACGACGCCGCGCTCAGCTACGAACCAGAGACAAGCCAGGCGCTCGGCTTTGGCTATCGCCTCGGCTTTCTCGGCCTCTTTCACATGGAGATCGTCCAGGAGCGGCTCGAGCGCGAGTATGACATGGACATCATCTTCACCGCACCCTCGGTGGAATATCGCGTCCTGCGCACCGACGGCGAGGTGATCGCCATCGACAGCCCGGCCGCGCTGCCCGACCCGACCGAAATCGAGCACATTGAAGAGCCGTGGTGCGAGTTGCGCGTCTTTACGCCTTCCGAATATATCGGCGCGGTGCTCGACCTGGTCACCAAGCGCCGCGGCGAACTCAAGACGCAAAACTGGCTGGACACGAAGCGCGTCGAGATCGTCTGCCTGATCCCGCTTTCCGAGATCATCGTCGATTTTTACAACGATCTCAAGGCGCGCACCAAGGGCTACGCCAGCATGGATTACACCATCGACGAGTACCGGGCGTCGGACATGGTCAAGCTCGACGTGCTGGTCAACTACCTGCCGGTGGATGCGCTCAGCATCATCGTGCACCGCGACAATGCCTTCTACAAAGGGCAGCGGCTGGTCAGCAAGATGAAGGAGATCATCCCGCGCCAGATGTTCGAGGTGCCCATCCAGGCCGCCATCGGCAACAAGGTGGTCAGCCGCGCCAACGTCAAGGCGATGCGCAAGGATGTGCTTTCCAAGTGCTACGGCGGCGACATTAGCCGCAAGCGCAAGCTGCTGGAGAAGCAGAAGGCGGGCAAGAAGCGCATGAAGATGGTAGGCTCGGTCGAGATCCCGCAGGAAGCCTTCATGTCGGTGCTCAGCCTGGACGAGGAATGAGCGAGATCATTCGTAGCCATACGGGGATAGACCGCGGATTCGGCGGATTTGGCGGATGCACACGGATAAAAATCCGTGAAAATCCGTCGCATCCGTCGAATCCGCGGTCTATTGTTGCTTTCCCCAGCGAGCCAAGGCCATGAGTGGACAACGGGCCAAGAAATCGCTCGGCCAGCACTTCCTGGCTGATCGCCGCTATCTGGCGCCGATCCTGGAGGCTGCCACGCTTGCCCCCGACGACCGTGTGCTGGAGATCGGCCCGGGCCAAGGCGTGCTGACCGAGGCGCTGGTCGAGCAGGTGAAGTGCCTTGTCGCCGTCGAACTGGACGACCGGCTGATCGAGCCGCTGCGTCAGCAATTTGCCGGGCAGGCCAATGTTCACATCGTGCACGGCGACATCCTGGAGCACGCGCCGGCGCAGCTTGTCGCCTCTGCTTGTTGGACAGAAGACGAGATTAAGCGATTGGGAGATTGGAGATTGGAGATTGGAGATTCGCAGAGTGCGCCATCCTCTCCCAATCCCCCAATCTCCCCATCCCCCAATCTCCAATCTCCCAATCTCCAATCTCCTAATCTCCAGTCTCCCAATCTCCAGTCTCCCAATCTCCAGTCTCCCAATCTCCAGTCTCCCAATCTCCAGTCTCCAATCTCCTACAAAGTCGTCGCCAACCTGCCCTACTACATCACCAGCGCGGTGCTGCGCCATCTGCTGGAAGCTGCGCCGCCGCCGGCGCTGGCCGTGCTGATGGTGCAGTGGGAGGTGGCGCAGCGCATCTGCGCCGCGCCGGGCGAGATGTCGCTGCTGGCGGTCAGCGTGCAGTTCTACGCGGCACCGCGCATCGTGGCGCGCGTGCCGGCCGCAGCCTTCCGCCCGCGCCCCAAGGTGGACAGCGCCATCCTTCACCTGGAGGTGCGCGCGCAGCCCGCGGTGGACATCGAGGCCGCGCGCTTTTTCAGCGTCGTGCGCGCGGGTTTCAGCCAGAAGCGCAAGCAATTGCACAACAGCCTTGCGGCCGGGCTGAATCTCGACAAGGCGGCCGTGCACCAGTGGCTGAGCGCAGCGGGCGTCACCCCGACGCGCCGCGCCGAGACGCTCAGCTTGGCAGAGTGGGGCGAACTCTGCCAGCACGCACCCTGCGCATAACGCCGCACAGAGCAGGTCAAAGAAGAGCCAATCCCAAAATCACCCCGTGTCGCAGAGCGTGCAGCAAGGAGCATTTTTCGTGGCCCTTGACGCCGTTTGGCATCTTTTCAACTTGGCGGTTATAGAGCGCTGCTGGCTGCCACGCTTTCGCTTCGCGCCGAATTTCTGTAAAATGAAAGCATGACAGAACAGGATGGAGTGCCAGCCGGCAACCCGCTGAGCGAGCGCGAAATGGAAGTGGCGCGCTTGTTGGCGACCGGGGCCAGCAACGCCGAGATCGCCCGCGACCTGGTGATCAGCCCCCACACCGTCAAGGTGCACCTGCGCAACATCTTCGAGAAACTACAAGTCAACAGCCGCACCGAAGCGTCGATGGTGTTGGTGCAACATGGGTGGATCGTCGTGCCCGGCGCGGTGGTGGAAGCCGCCGAGGAAATAGGGCCGCCACCACCCCCAGAACCCGCTCCTCTCAGCGATGCGCCGCCGCGCTTTGCCGCGTGGCAGCGCATCTACCTGGTGGGCGCGCTGGCGTTCTGCCTTCTGTTCCTGGCCGCGCCCTATGTCCGCGCCTGGATGACCAACGCCACCGATCTCCTCACCAATGCTGACCAGCCGGCAGCCGCGCCGCCAACTGCACAACTTGAACCGCGCTGGCAGATGCGCACGCCGCTGCGCCAACCGCTGGGCCGCCACGCGCTGGTGATCTATGACGGGCGGCTCGTGCTTTTGGGGGGCGAAACCGGCGCAGGCGCCGCGCTGAACGACGTCATGTTCTTTGATCAGCCAAGCAGCAGTTGGCTTCCGCTGGAATCGCTGCCAGTGCCTCTCGCCAATCTCGCCGCCACCACGCTTGGGCAGACGCTTTATGTGGCAGGCGGCAGCAGCAGACCATCCGCTGCCGCGGGCGACCCGGTGCTTTCAGATCAATTATTGGGTTACGACGAGCTATTCAACCAGTGGAGAATCATCAACAAATTGCCTTATCCCATCGCGGGGGCGGGGCTGGCGGCGGACAGCGATTCGCTCTATCTGATTGGCGGGTGGGATGGTTACAACATGCGCGATGAAATCTGGCGCTACACGCCAGGCGCGCGCGCGGGCTGGGAATTGGTGGGGCGCCTGGCAAAAGGACGCGCCTTTTTGGGCGCGTCGGCGGTGCGTGGGGATATTTACGTCGCTGGCGGCTATGATGGCGAGCGCGAGCTGAATTTGTTAGAACTTTTCTCCCCTCTCACGGGCGAAACCCGTGAATTAACGCCGATGGCGGCGCCGCGCGGAGGTCTGGCGCTTGTCTACGATGGCGTGGCCCTGTATGCGCTGGGCGGCGGCTGGAAACAACCCCTGGTCAACCTGGAGCGGTACGATCTTTCGACAAATTCATGGAGCAATTTTCCGTCGCCAATCCAGGGAGAATGGCGTAATCTTGCGGCGGTCGGCTTTGACGGTCAAATTTACATCACCGGTGGATGGGCAGGCGATTACATTGACAACCATCTCGAATATCAGAGCTCGTTTCGCACGCTCCTGCCCGTGATCAGCAATGACTGAAGTCGCATCACCCCTGTCTAGTGACCCGTCAATCATGAATCTTGCGGTTCACAAACCACGCTTCTGGCAGCAATCTGGTTTGTCCAGCCACAGAATGATGATTGACGCCCCATTAAGGTCGTGTGCGGTGCGTCAGCGCGGAGAAGCGGTGGCCCGGCGCGACCACCAGCGCACGGTAGAGCAGCGTCTTGGTGGTTGTGGCGTTGCCCTCTTTCACCCGCAGCAACGCGACAAAAACCACGCAAAGCAGCAACCACTGCATGCCAAAGAAGATCGCGTACGCATTTAGCGTCATACGTCCGATGACAAGCTGCACACTGCGAAGGTTGTCAAGCATCCACCCCCACATGATCGGGGATAAACCGGCCAACAAACTCACGATCACAGATTGCAGCGCAAAGTATTGCGTCGTGCCAGGCCGGTCGCCCACGGTGTTCATCAACAGACGCGTCAGTGACAGCTCGTAGATCGAGGCGAAAAAACCAGCCATCATCATGAGCAGCGGCGCCAGCAAGACAGCGCCGTCGATCAGGTTCGCCGCTAACATAAACCACGCGACATAGTAGAACGTCCACCACAGAAAAACAACGCCTAGGAAAGGACGGCTTCCCAATCCGTCGATCCGACTGCGCAAGAGGCGCAGGCCAAAAATGCCAACCAGCGCGGCGCCGGCCGTGATCCACAAGATATAACCATCCCGAATTTGCACTTCCTCGCGCACAAACACGGTGATAAACGTGCCCGTGGAAAGCACGCATAGCTGCACCATCGCGGCAAAAGTCAACAAGCGCACAAACGCGCCATCACGCAGCAGATCGCGCCAGCGCATCCGCACAAATGGTTGATCGCCAAGATTGCGGCCTCGCGGTTCGGGGACGCGGTTCAGAAAGTACAGGCTGATGGCGCCGCCTAGAAAACTAAGCGCAAAGACGATGGTGAACGCCCCCATATTGCCGGAATCGAAAAGAAAAATTCCGGCCACGGCTAAGGCAACAACGCTGGCAATGCCCACAAAAGTGCGGTCGCGGCTGAGATATTCCCCACGCACCGCCCTGGGCACGATGGCGGTGATCCATGGCATCCACGCACAGGTGGCAACCCCGCGTAAAGCCGTAAAAGCGAACATGATCAGAATCATCAGCACAATGACGACGGTGGCCGGCAAGAACGCGACTGACAGCGGCAGCAGCGTCAAGAATATCAACATGACCACCCGCGACGACCAGCCACTTACCATCAACTTCCGGTAGCCGATGCGTTCGGCGTGAGGCGCCACGAGCAATTGCAGCGTGGAGGTCAACGGCGCCAGGCCGGCCAACAACCCCAGCACGACCGCCGGCGCGCCCAATTCGCGTGCAAACAGAATCAGTGGGCTGCCCAAGCAGATCTGCCACGAAACGGCATTGAAAGCTTGAAAGAGATAGGCGTTATGAATACGTGAAGGTAGCGTTTCGGAATCCATTCGATTATGATACTGCGACCGAGTTTTGCGATCAAATATGGTGGGAGACGTGTGGAGGATGTTTTAATCAGGTTCGATCAGTTCCGTCTTCTGCTCGGTTTCCGTCTGCTCCTGCAACAGCGGCAGCCACTGCGTCAGCGCCAGGGCGATCAACAACAAGATGATGATAGGTGCGGAACTCATGATACTTCTCTTTGGTATATACTCAGGTGAACAAACTTTACGCTACGATATAGGTCGCTGCACTGACAAGCAAACGCTATAGCGCCCATCTTCGATGGGATGATTGGCTGAGTTGCAGGGTTGATCGTAAAAGCAGTGAACGTTCAAGGCGGTGTCGTGCGACACAGCCAATAGGCAAAAAACCCACACTTGCAGGGAAACCGGCGAGGAGAACAGGAATGTCGAGTCAATCGACTGCTGAAGAATGGTTGCGTAAGGCGTTCAAATGGCTGAACAAGTATATGGTGTTGCACTGGCGGCTGGGTCTAGGCCCCGTAGCGAATCGTGCTGAGCTCACGGGGTGCATTATGGTGCTCGTGCACACGGGCCGCAAGAGTGGGCGCGGCCGTCGCACGCCGGTCAACTACGCCCTGATCGAGGGTGACGTTTACTGTGTGTCTGGCTTTGGCAGCCGCGCCGACTGGCGCCAAAATCTCCTCGCCAACCCGGCAGTAGAGGTGTGGCTGCCCTCCGGCTGGTATACGGGCGTCGCTGATGACGTGACTGAGCTGCCGTTTGCGCAGAAGGCGCCTATTCTACGTCAGGTGCTGATCAACAGCGGCTTTGCCGCGCGCATCGCCGGCATCGACGCCGCCCGCATGAGTGACGCCGCATTGCTGGCCGCCACCGCCGACTATCGCCTTATCCGCATTCGCTGCACAGAGGCGCGCACAGGCGCGGGTGGCCCCGGCGATCTGGCCTGGGTGTGGCCGTTGGCCACGCTGACCTTGGCCGCGGCGCTCGTGCTGCGCCGCAAAGCATAAGGGTTATCCTGTTAGATTTTTATTCTCCAGCTTGTGCAGCCAACCCACCAGCACAAAGGCCAACACCATCAGTGCCGCCACCATGACCCAATAAAGCGTCTGATAGGCCTCTGAACCGGATGAACCAATCGGGTCGAAGGGATGGCGGAGAATGGTGGCGCCGCGAATCAGCGTCCAGGTGACGCCGGTTACGAGCACATTGACCGCCGCTGCGACATAACGGTTGTCCATCCACAACACCAGCAGCAGGCAGGCCATGCTGAACCAGAGCACGTGGACGCTGGCGCGCACGCGCGGCTCCTCCCACGCGATCCATTCGCCCCAACTGAGCCACGTGGAGACCATGCTAGTCAGCGCATAGCAGATCCACAGGATTACAGCGCCTTTCTGTGTCGCCATGGCCCACGGCAAGAGCGCCGCGCGACGTGACAGCAGAAACGCCAGGCTAAGCGCGCCCGCGGCGCCAAAGGTCAGCAGCGCCACGCGCACCAACGCCCCGTGCAGGAAGATCACCTTGATGACGTTGCCCAGCGTTTGCTCCGGCGGCATCAACCACAGCGCCGCACCCAATCCAACGAAACCGAGTGTGGCCAAGGCCAACCGCGCCCAGCGCGGGCGTTTTGGCGTCAGGGATTGTGTGAGCGGCTGCATGGCGGGCTTCCTTTCCTGGTGTAAAAACAGTGTCCATGCCTCTGCGGGGCACAATCGAAAATGAAACTGCCTTTGCGCCTCTGCGTCTTTGCATTAAGAAACTGTTTTCAAGTCAGCTTTGACGCGGAGATGCAGAGGCGCGCAGCGAAAGCGATTTTCGTGGTTTTCTACGCAAGATTTTATCATTACTTGCTGAAAACGGTCTGTTGGCAGCGGTTGATTGCTGCACTACACATACCTGCCAAGTTCATGGGCTGTCATGTTTCTGTTTATCTGTTCGACCGAGCGAGGTTTGTATGCGCTTTCCACTGGCCGAGCACCGGCATGTGCTTGGGATTTATCTGCGCCCACAATGGCGGCGCGTCCTGTTGTTATCCGTTCTCATCCTGGTGGGCATCGGGTTGCAACTGCTCAATCCTCAGGTCATCCGCTATTTCATCGATACGACGCAAAGCACGGGCGCCACGCCCTGGCTGATCGCGGCCGCGCTGATCTATCTGCTGGTTGGCCTGGCGCAACATGGACTGGCGCTGGCCGCGGTCGCGCTGAGTCTGGATGTGGGCTGGCGCGCGACCAACTTGTTGCGCGCCGACCTGCTCCGTCATCTGCTGCGGCTGGACATGCCCTTCCACAAGGCGCACACGCCCGGCGCGCTCATCGAACGCATCGATGGGGATGTCAGCGCGCTGGGCGATTTTTTTGCGCAATTCCTCGTGCGCGTGGCGGCCAATGTGTTGCTGATCGGCGCTGTGCTGGTGCTGGTGCTGCGCACCAATCTGATGGCCGGCGTCGCCTTGGTGTTCTACGTTTTGGTGACCGCGCTTGTGCTGGTTTACGTGCAGCGCATCGGCGTCGCCCGCTGGAATGCCGCGCGCACCGCGTGGGGCGAGCAAATGGGCTTTATCGAGGAGCACTACGCGGGCGCTGAAGACCTGCGCGGGGTGGGCGCCGAGCCTTTCGTGCTCTATCGCCTCTATGCCTACCTGCGCGCCCTGACCGAAAAGATGCGCGCAGGAGATATGGCGCAGACGCTCGGCTACGCGGCGACGAATTTTCTCTACGTCGTGGGGTATGGGTTGGGATTGGCGCTTGGCGCTTATCTCTACATGCAGGGGGAATTGAGCATCGGCGCGGCCTTTGTGCTGGTCTATTATGTGGGAATGCTGGCCGAGCCGCTCGACGCCCTGCGCGGCCAGGGGGAGGTGCTCCAGCACGCGACCGTCGGTGTGCGCCGCGTCAACGACCTGTTCCAGTTGCAGCCGCAAATTGCCAGCACAGGCCAGCAGGCACTGCCGCCCGGTGCGCTGGCGGTGGCGGTGGAAGCCATCAGCTTCACCTATGCGGATCCTGAAGACGAGAGCCAAAGGCACGAAGAACCTGCCCAATTCCCTGCTCTCCCCCTCTCCTCCTCTCCCCACCTGCGCCCTATCCCTGACTCTCCTCCGCCTGCGCCGCAAGCAACGACATTGCGCGGCATCACTTTCGACCTTCCGCCCGGCCGCATTCTGGGCGTGATCGGACGCACCGGCAGCGGCAAGACGACGCTGACGCGGTTGCTCTACCGGCTATATGACCCCAGCGCCGGGCTGATTCGGGTTGGCGGCGCGCATCTGCGCACAGTGCCGCTGCACGACCTGCGCCGGCGCGTCGGCGTCGTGACGCAGGACGTCCAGTTGTTTCAGGCCAGCCTGCGCGACAACATTACCCTCTTCGACGCCCAGATCCAGGATGCACGCATCGAGGCGGCGCTGGGCGAGTTGGGGCTGCACGACTGGGTGCGCGCTATGCCGGCGAGGCTGGATACAGTACTGGCGACGGGGGGACGCGGCTTCTCCGCGGGGGAGGCGCAGTTGCTGGCGTTTACGCGGCTGCTCTTGCGCGACCCCGGCCTGGTCATTCTGGATGAGGCTGCTTCGCGGCTCGACCCCATCACCGAACAGCGGCTGGAGTCCGCCCTCGACCGGCTATTGCACAACCGCACCGCTGTGATCGTCGCTCATCGGCTGCACACCCTCCGCCGCGCCGACGACATTCTGATGCTGGAAGATGGCTGCATAGTCGAATATGGGCCGCGCAGCGAACTCATCTCACAGCCAGACTCGCGCTTTGCGCGGCTGTTGCAGGGCGGCCTGGAGGAGGTGCTGGCATGAACGGCGAGATGCAAGCTGCCCAGCATCCAAAGGGTGCTATGAATACCTGGTGGTTTGTGGGACGGCTCATCCGTTACGCGCCGGGGCTTTTTCTGGCGCAAGCGCTCCTGCAGATCTTCTTCCTCGGCGTGCGCGTTGTCCCCGGTCTCCTCGAAAAGGCCATCTTCGACGCCATCACCGGCGCGGCGCCCGCGGCAATGGGCGTGCCAGCCTTGATCGCGCTCTACCTGTCGGTGGGGTTGGCGCGCATGGTCGCCGCGTATGGCGAGACCTGGATGGGGCGCACCTTTCGCTACCGCGTCGGCGCGCTGCTGCGACGCAACCTGCTGGCCGCGCATCTACGCCGGCCAGGCGCCGCGACGCCGCCGGTCGCGCCAGGTGAAGCGATCAATCGCTACCGCGACGATGTCGCCGAGGTCGCGGACTTTCCGCTCTGGCTGCCCGATGTCGCCGGCAATGTGTTGTCGTTCGTGGTGGCCGTCGTGATCATGGCGCGCATCAACCTGCTGATCACGCTGTTTGTGTTCCTGCCGCTGGTGGTGGCGTTTGTGGCGGGACGCGCCGCGTGGGGACGATTTCTGCACTACAGCCACCGCGCCGGTCGCTCCGCCGATGCAGTGGTCGGTTTCCTGGACGAGATCCTGGGTGCGGTGCAGGCGGTGAAGCTGGCCGACGCGGCTGAGCCGGTGATTGCGCATTTCGACCAGCTCGGCGCGCAGCGCCGCCACGACGCGGTGCGGCTGGGCATGTTGGAGGCGTCGCTCAGCACGATCTGGCGCTCTGCGGTGACTTTTGGCGTGGGCGCCATGTTGCTCCTCGCGGGCCAATCGATGAGTGCAGGCGTCTTTACCGTGGGCGACTTTGCCCTCTTTGTCTACTTCCTCTGGTTCACGACCGACCTGCCCGGCTACCTGGGCGCCTTCCTCGGCGACGTAAAGCAGCAAGATGTTGCCATTGAACGGCTCACCGCGCTGCTCCCGGACGAGCCGCCGCAGGCACTGGCGGAACATCATCCCGTCTACCAGACAGCGCCGGCGCGCTTACCACCGGCGCCGCGCCGCACCGCAGGGGATCGGCTGGAGGCGCTGGAAGTTCGTGGACTGACCGCAGTCTTTGCCGTCAACGGGCGCGGCGTCCACGACGTATCGTTTCGCTTGCCACGCGGCTCGTTCACTGTGGTCACGGGGCAGATCGGCGCGGGCAAGTCGACTCTGCTGCGCGCGCTGCTCGGGCTGCTGCCCTACGACGCCGGTGAGATCCGCTGGAACGGGCAACGCGTCGACGATGCCGCGACGTGGTTTCAGCCGCCGCGCTGCGCGTACACGCCGCAGACGCCGCGACTGTTCAGCACCACGCTGCGCGAGAACATCCTGCTGGGGCTGCCGGAAGGGGAAGTTGACCTGGCCGGCGCGGTGCACCGCGCGGTGCTAGCACCGGATATCGCCACGCTCGCCCGCGGGCTGGAAACGGTGGTCGGCCCGCGCGGGGTGCGGTTATCGGGCGGACAGGTGCAGCGCGCCGCGGCCGCGCGCATGTTGGTGCGCACGCCGGAACTGCTGGTGTGTGACGATCTCTCGTCGGCGCTCGACGTCGAGACGGAGCGGCTGCTCTGGGCACGCGTTGCCGGCGCGGCCCCGCGCGCGAGCACCCTGTTGGTCGTGTCGCATCGCCGCCCTGTGCTGCGTCTGGCCGATCAGATTCTCATCCTCAAAGACGGGCGCATCGCGGCCCAGGGCAAACTCGACGACCTGCTGGTCGCGTCGGCGGAGATGCGCGGCCTGTGGCAAGGAGAAGCGGAGGCGGGTTGAAAGAGCGTCAGCTTTTACACGCAGCAATCGCTACAACCTTGCGCGACGCTCCGACATTTGCCACTTGAACGCACAGGGGGCTTCCGCTATGCTGATCTGGCTGCTCGGAAGGAGTGAGCCGGCGAAGTCAAGGATGGCGTGATTTTATGGGCGTGCATCCCAGGCAAACCCTTCCGAGTCGATCTTGAGCAACGGCGGGCGATCTCCGATGAAGCAAGGAGATCGCCCGCCGCCGCGTTAATCATGTGGGGTGATGTGTGATGTCTGCCATAATGCGCATCCCCACATCGCGACGCCCCCATTTGCGATCAAATCCACTCGCACGAATGCGGCTGCTGTGATAGACTGTTGCAACTTTTTTACAAAGCTATGTCAATGTCACCCTGTGATTGCCCAAGGAGAAGCACCGCAATGAATGTCCGTGTCTATGCTACGTTGCGCCCGATCGTCGGAGGGAAAGAAGCCAATTTGGCGACTGG
>JACSRH010000033.1 GCA_014879855.1 Caldilineaceae bacterium | reverse complement strand
GAGAAGCGGCGGCTGTTGCCGGGCGGGCTGGCGGTGTACATATACCAGCGCGTGGCGTCGGCGCCGTGCGTGTTGAAAACCTCCCACGGGTTGACGACGTTGCCCTTGCTTTTGCTCATCTTGCTGCCATCTTCGGCGAGGATGTGGCCCAGACAGATGACGTTCTTGAAGGCGGGCCGGTCGAAGAGCAGCGTGCTCACCGCGTGCAGCGTGTAGAACCAGCCGCGCGTCTGGTCGATCGCTTCGCAGATATAGTCGGCCTGCGCCTGTCGCGCCCAGACTTCGTGATTCTCGAAAGGGTAGTGCCACTGCGCCACCGGCATCGATCCGGAGTCGAACCAGACATCGGCCACCTCCTTGATGCGGCGCATGGTTCCACCATCGGGTGCGGGCCAAGTCAGGTCATCGACATAGGGCCGGTGCAAGTCGAGGTCTGGCAGTTTGCGGCCGACTTTTTCTTCCAGTTCGGCGATGGAGCCGATGCACTCCATGTAGGTGCTGCCTGGCGCGTCGCTGCGCCAGATCGGGATCGGCGTAGCCCAGTAGCGTTCACGACCCAGCGCCCAGTCAACATTATTTTCCAACCAGTTGCCAAAACGCCCGTCTTTGATGTGCTCCGGATACCAGTTGATCTCCTGGTTGAGCGCCACCAGCCGGTCGCGATAGGCGCTGGTGCGCACATACCAGGTCTCGCGCGCGGTGTAGAGCAGCGGCGAATCGCAGCGCCAGCAGAAGGGATAGGTGTGCTCGTAGGTTCCTGCCTTGTAAAGCAGGTTGCGGCTCGCCAGTTCCTCCTGGATCGCAGGGTCGGCATCCTTGACAAAGACCCCAGACCACGGCGTCACCTCGGGTCGGAACGCGCCGGCCGCATCAATGGTCAGGATCACCGGCAGGCCATACTTTTTGCCCACCTCCATGTCGTCGGCGCCAAAGGCCGGCGCGATGTGGACAATGCCGGCGCCATCTTCGGTGCTGACAAAGTCGCCGGTGACGACGTAGGCGTAGTCCCCTTCCACCGGGTAGAAAGTATAGAGCGGCTCGTAGTGGATGCCGGCCAGATCGCGGCCCTTCATCTGCTCAAGCACCTCATAGCCGGGCCGCAGCACGCGCTCGGCCAGCTCCGCCGCCAGCGTCAGAATGTCGCCGCTGACATCGCGCACGCGCACATAATCGATGTCGGCGCCCACGGCCAGCGCCACATTGCCGGGCAGCGTCCACGGCGTGGTTGTCCAGGCGAGGAGGTGCTCGACTTCTTCCGGCGAGCGGCCGCTCTGCACGTAGGCGCGGCCCTGATCGCGCTTCACGCGAAACTTGACGTAGACGCTGGGATCGATAGTGCCTTCCTTGTAACCCAGCGACAGCTCGTGGCTGCTCAGCGGCGTGCCGCAGCGCGGGCAGTAGGGTACGATCTTGTAGCCCTGGAAGAGCAGTCCCTTCTCCCAGAACTGTTTGAGGATCCACCAGAGCGACTCGATGTATTCGTTGCGGAAGGTGACGTAGGCCGTGCTGAGGTCCACCCAGTAGGCCATGCGCTCGGTGACTTCTTCCCACTCCGCGATGTATTCCATCGTCGAGTCGCGGCAGAGTTCATTGAAGTTGGCGATGCCATACGCCTCGATCTGCTGCTTGCCGGTGAGGCCCAGCTTCTTCTCCACCTCGATCTCGACGGGCAAGCCGTGCGTGTCCCAGCCGCCGCGTCGCTGGACATAGTAGCCCTGCATCGTCTTGTAGCGCGGGAAGAGATCCTTGAAGGCGCGCGCCAGCACATGATGGATGCCAGGCCGGCCATTGGCGGTCGGCGGCCCCTCGAAGAAGACATATTCTGGCCCGTCCTCCCGCTCGCTCATGCTGCGCTGGAAGACGTGACGCTGACGCCAGAGCTGCAGTATCTTCTCCTCCAGCTCCGGGTAGTTGACGCTGGCTTTGACTTCGTTGAACTGTGGATTGGTGCTCATCATCCAAACCTGTATCCTGAACTGATTGGTTGCTTCTCACTAAAAAACAAACTACACTGCTCGCACAACACACAAACGGTCTTTCAAGGGAAGTGCAAGAAGTGGTGACATGGCAGAAGCCTAACTGACATTCTCTCGTATACGGTTGCAGCACGACGGATCATCGTCACCATTGACAAAGACGGCGATCTTGTCTTCCGCGATGGTCTGCCTCATGTTGGCGTTGTACTCCTGCGACTGAACAATGACACAATTCCCAATATCGTAAGAGCGTTAGATGTGTCATTGTCAAAGTTGGATCACGCATCGAAACAACTTTGTTGTCGTGTCCAAGCGAAATATCCGTGTAAAACAGACGCTACCCCGGCAACGCTATATAAATCCGCTTGTTGATCGCCCCTTTGCTCTTATAATCCACTACCCGAATCGCGCCGACCTCCTGCGTGTTGGCGACGTGCGTGCCGCCGTCGGCCTGTAAGTCCAGCCCGACGATCTCCACCGTGCGCACCTCCGCAATGCCTTCCGGCAGCAGGTTGATCCTGGTGCGGATCAGGTCTGGGATTTGGAAGGCTTCTTCGCGCGGCAGAATCTGCGT
>JACSRH010000066.1 GCA_014879855.1 Caldilineaceae bacterium | reverse complement strand
CTCGTGGCCGGCGAAGAGCAGGTCCTTGAGCACGGGCGAGGCGTGATTTTCGTCGGGAATCTCGACGAGTAGCCCGAGCGAGATGTAATCGTGGATGACCGCCTGCCCGATGTCGAGCACGTTGACGCCATGCTCGGCCAGCACGCCGGTGACGCGCGCCACCAGCCCGGTGCGATCCTGGCCGGTCACGTTGACGAGAATAATTTCGGACATACGCTTCCTGTTCAGAGCGAGATGACGAGGATGCCGCCCACCATGAGCAGCGCGCCAACGGTCGAGCGCCAAGTTAGCGGTTCGTGCAGAAAGAGTGCGGCCAGCACCACCACCAGCAGCAGGCTTGACTTGTCGATCGCCGCCACCAGCGCCGTCTGCCCCTCCTGCAGCGCGCGGAAGTAGAAGAGCCAGGAGAGACCCGTCGCCACGCCGGAGAGGAGCAGGAAAAGCATTGTGCGCTGCGGGATTGCGCTTAGCCCCTTCACCTCGCCCGTAGTAAAGACCCACACCCAGGCCAGGATCAAAATCACGACCGTGCGCACCGCGGTCGCCAGGTTCGAGCTAACGCCCTGCACGCCCAGCTTGACCAGAATGGTGGTCAGCGCGGCAAAGAAGGCGGACAGAAATGCATAGAGCAGCCATCCAGATTTCAGCATTGGCATAGAAGCTCCCGTGGTTCACCGGCGACTATCCCGCCGCGTGCAGTGGTCGTTTCCCATAGGCTTTACTATCCACCACCCGGTGCGGGCTGTCAATTTAGCGTCTATTCAGAAATTTTCTGCGGAGCAGCTTCCGTAATGAGACCCCCAGGACGCCGCAACCAATTTCTGGATGGAGACTGATGACGTTGCGTGTGCGGCGATGTCCGGGGCGGTGGCGGGAAAGCAGCCAAAAATCTCGGCTTTTGTTTGAGCGAGAAGGATCGAGTGGTGAAGATGCGATTAAGAAGATGCAGACAAAAATATACAGACAAAAATATACAGACAGTTGTGCACGCAATTGAGCAGCATGTTTGTATAAGGCCATAATCTGCAAACACTCACATTTTTGAACAACCAGAATCCAGCGCCAGTGTGCAGTACTTGCAACAGCTTTCCTCCACGATGGCAGCACGACAGTTCGTGTTTCACATCAAAGGAGAAAGCTCATGGCATTCTGGCGCAAAAAGGAAGACGAGTTTGAGGCAATGGTGGAATTGATCGAGCAGCAGCCTGGAATCTCCGCGCGAGATTTGGCGCGACAGTTGGGCGTTGCGCCCTCTACGGTCACCCGCCGGCTGCCCAGCATCGATGAGGCAGGTATTTTGCTGGCTGAGGATGAAAAAGGCGGGCTGTGGCCCTTCGGCAAGCACAGGTGATCGATAAAATTGGGTAGTGTTGCGGAATTTCGCAACGTGGTGTGCTACGGTACGGCTGTGTGTACAAAGCGGCGGCAACTGACGCTTCCCGCGACGCCAGTTGCCGTCGCTGACAATCGATGAAGAGAAAGGCAGTCTGATGAGTAGAGGCATGAACAAAGCGGAGCGCCTTGACCAGATGAAGCTGTGGTACTGCCAACGCAGCTACAGCGATGTAGAAATGAGTGACCGGTTGGGCGTTGACCGCAGCACCATCTATCGGGACCGTATTGAATTGGAGCGGGTGCATCCTTTTATCGAGGACGAAGAAGGGCGCTACCGGATCGACCGGCGACGTTATATCTCGAATGTGCGCCTGGGGATGGTGGAGGCGTTGAGCCTGTATCTGGCCGCGCGGCGCACGTCGCAGCAGACGCGCTTTGCGCACGAGCAGACGGCCAGCGCGCTGGAGAAGGTGGCGGTGTCGCTGCACCAGCCGATGACGGAGCGGCTGGTCAAAGCTGCCGAGCAGATCCTGCGCCAGCGCAGCGACCCGCAGCGGGCGACGATTTTTGAGACGGTGGCGCAGGCGTGGGTGGAGAGTCTGCAACTGCGGCTTGAGTACCGGCCCCTCAAAAGCCAGCGCGTGCGTACGCACCGTTTTGATCCCTATCTGCTGGAGCCGTCACCGTGGAGTGACAGCGTTTATGTGATCGGCTACAGTGATCTGGCGCGGCGGGTGATCACGCTCAAGCTGGAGCGGATCGAGCGGGCGATGCTCAGCAGCCCCTTTGCGCCGCCAGAAGACTTTGATGAGCAGACGCTGCTGCGTCATGCGTGGGGCGTGTGGGGCAGCGACGAAACCCCGCAGACGGTCACGCTGCGTTTTGCGCCGGGAACAGCCACGCGCCGGGTGAAGGAGACGATCTGGCATCCGCTGGAGCGCATCACCGACAGCGAGGATGGTGGCTGTCTGTGGGAGGCCGAGATCGCGGAGTGGCGCGAGATGCTGCCGTGGGTAAGAGGCTGGGGGGCGGATGTGGAGGTGCTGGGGCCGGTGGAAATGCGCGAAATGGTGGTCGGTGGAGTGCGCGCCCTGGCAAGATTGTATGAGGTGGAAGGGGAGAAGATGGCGCGCTCGACAACAGTGGAAGATTTCTTTGGAGGTTGATCCCATGGCGCTTTACCCATATCAGGAACGTGTGAAAGAGCACGTCCTTCATGGCAGGTCAGTCATCATTCAGGCGCCAACAGGCACAGGCAAGACGCGGGCGGCGCTGGCGCCCTATGTGGAAGCGTTCTATGATCTGCCGCCGGAGACGCTGCCGCGCAAGTGCATCTATTCGGCGCCGATGCGAGTGTTGGCGAATCAGTTCTACATCGAGTACGCTGACCTGACAGCAAAATACCAGCGCCTATACGCACATGAACCGATCAGGACATCGATCCAGACAGGCGAACAGCCCAACAACCCCACCTTTAGGGGCGATCTGATCTTTGCCACTATCGACCAGAGCCTCAGCAGCGCGCTGGCCGTGCCCTACTCGCTGTCGCCCGGCATGGGCAATCTGAATGCTGGCGCCTTCTATTCGTCTTACCTGGTGTTTGATGAGTTCCATCTCTTTCCGCAATCCGGTGAAGACGGCGTGGCAGGGGCGATGACCACGACCCTGACCCTGCTGATGAACCTGCGCGGCATTGTGCCTTTTGTGCTGATGACGGCGACCTTTTCCAGCACAATGTTGCAGGAGCTGGCGAGCCTGCTTGACGCCGAAGTTGTGCAGGTCTCTCCAGCGGAGTATCTGGCGATCGCGTCGGGAAACGGTCAGCGGCCACGCAGCCGGAGCTACACAATCGAGGACGCGGAACTGTCAGCGCAGGCTGTACTCGCTGCACATCACACCCGTTCAATTGCAATCTGCAACCAGGTGCAACGCGCGCAGAACCTTTATCAGGCGTTACAGGAGCTGGCGGGGGAGGATGTGACAGTTATGCTCCTGCACAGCCGCTTTACCCCGGAAGATCGACGGAGCAAAGAAGAGTGGCTCCGGCAAGAGTTTGGTAAAGAGAACGACAAGCGAAGCGCTGCCAGCGCCATCCTGGTTGCGACCCAGGTAGTTGAGGTTGGGCTGGATGTTACCTGCGAGCATCTGCACACGGAGGTCGCACCGGCCAATGCCGTCTTTCAGCGCGCGGGGCGCTGCGCCCGCTATCCGGGTGAACAAGGGGTCGTGCATGTTTACAATGTGCCAATAAAACAGACGCACAGCGGCGAGGAGCGACGGGATTATCTGCCCTACCCGCAACAGTTGAGCGCAGCGACTTGGGCCAGCCTGCTGCCGCGCAGTGGTCAGACGCTGGACTTTACTGCCGAGCAGGTGATCATCGACGAGGTGCACACTGACAGCGATCGCAGGTTGCTTGACGCCATGCAGCGTCAGAAAAGCTTGCTGCGCCAGGAGATCGAAGCGGCGATGCGCGGCGAGCGTGCGCTGCGCACCAAGCTGATCCGGCGTATCGACAATATCACCGTGCTTGCTGCACCGACGCCGGCGGCAGTCGGTGATCCTTTCAAAGCGTCGGGGTTTGGGTTGTGGCGGGGCACGGTCAAGGGGCTGTTGAAGACGCTGCAAAACTACGCACAGGGCTGGCAGCCGGAAGATGACGAACAAAACTGGCTGATGCGCCTGCCCATCGCCGATGAGCGCGACGCCGATGATCCTATGCAGCCTGTGACGTACAGGTGGCTTGAAGTCCACGACGCCACACTGCTGGATGAAACCGCCGTGGTGGTCGTCAACTGTGCGTTCTGCGCCTATGACGGCGAAGTCGGCTTCCGCATCGTCCCGCCAGAACAGGGCGGATGGTCGTCGCCACCAGGCGAGCGCAAGCCGCGCAACAGCCAGGGCGGGTACAGCTACCAGTTGGAGAGCTATCCAGAGCACATCGGCGCCATGCTGCAGGTGTACCAACGCGAGTTTGCGACGGATTATCGCTGTGTTCAGGCGCGCCTTGCCAAACACTGGAACTTGCCGGCGGATGGGCTTGACCGGGCCATCCGCCTGGCGATTGCACTGCACGATCTGGCAAAGATGGATGAGCGTTGGCAGCGATGGGTGCGGCTCTACCAGCAGGGCATCGGGGAAGCGATCGCAGCGGATTACATGGCAGTGCACACCACTTGGTCGCCAAACGATCCGCTGCACATCCAGGCGAAACAGGCCGCCAACCGGCAGTGTAAGCGACCGCCCCACGCGGCGGAGGGTGCTGTCGCCGGCGCCCGCATCGTTGACGATCTAGCCGGTGATCCCCGGCTGGGGCGCGCCGTGGTGACAGCAATTGCTCGCCATCACAGCGCAACGGCGGGAAGCCTGGGGGAGTATCGCCTGCACAGTGCGGCAACCGCAGCCGCGCTGGCGGCGCTGGAAGAAGCTGGTTTTGCAGCGACAGATGCAGAACTACTGATGAGCAAGCCGCCGATCCAGCTTGAACAGGTGCTGATCGAAGCGGGCGACTTTGAACAGACGCTGTTCTATTTCTGGATCGTGCGGATGTTGCGGCTGTGCGATGGGTTGTCGCAGGAAGAAAATCCATAAGCTGACGCAGCAGTGTTGAATTGTTTGAGCACCAAATTTTAAGGAGGCGTAGAATCAGGTGAAGCCAACCCAAAAGTTATTCATTCCCAAAGAATCAGGCACGCTGTCCGACGCGCTGCTGGCTTTTGGTCTTGCCAAAGTCGCCGCCGAAGTGGTGGAGCAGATGACAGGCAGCCGGAAGGTCATGATCGAGGATGTGGGCGGCTGGTATGGTATCGATGCCGGCGTCGAGATCGAGGAGGAGTGGCTGGAGCGCATCCGGCCGTTCGAACAGGCGCCCTTTGTGGCGAGCAGCAAGATCACTGTGCCGGACGATCTCCAAAGCGCCATCCTGGTGCGCAGCGTCGATGCGGAATGGGACAACCTGCGCGAGTTTCAGGCATTGCGCAAGCAGATCGCCGACGCCAAGGCCGCCGGCGCGGAGATGGAGCAACTGCTGGCCGACAAGAAGCCCGCGCCCGACTGGACGATTGTCACCTATCTCGGCGATTACCGGATGCAGGCGCAGGCCAACCACAACAGCCTGATCGAGCAGTGGCGGCGCTGTGAGCAGCCGCTGCTGGCGCTAAACCTGCGGACAATTTTTGAGTTGTTTGCCGCACCGCCCGTAGATCGAGCCGCCATCATCGCCCGGTGGAAAAAGGCTGCCAAGGCTGTCGATCTGATGGTGGAGACGACCGCCTCGCAGTTGTTCAATCCGCACATGGGCAAAGGACAGAATCGGACGAAGGCCAACGGGCTGGCGATGAGCAACGAAAAGAGCTTCTGGCTGCTTGAGTATCTGAAGACGGTCGGGCTGTGGGCAGCCGCGGCGCCGCGCAACGCCACCAATGCCGATGTACGCAAAACTTATGTGCTGCTCCCGCGCCGTCTGCGCCTTGCCGCACATGATGAAATCTTTGCACGCTTTCGTGACCGGCTTTGGAACAGTTCATCGATCAAATTGGATGTCAAAGCCGCGCTGCTCTACACGGAAGTGGCGCTGACCTACAGCATTGAGACGGAAAATCTGGGGCTGTTTGGCGGCGGGTCGGTGCAGAATCTGGTCGCCGGCATGGATGTCGCCAGCTATATGCTGCTCAGCCAGAACTCTTACACCATGGTCAACCTGGCCGCACTGGGCGTGCCGGACTGGGCAGCCGAGATCGTTTCTTTTGAGCAGGCGGAGCGCTTCAAAAGCGTGATTGAAGAGCACCTTGAACGCATCGATGCCATTGGAGAGGAGAAGAGCGAGGGTGCAGCCTTGCTGCAAGCCTATCGGGATTTTGTGGCTGGCGGACAACTGCGCGCCTTCTTTGACTTTACCAGCGGCTATAGCAGCTACCTGATGAGCGCAATCGAGCGCAGCCAATTCTATGTCAAACCCTTTAGCGAGACCAATATGAGGAGGTTAATTGAGATGAAGGATGCCAAGTTGTCGCCGATCCTGGCGAATCAGGGGTTCCGTAATGTTGCCGATGCGATCCGGCGCAGCACGGTGATCCCCCAGTATCTCGGACGCAAAACCAGCCGCTTTGACATCCGTTATGGGCTTGGACAGGATTTGAAGCGCAGGAGCCAGTATGCGGATGACTTCATTCAGGCGCTCTCCGAGTTCATGCAAAGCTACAACGAAGAAAACCTACTGGTTCACGAGCGTACGAAGGGCGCATCACGGCGCAAGGCCATCACGACCGAAGACATTGCCGATGTAGTTGGGCTGATCGACGAGTATGGCCCGCAGACGATCTGCCACTTGCTCATTGCTTTTGGCTACGCACGCGATCCAAAAGCAAAAGAGGAGGAGGGTGCAGAAGCCGCCGATGCGACCAGCGTTGTGGCGGAAACGAACGACTAACCAGCCATTCTTTATTCAAAGTTTATCCTGAGGAGATCACGCAATGACAACGCTTTACAATCTCTCTATCGCCGCACAGGCCACGCTCAATCTGCACTCACTCAATAATGAAGGGGGCGAGGGCAACCAGATCCAGACGCGCATGGTCAACATTGTCGGCGAAGATGGCCGCATCTACAACGTCAACGCCATCAGCGGTGACATGCTCAAACACATTCAGGCGGAACATCTTTACGCCATCAGCCGCGACCAGGAACTGCCGCTGTGCGCGGCGTGCAGCATCTTTGACGCCAATCGCATGTCGGCGGATCCAGAATTCCGGGGCTGGGTGCGCGGGAAAACGCCCATCCAGGTGGTGGACCGGTTGCTGACCTGCACGCTGGATGACATGGAAGGCAATCTGATTACCGAAGGCCAGTCAACGCCACGCAAGAGCGTGGTCGAATTTGGCTGGGCGGTGGGTCTGCCCGATGCCGTGACGACCGACCAGTACTTTCATGTCAAATACGATCCAGACCGCAAAGAGATTCCCAGCGACAAGAGCGAGCGCGAGAGCAATCTGGGGCAGGCGATCTTCCACCGACCGGCTAACAGCGGCCAGTATGCCATTGTGGTCAACATCGAGGCGCAACGGATCGGCTATAACGACATCAGCCAGAAGTATACCGTAGAGGAAGGGGAGCGCAGCAAGCGCCTGGCAGCGCTGTTGCAGAGCGTAGCCTACACCTTTGTGCAGCCAAACGGCGCCATGCGCAACACGCAGAACCCGCACATTGTCGATGTGTGCGGTGCGCTGGCTTACAGCACCGGGCCAGCGCCGGCGCCGCTGCTCAGCCCGCTCAACCGAGCTTTTGCCGACCAGATGGTAGCCATTGCAGCATCGTTGAACAAACTGCATGAAGGGCGCCTGGTGGTGGAGCGGTTTGCTTCGCTGGCGGAATTGGTGGAAATTCTGACGCGTCTGGCCGCTGAAGGTGAAGTCTATTCGGCGAAAGCGTAGGTGAAGCCATGTGGTATGTGGCAACGTATGCGCCGGTGAGCCTGATTTCGCTGAAGCTGGCAACGGCAACCTCGACAGGCGGCAAGTCTCTGCTACTGCCGACACCGTATGCACTCAAGATGGCGCTGCTCAACGTGGCAATCCAAAATAGCGGGCTGGCAATGGGTGAGGCAATCTGGCCGTCACTGCGCGATGCAAAGGTTGCCGTGCGCGGGCCGGCGTGGATCACAGTCAACAACACATTCACCAAAATTCTTAAGCCGATGAAGGGCAAGCCGGAACTTGATCCCGAAACTGGACTGACGCGCGCATTGATCAACAGTGTTGGCTTTCGTGAGTATGTGCAGTGGCAAGGCGAGCTTCAAGTTGCTTTGGATGTAGAGAATCCTGACGCACCTTGGGCGCGCTGGCTGGCTCTGATCAACTACATTGGGAAACGCGGCGGCTTTATTCAGGTGCTTGAACGACCCGTCGAAAACGAAGCGCTGGCATCCGGTTTCGTCGATCTGTCAACTGCCGCGACTGACTTTCCGCTTTACGGCACCATGCAGCTCATGGATGACTGCACGCCCGATCTGAGCTTTGAGCAGGTGAATGTTTACACGGACAAGCGGGTCACCCGCGTGCTGCGCAATGTGACCATCCCGTATCAGGTAGCAGGCAGCAGTCGAGGGTACACGTTGTATCGAAGGCTGAATTAACCTTCAAACGCCAGTACGCACAGAATTTACAGTTCAACCAAGCGAGTCAACTGCTCAAGCGAGCCTCCGCCCACTGCAGAAAATGGTGAGCAGCGAAGATGGGGATGCCGGCATAAGTCACAAGATCGAGCAGATGACGATCTCCAGAGACGATCACGGCCGCATCGATTGCGACAGCACAGGCCAGCACTGCATCGTCGTCTGCATCTGATGCGACGGGTTGAGGCAAGGGAGGTGCTGTGATGACAGTGCACAGCGCAGCAAAGTTCTGCAGAATTGTCTCAATGGACTGATTGGTTCTGGCAATCCGAATGGCAAACTTGGGGCGATGCAACACCTCGTCAAGTTCCTGCAGGAGATCGGAAGATAGATAAAGTCGAATGCTGCTGGATCGGGCAAGCTCAAGCACTTCACGCGGCGCCCCCTGCCAGAACAAGCCAGAGATGGCAATATTGGTGTCAATCACCACGCGCACTGCGCTGCCGCCGTTCCATCCGTGCAGCTTCGATTTCTGCCTCGATCTCGGCCGCGCTCATCACGGGTGCAGCTTGATCCGCCAGTTGATCGGCGGTCGCAAAAAGCTGCTCGATCTGCTGGCGTTTTAACTCTGCGCTTAGCAAATTGACAATTGATCGCGACGTAAGCAGCCCTGCGCGTTGCGCATCTCTTGCGAGCGCATCAGGAAGTTCAATGGTCAGGTTGATTGAGGTCATGAATTATCCTTTGTACATGCCAAATATGGGCACCATAGTATCACAAAGCCAATGAACACTTCAACACAAACACAAGTGACGTCTATCCCCCTCACCGCGCACCCGCTGCGCTTCACCGTCGTGGCGGAGACGCCGATCACCTTTCACGACTTCAAGGGCAGCGCGCTGCGCGGGGCGCTGGCGGGTGCGCTGCGGCGCAGCTACTGCCCGGAATGGCGCGCGGCGGAGACCGACCCGTTGCATCAGGCGCTCTGTCCGGTCTGCCAGTTGCTGAGCATGGAGGCGACGCCCGAAGAGGGCGGCGACCTCCGGCGGCCCTATGCGCTGCGGCCGCCAGAACAGGCGCAGAGCCACTTTGCGCCGGGCGAGCGCTTCACCTTTGGCCTGACCCTCTTTGGCGACACGCTCGCCTATCTGCCCTATCTGGTGCTGGCGGTGCGGGCGATGGGCGAGGAAGGGGTGGGCGCGCAGAATGGGGCGGGAGCGCGTGGCCGCTTTGCGGTGGAGCGCATCGACGCGGTCAACCCGCTGACGGGTGAGGAGAAGACGATGCTGGCGCCGGGTGCGTCCACCGTGCACACGGCCACCGCGCCGGTGACGCACGCGCAGGTGCTCGCCAGCGCTGCCCGGCTTGCCCAGCAGGTGCGCGCGCAGGAAAACCTGCTGGGCATCGAATTCCTGACGCCGCTGCGGCTGATCCAAGGGGAGGCGACGGTCAAGACGCCGGCCTTCTTCCCGCTGGCCAAGCAGGTCGTGCTGCGCGTGCTCGACCTGTGCGCGCAGCATGGCGGCGGCCGGCCCGACGTGGTGCTCAAGCGCGATCTCTACCCGGCCGCGGATGTGGTGACGCTGCTCGCCGACCAGACAAGCTGGTGGGATGTGGCCGGCTACTCTGGTCGGCTGGGGCGGGCGCAGCAGCTGGGCGGTCTGGTGGGCAAGGCGTGTTACCAGGCCGCAAGCTGGGACGCGCTGCTGCCGTGGCTGGTGTGGGGCGAGGTCGTGCAGGTTGGCAAGAATGTGGTCAAAGGCTGCGGCGTCTATCAATTGCTGCGCACAGCGTGATCAGAGGAGAAGAGATGGCACGCGGATGACGCGGATTCGGCGGATACACGCAGATCAGCAAGCATCCGATCAATCCGCGTCATCCGCGTGCCATTTTGAGCGGGCTAAACAGTTACCGAATGGGTGCAAAAGGAGCAGACGATGGCGATCGTCCAACATCTGATTGTGGATGAGTATGGCAGCTTTGTGGGCAAGAAGAGCGAGCGGCTGAGCGTGACCTGCCAGGGCGAGAAGCGGGTGGAGGCGCCGCTGATGCATCTGGAGACAGTGCTGATTACCGGCAAGGGCATCAGCCTGAGCAGCGATGCGGTGGCGGCCTGCGCGGAGGGGGGCATCCCCATTCATTTTCTGGACACGCGCGGCCATCCGGTGGGCAGCCTCTACAGCGCGTCGCTGACCGCAACGATCCAGACGCGGCGCGCGCAGTTGCAGGCGCGCGAGGGCGAGAAGGGGCTGGCCTTTGCCAAGGCCCTGGCCGCGGGCAAGCTGCGCAACCAGAGCAACCTGCTCAAATATCTGACCAAGAACCGGCGCGAGAAGCAGCCCGAAGTGTATGCCGAGGTGCGTCTGCTGGCGGATGAGGTGCTCGACCATCTGGCCGAGCTGGAGCGCTGCAGCGGCGCGTCGGTGGATGCCTGTCGCGGGGTGCTGCTCTCAATTGAGGGGCGGGCGGCGCAGAAGTACTGGGCGGGGATCAAGCAATTGTTCCTGAACGAGGTGGCGTGGCCCGGACGACGCACCCAGGGCGCGATGGATCCGTTCAACGCCGCGCTGAACTATGGCTACGGCATCCTCTATGGACAGGTGGAGCGGGCGCTGGTGCTGGCCGGGCTGGATCCGTACGCCGGCTTTCTGCACGTCGACCGGCCGGGCAAGCCCAGCCTGGTTTTCGACCTGGTGGAGGAGTTCCGGCAGACGGTGGTGGATCGCACGGTGCTGGCGATGGTCAACCGGGGGATGGTGGTGGAGATGGACGAGCGCGGGCGGCTGACGGAGGCGGCGCGCCACAGTGTGGCGGAGAAGGTGATCGCGCGGCTGGAGGGCGCGGAGCCTTATGAGAACAAGCGCCACCCGCTGCGCGCGATCATCCAGATGCAGGCGCGCCACCTGGCCACCTTTCTGCGTGACGAGCGGCCGGTCTACGAAGCGTTTGTCTCATCCTGGTAGGAAGAGAAGAATAGACCGCGGATTTGACGGATTTGACGGATGCGCGCGGATTTATTCATGAAAAATTTTTTGCGCCATTGCTTTTTTGCGACTTTGCGTTAAAGGGATTTCTGATTCGCCTGTAAAGCTGTTCAGGAGGGGAGATGAAGTGTCTGCTGCTGTACGACATTCCGGATGACAAAATTCGCGGCAAGATTGCGACCTTCTGTCTGGACTATGGGCTGGACCGGCTGCAGTACAGTGCGTTTCTGGGAGACCTGAGCAGCAACCATCAGGAGGAGCTGATGCTCAAGCTGACCAAGCGGCTGGGCAAGGCAGCGGGCAAGATCGATCTCTTCCCGCTCTGCCGCAACGACTGGCGGAGCCGCATTTCAATCGAGCAGACAGAAGCTGCAAACCCAAAGGAGGCGGAGTAATGGCGGCAACAGGTGAGCGCATAGCCGATCTTGTGGCAGACGGTGTGGCCGAGCCGGCGTGGCTGGTGCGCGTGACGGACATCAAACAGTATGCCTATTGTGCGCGCGTCGTCTACTACGAATATTGCCTGCCCGGTCTGCGTCCGGTCACCTTCAAGATGACGCGTGGCATCGACATGCAGGAAGAGACGGAGCGGCTGGAGAAGCGGCGCTCGCTGCAGGAATATGGCGTGGCGGAGGGGATTCGCCACTTCAACGTAGCGCTGACTTCGGCGCGGCTCCAATGCACGGCGCAGGTGGATCTGGTGGTGGAGAGCGGCGAAGGGGCGGCGCGCACGCTGCTGCCGGTCGATTTCAAGTTGAGTCGGCATGAGCCAGGACGCCACTTCATGCTGCAACTGGCCTGTTACGGCATGATGCTGGAGGAGGCGTGGGGTGCGCCGGCGCCGGAGGGCGTCATCTACCTGATCCCGCTCAAGCGGGCCGTGCGCGTGGCGCTGGACAAACGGCTGCGGCGTGAGGCAGAGCGGACGGTGGCTGCCATCCGCACGCTGGTGACGCGCGAGCAGATGCCGGCGCCGACTGCGCAGCGCAGCCGCTGTGTCGATTGCGAGTTTCGCCGCTTTTGCAACGACACGCTATAATTGGCATGTAGCGACGGCGCTTTCGCAAACCTGTGTCTGTTCGCGTTGATTGGTGACGCAGAATTTGTTCGGCGGGTAGTGTGGAGACAAGTGGCCCAGAGGGGTAGCTTTGATCAGCCGTCTCGCAAACCAGGCGGCTTTTTGTGCAAATGGATAGTTGAGAAAATGTCCTGCAACGCGGCAAGAACCTTGAGCGAAAGGCGAAAAAGGGAGGGGCATGAACGGGGCCAGGAGAGCAGGAAAGCGATGCACTGGTCATTTTCAACCTGATGCGGCGCTATCGCAGGGGCGGAACCAGAAGACGATCCAGCAGAGTGGATACTGAAACTACTACTGTACGTAGACGAGGGATGGCGGGCGCAGAGAACCAGAAGACGATCCAGCAGAGTGGATACTGAAACACCCAATCGGTATGGGGTGGACATCCCAGGCCTTTAGAACCAGAAGACGATCCAGCAGAGTGGATACTGAAACGCTGGAGTTTGTACTCCAACTCCGTGATGGTGGCGTGAACCAGAAGACGATCCAGCAGAGTGGATACTGAAACGATTTGCGCCTGGGCCAACTCATTGCGCACGTTGGGAACCAGAAGACGATCCAGCAGAGTGGATACTGAAACTGTTTGGTTGGTTGGCATGAAACCATTGTAGCACAGAACCAGAAGACGATCCAGCAGAGTGGATACTGAAACCTGTTACCTCAGTACGCTCAACGTAGCCGCGTTGCGAACCAGAAGACGATCCAGCAGAGTGGATACTGAAACACGGATCGTGCTACCATCAACCTCCAGCCGCAGCGTGAACCAGAAGACGATCCAGCAGAGTGGATACTGAAACCTCAGGTGAGTCAATGTCCAGGTCGGTGCGCTGCACGAACCAGAAGACGATCCAGCAGAGTGGATACTGAAACTTTTGGTGAGAACATAAGATACATCTATCAAGGTCGAACCAGAAGACGATCCAGCAGAGTGGATACTGAAACTAATCAGTGGCTAAAGGATTCTGGTAGCGACGAGTGAACCAGAAGACGATCCAGCAGAGTGGATACTGAAACTTCTTATAGCGTAAGGCTACTGATACCGCCATTAGGGAACCAGAAGACGATCCAGCAGAGTGGATACTGAAACTTTAGAACAAGAAATATGTGTAAATAACTCGCGTCGAACCAGAAGACGATCCAGCAGAGTGGATACTGAAACATGTTAGTTCTCCTCAGTTTCTGTCTCTGTCATTGGAACCAGAAGACGATCCAGCAGAGTGGATACTGAAACTTCTGGTTTTGGCAAAACAACTTCTGCAAAGAAGTGAACCAGAAGACGATCCAGCAGAGTGGATACTGAAACATCAGCGAGCATTGCAAACGCCTTGCGCTTGTTGGGAACCAGAAGACGATCCAGCAGAGTGGATACTGAAACTTCTACCTCATTCCACTCCAACACATGCGCAGGGTGAACCAGAAGACGATCCAGCAGAGTGGATACTGAAACGACCATAAAGAGCGTGTAGATGCCACTCTGCAACCAGAACCAGAAGACGATCCAGCAGAGTGGATACTGAAACATCGAGGGTTGGGAAACTATTATGGAAATTGGGATGGAACCAGAAGACGATCCAGCAGAGTGGATACTGAAACACAATTTCACTAGACTGCTCCATCGACAATTC
>JACSRH010000034.1 GCA_014879855.1 Caldilineaceae bacterium | reverse complement strand
GCTCGACAAGATCAGCCTGAGCTTTCTGGCCGAATCGATGCGCAAGGAGCGCGGCGGCGTGGCGGCCAATATTGCCTACACAATGAAGTTGTTAGGCGCCGACCCGATCGTCTTTGCCACGGTCGGGCAGGATTTTGGCGACTATCGGCGCTGGATGGAAGAGAACGGCTTGCGCACCGACCATATCGTCGAGATCCCGGAAGAGTTCACCGCCTCCTTTTTTGTGGGCAGCGACCAGGAACAGAACCAGATCGCCATCTTTTACACGGGCGCCATGGCTCATGCACGCCACTACAGCCTGGAAGCGCGCGGCCTCTGCGACGCCCAAGTGGTCGTGATCAGCCCGAATGATCCAGGCGCCATGCTGCATTATGCCCAGGAGTGCCAGCGGCTGGGCATCCCCTACGCCTATGACCCCAGCCAGCAAATTGCCCGGCTCAGCGGGGAGGAGCTAGCCGCGAGCATCCCCGGCGCCACCTATCTGCTCTGTAATGAGTACGAATTGGCGATGATCCTCAACAAAACTGGCTGGACGCACGACGACCTGCGCAGCAAAGTTGCCGTGTTGATCAACACATTGGGCAAGGAGGGCAGCCGCATCTACGTGGACGGGCTGGCAATCGACGTGCCCGCGGCGCGCGTCGACAGATCCATTGATCCGACCGGCGCGGGCGACGCCTATCGCGGCGGGCTCTTTGCCGCGGTGTTGGCCGGGCTGCCGTGGGATGTGGCCGGACGTGTGGCCGCGCTGTGTGGCGCCTATGCGCTGGAAGAGCGCGGCACCACGGCGCATCACTTCACGCGCGCCGAGTTTGCCGCGCGCTATGCCGCCAACTTCGGGACGGAGCGGCGTCTCGATCACCTGTTTGGTGCGCTCGAAGCTGAACCAGTCGATGAACTGGCCGAGGCTGAATGAGTGGGAACCCTGCTCCCGGTCTGGTCGCCGCGTTGTTGGCGGATGACCCGGTTTGGTCGGCCTATGCGCTGGCCGATTTGCAGCCGGAGATGGCGCCCTATTGCCGCTGGTATGTGCATGTCAGCAGCAACGCGAGCGCAGTGGCCCTGCTTTACAGCGGGCTGGAGCCGCCCGTGCTGCTGACCGTGGGCGACGCGGCCGGGCTGGAGCACGCGCTGGCTGGCGCCGAGTTGCCGGATCAGCTCTATCTCAGCGTGCGTGAGGTGCACGCGCCAGTGATCGCGCACCGCTACGATCACCATGACCGGCGGCCAATGTGGCGCATGGTGTTGGAAGGGGCGGGTGAGTTGCGAGGGATGACGCATGACGAGGCGTTTTTTAACGCGGAGGCGCAAAGACGCAAAGCGTCCAGAAACGAGCCCCCGCCTCCTTTGCCGGACTCTTCTCCGCGCCTTGGCGCCTCTGCGTTGGCAGTTTCCCTGCGCCGGTTGACCGGCGCGGACGTGGCGCGGGTGGAGGCGCTTTTTGCGCACGGCGGGCCATTCACGCCTGATGCCTTTGCCGCGCCGCAGATCGAGCAGGGGGTCTTTTACGGCATCGAGGACGGCGCCGGCGGGTTGGCGGCGGTGGGTGGCACGCATGTGGTGGATGCGGCCAGCGGCGTGGCCGCGATCGGCAACATGTACACGCGGCCAGATTGCCGCGGGCGAGGCTATGCCGGCGTCATTCTGGCCGCCATTGTGGAGACGGTGCGCACGAATGGAGCGCATACGATCGTGCTCAACGTCGACCAGCGCAACACCGGCGCGCGGCGGCTGTATGAGAAACATGGCTTCCGCGTGCACTGTGCATTTCTCGAAGGGGTCGCGACAGTGCGGCCGCAGATGAGCGGAAGGATATGAGTGCTGTACGGCTTTCAGCCGCCCCTACCTTGTGTGAGCGAGGAACTGCAGCGGCGGGCTCACTGTTCACAACGTCCTGATTCTTTGTGAACTTTGCGCCTTTGCGTTTTTGTGGTGACGCTGTAGCGACGCTTTGAACCTTATTTTATGGAGAAACTGAATGACAACCGCAACCAAAGAACGACAATATGACATTGCCGACATCAACCTGGCCGAACGCGGACGTTTCCGCATGCAGTGGGCCGCCAAGGAGATGCCGGTGCTCGACCTGATCGAGACGCGTTTCAAAAAGGAGCAGCCTTTTAAGGGCATCCGGATGGCAGCCGCCATGCACGTCACTTCGGAGACGGCCAACCTGATGCGCATCCTGATCGCGGGCGGCGCCGAAGTGGCCCTGGCCGCTTCCAACCCGCTGAGCACACAGGACGACGTTGCCGCGGCGCTCGTCGCCTATTATGAAATGCCCGTCTACGCTATCAAAGGCGAGACGACCGAACAGTACAACAGCCATCTCAACAGCGTGCTCGACGTCAGGCCGCACATCACGATGGACGACGGCATGGATCTGGTCGCTATGCTGCACACCAAACGCAGCAACCTACTGGAGAATGTCATCGGCGGCACCGAGGAGACCACGACCGGCGTGATTCGGCTGCGTGCGATGGCCGCGGCGGGCAAGCTGGCCTTTCCCGTCATTGCGGTCAACGACGCGCAGACCAAGCACTTCTTCGACAACCGCTA
>JACSRH010000295.1 GCA_014879855.1 Caldilineaceae bacterium | reverse complement strand
GGCGGCTTTCGCAGAATAATTTTCAATCAGCAACAGGCTGGCCGCAACCGGTGATCTGAGGCGTAAGGTTGTCGCGTCCGGAGTCTGACAGGATTATTGCACACCTGTGTGCTGGGAGCAATAGAGAAAGCTTACAATCCATGGTGGCACTGCAAGCAACGGCGACGCCAGTGGGCTAGTAAACCGTCAAGCATCAAACTTTGGGTAGAGCGACAACAAGCGCACGCAGATAGTCGCAGATAAAAGCGGATAAGCGCAGATAAAAGCGCCAAGCAGCCAGGCGTCTGCTTCTATCTGAGGCTAGCGACGTCTATCTGTGTCTCCTCTCAGTCAGCCAAACCCAAAATCTTGATTGACAGACCACTCGGGCGCGGGCGCAGCAACAGGGAGGCCGGTAAACGCCGGCGGTGTGTGCGCCACCGGCGCAGTCAAATCAAGGAGCAGTCGAGCGGAGCTTCACTTCGCCGCGCTGTCGCAGCTCCGCCCGCCTGGCGCGGATCCGTTCCCCATCGATGGGATAGGCGCCATACTCATGCACCGTGCGGTATAGGTGCGCGGCGTTTTCGGCCGGCACCGAGTCATGCACTTCGCTCGACGAACCGATGAAGAGGCCGCCCTGCGGCCCGATGCGCTCGATCAGCTCCAGCGTCTCATCCTCCACGTCGCCCAGCGTGCCGTGCGGCAGCGTGTGCATGCAGCAGACGTTGCCAAAGAGCAGCCGGTCGGGATAGGCGGCGCGGATGGCAAAGATGTCGTTGCAGTTGTTGCGCTCGATGGGATTCAGCCCGTCGGCCTCCAGTTCGTTAAAGATCAGCGGCAGAAAATCGCCGTAGCGCCCATCGGTGTGGTAGAGAAATTTGAAGCCCTGGGCCTTGACCGGCTCCGTGATCCAGCGCCAGCGCGGCAGCCCCTCCTGGCGCACAAAGGCCGGGCTGAAGATCGGCCCGCGGCTGCCGGCAATGTCTTCGCCCATGAAGAGGAGCGGCACGGTGCTCACCTCGGCAAAGGCGCGCGCGATGTGCGCCGAAAACATGCCCGTACAGTCCATCACATGCGCCACCAGTTCGGGCGCCTCGTAGATGCCCTCGGCAAACAACTGCATATCCATGTAAGTGTAGGCGTCGGTGATCGGCCCTTCCACCGCGCCGATATAGACGATGTCGTACGCGGCCAGCGTCTCCTGGATCTGGCGGATCACCGGCTGGTACCAATCGCGCACCTCTTCGTAGCGCGGCAGCTGCGGCATGTGACGCTCCAGCTCGGCCAGCGTGCGGAAAGGGCGTTTGGCGATCCACGCGGTGCCACCCGCCTGCCGCACTTCCCAGTTGTCAGGATTCACGCCAAAAAAGCGGATCCAGTTGGTGATCTTGCCGCCCATCCAGTGGTTCACCGGATCGTAGACGGTGCGCGTGGCGTCGACGCCGATGGCCTGCCACGCCCGCGCGTTGACCTCGATCAACTCCTCGAAGGTGTACGACCGCGTGAAATCGTAGCCGCCATACCGGACCAGGATCTCCTGGTTGTCGAGCAGATCGTAGGTCATAATGCGGTCGATTGGCTGCCATGCAATTGCTTTTTTGAAGCGCTCCAGATTATTCATGATGCTTGCTTCCTTTCACAAGGATTGCTTGAAAACTATCTTTGACGCGGAGAGGCAGAGATGCGCAGAGAGGCAACGATGCAGCTGAGTGATAATGGCACGCAGGTCACGCGGATCCGACAGAAGCGTGCAGGCTACATCCGCGAAAATCCGCCCAATCCGCGTCATCCGCGTTCTATGCGCGCAGACAATGGCAGCTCGCCCGCACCCAATCGCACGCGGAGCGACCACGTCCGCGTCGCGCCCGCCTCGACCACGGTAACCGCCTGCTTCGCCCACGCCACGGCCAGGCTGTCGTAGAAGCCGGTTGTCGGCTCCGGCGCGGCGACCGGCGCCTGGTTCAGCGCGCCTTCGTCCACCCACAGGCCCAGGTAGGGAATGCGCGCCGCGTCCCACGCCAGGTGCAGCCAATCGCCCGCCGGCTGGCAGACCACCGCGGCCCAGGCGGGGCGCGTATCGGGCGGCGCAAAGAGCTTGCGCCCGCGGCGCAAGGTGGCCGGCCCCACGCGATCCAACCGCAGGGGACGGCCATCGGCGCCAGCCGCGACCGGCCAGTCAAAGCGGGTCTCGACCTCGCCCCAGCCCCAACTGGCGGGCAGCGTGTTGTAGACCACGGTCACCTCCGGCGGAAAGTGAATTTCGGCCCCCGCACCACAGGCAAGCTGCGGATGCGCGGCCCAAATGTAGGGGAGAGCGTGATGGCTCAGATTGGTGAGTTGGTAGCGCATGTCGAGAGTGTCGGGCGCGCGGCATGTGAGGGTGCGCGTGAGGCGGTAGGGCAAGGCCCGTCCCTGCACAGCCAGCGTCAGGCGCCCGGCGCTGCTCTCCTCCACCTGCCACGGCAGCGACCAGACTTCGCCGTGGTCGGGCAGCGCCGCGCCGTGCGCCTCTCCAGGGCCGGGATAGGCGCAGGCGCTGATGGTGGGAAACATCTCGTCCCACCCGCTCATATCCTGCTCCTGAAAG
>JACSRH010000340.1 GCA_014879855.1 Caldilineaceae bacterium | reverse complement strand
GCGGACGCTTCTGGCAGTAATCCTGGCGCTGGGACTGCTGATCCCTGTGGTCAGCGCGTATGCTCAAGATGAAAATACGCCCGTCACCCCGAACGACAAAATCTGTATCGAAGGCTCCGTCATCAACTTCAATGAAGTTCTGCTCAGTGACTACACGTGGACCATCAGCTATGGACCAACCGGTGGCACAGAAATGAGTCAGGTGACAACCGACGCCGACGGCAAATTCAAGATCGAGGAAGGCCTGTCTGTTGGCGACTGGACGTTCTCGATGGATCCCACCTCGAATGGCCCCTGGGAAGGGATCACCCCTCTGTCTTTCAGTGTGCCGCTCAAGTATGGCAGCGACAAATGCGTCCAGATCCGCTGGAAGTTAGTGCGCCGCGTGCCGGTGATCGTCACCAAGATCGACGATCAGCACAACCCACTGAATGACTGGATCATTCGCGCCGAACCAGCACGTGGCAACTGGTTTGCATCGCCGTCAGAAGTAAAGACAGGTGAGGCTCCGGGTTCCAACCCTGGCGAGGCGATCTTCTATCTGACCGAAGGCCAGTGGAATTTCAAAGAGCGTGCGCCAGCAGGCGTCCACTACACACCGATCATCCCCTCCACCGGCCAGCAGTCACTGTTGGTGGAATGGAACGCAGATGACAGTGGTCAGCCAATTCCGCAGACCTTGCGCTTCAAGAATCGCGTCGTAGCGCATGGTTGCATCGATGTATACAAGTCCGATGTATTTAACGAGACTTCCACGCCGCTGCCTGGTTGGAAGATGACTGTCAAGCGTGCAAACGGCACCATTGTCGCCAATGGGTACACCGATTCGAGTGGCAAAGTCACATTCAGCAATCTGCCGTTCGGTCCCTATACAGTGGTGGAAGAAGCCCGTAATGGATGGGCGCCCTCCAGCCCCACCGGCTTCACCGTCGATGTCATCCAGAGTGAAGAATGTGTGAGGGTCGAATTCTACAACGAACAAGACTTCGGCTACAGCTTCGTTGGGCGCAAGATCGACACCAATGGCAAGGTCGGCATCCCGAACTGGAAGATCACGATCAAGCCGTTGGACAATGGCGGCGCGCTGCCGATCAACGGAACGGAAGAAGATGGCAAGGCGTATGTCACGACCGACGGTCTTGGCCAGTACCGCTTCGACTTTGCCACCAACGATTACCGCGTGCCCGGCGCCCGCTACCAGATCTGCGAAGAAGAACGCGCTGGCTGGCTGCCGCACACTGCCCTTTGCTATAACGTCCGCCTGCCTTCCAAGCCTGGTTCGCCTGTTAACGTGTGGGATTTTGAGAATCAGCAGGTCGGCCACTGGGAAAGCGTGATCTATGGCCCGCACCAGGGTGCAACGTCGGGTAGCTGCCGCTACAGCGTGACAGTGCAGCCTGGCGACAGCCTGTACGGCATCGGCGCCGCCTACGGCGTGTCCGCCAGCGCGATGCTGGCCGCCAATCCGTGGGTCTACAGCCGGCCACACTATTATGTCTTTCCAGGCGATTCGGTCTGTGTGCCGTAAGATTATCACTCAGGCTGTTGTCAGATTCGTTGGCGGGGGGCCGGCGTTGGCGTCTGTCGTAGATGCCTGACAACTGAATAGCAGCGCTCAAGCCGGGTTTCCAAAGGGGAACCCGGCTTTTTTTATGAGATCAGGGAGGGATGCTACACTCCCCCCATGCATATCGGCGTATTGACTCACAATTACCCCCGCTTTCCCGGCGATTTCAGCGGCGTCTTCATCGAGGCGTTGTGCGAAGAGTTGGCCGCGCAACAACAAGAAGTCACGGTGTGGGCGCCCTACGACCCTGCCTATCGCCGCCCACTGCACGGGTCGGTGACGCTGCGCCTCTATCGCTATGCCTGGCCTGACGCGCTCCACCGGCTCGGTTACATGCGCACCATGCAATCTGATCTGGCGCTGCGCATGGAAGCGTACGCGCTCAGCCCCGCGTTCTTTGCACGGGGCATCCAGACAGTCCTACGGGAGTCGCGCCGTCGCCGCCCCGACGTGCTTCACGCTCACTGGCTGCTGCCGAACGGTTTTATCGGCGCCGTTGTCAGCCGGCGCCTCGGCATTCCACTGGCAATCTCGATTCCTGGCTCCGACGCGCAGGTGGCGCGTAGCAACGCGCTCTTCCGCGCCATGGCGCGCTTTGCCTTGCGTCAGGCCGCGCTGTTGACTGCTAACAGCACTGACCTGCGCGATGCGGTTGCACCGCTGGGAGCCGATCTGAGTCGCTTCGATATGATCATTTACGGAACCGATCCGGCCGCGCTGCGCCCTGACGACAGCGCTTCTGAGACGTTGCGCCAGCGTCTGCAGATCGATGACGCTGCGGTTGTGGCCTTGTGCGTCGGGCGGATGGTGCCCAAGAAGGGCTTTGACGTGCTGATTCGAGCGCTGGCGGAGCCGACGCTGCAAGCGCAGCCAATCGTCGCGGTGATGGTGGGGGAAGGGGATGACAAGGCAGCCTGGCAAGAACTTGCCGCCGCGCTGGGCGTGGCCGATAGGCTGCGCTGGGTGGGCAATGTCCCAAAAACAGAGATCGCCCGCTACTATAACCTGGCTGATTTTCTGGCTATGCCTTCCGTGAGCAGACCCGCCGACGGGCTGAATGTTTGCGTGCTCGACGCCATGAGCTGCGCCAAACCCGTGATCGGCACGCCGGTCGCAGGCAATCCGCTGGCGATTGTGGATGGCGAAACCGGGCTGATCGTGCCGGAGCAAGACGCCGCCGCGCTAGCTGCCACGATCTTTAACCTGGCGATCAATCCAACGCTGCGCCAGCAGATGGGCGCGGCTGGGCGAACCCGCATCGAGCAGGAATTGGGCTGGCCGCATCTTGCACGACGGTATATTGCCCACTTCGAGCGTATGGCGCATGCGGGACGCTGGCCTGCTCCATAACGCACTGCCGCCGTCAACGCCGAAGCAGCAGCAAGAAGAAGGACGCCAGATTGGCTGCGCCCTTCTTCTTGCTGCTGCTTTGTCAAGGTTGCTCACTGCTGCGCGAGCGCCTGCATCGACGCTTTTACACGGCGCTTGCCAGCGGACGCACAGATCGAGAAAATTTGCAGATGCAGCTTGAGGGTGTTCGCGCCGGCGCGAACACCCTCAAGCTTAATCCGGCGTGCCTAACGTTACGATAATCCGCTGCGGCGCTTCGACGTCGCCTTGGTCGGGCGCATAATAATCAAACACCTGGCTGGCAGGGGTCTGCGCACGTATCGGATACTTTGCCTGGAGCCGGTAGGCAAAGGTGAGTTGTTCGTCACTGCGCACCTGGGTCAGATAGAGGATGATCTGGCGGCCAGTCAGCTCGTAGCGCTCGATCCTGCCGGCCTTCACCAGCGCATCCAGATCCGCCGTCACTGGCGTAAATCCCGGCGGGATGCCGAGGTCGACCAGCACTGTGCCCGCCATGCCCGGCCTGAGCAATTCGACTGTCGCCAGCGCCTGCACCGTTTCGTTGACCTGAAGTTCGGTGCGGTCGTAGGCGACGCTCACGTGCATCGGCGGCGCGGCCTCTGGCGCGGAAGTCACGGCGCGCCAGGGCAGGTAGTAACTGGTGACAACCTGATAGTGCAGAGTGCGGTCGCCATCGACCGTGATCTCTAGTTGATTGCCCTCACTGCCAATTTCTTCGAAGCTAAGCTGTTGCACAACATCAAAATTGCCCGCATCGATGGTCAGCGTCCGGCTGTCGCTGCTGCCCGCGGCGTTGGTGAGCGTCACCGTTACGGTGGCAGCGCCTTCCGCACCAGCGCTGCGTGCGTCCAGCACCAGCGCTTTGAGCGCCTGCACCGTGGCCTGCGTGGTGTAAAAGCTGCCGTTCGGAGCACGATTCTCCACAAGATAGGTGATCGCCTGCGCGGCCAGGTCGGGACGCACCTCCGCGCGCAGCAACGCCTGCGCGACGAGCGCGGTGGTCTCGATCGCGGCCACCTGGCCATAGCTGCCCATATAGGTCAGATCGCCGGCGCCCCAGGAAGCTGTTCCCTCCGTGATGGACGCGCGCGCGGCCAGTTCATCCAGCACCTCTGTTGCCTCTGCGCCAGACGCAACCAGGGCATTAGCGGCAAGCGCCAGCGTGTAATCGTCATATCCACCCACAGACGGCGGCGCAGCTTCTTGCTCGACAGATTTCTGATCGATAGCCGTGGCAGCGCTGCCGACGGCCGATTTCAGCGGACTTTGCGGCGCCGCGAGAACGGGCGCGGCGCGCAATGCCTGCTCGATAAAGCGCACCGCTCTCTCGACCGCGTAGGGTTCGACGCCGGCATCTGCCATGCCCCAGGCAATATAAGCTGTAGTCGCCAGCCGGCTTTGCACCGACTCCAGGCCACTTTCGATGGCCATGCCTTCTGCAGCCCAACTGCCGTCGCTCGCCTGTTGCCCCACAAGGTAAGATGCCACACGGGCAAGCAGCGCCGGATCGACATACGCCACTTCCTCCATGTCGCCAAACTCCATCAGCCCGTAGGCAGTGAGCATCATCTGCGCGGGCGGGTCGCCAAAGAGGCTGAAACCGCCCGGCTGCCCGCCTACCTCGAAGGTCAACAGCCGCTGATAACCGAGGTTGATCAACTGTTCGGCCTGCAATTGGATGCGCGGCGCGGCCTGGTCGGTCGCCTTGAGATAATCCAGCACCATGACGTTCGGATAGGTGACGCTGCTGGTCTGCTCAAAACAGCCGTAGGGCGTCTGCAACAGACCCTCCAGCCCTTCCAGCACTTGACTGACCACGCCGGGATAGACGCGCACCGTCATGCGCGCTGTACCGGGGATGGCGATGTCGGGAACGCCGACCGCAAAGCTTTGCGCGGCTTCCAGCTTCCCGCCCACGCTGTCGAAAATCTGCTGGCCGTCGGGCAGCACATCGACTGCACGCACCACCGCATCGCTGAATTGCGAACCGGTGGCTGTGATCTGGAACTGGAACGCGCCGCTGCGCAACACGCGGATCGGCACGTAGACGACGCTCACCTCATTGGCGCTCACCTCGACGGTGGGTGGCGCCGCGCCGGTCAGCTCGAACCAATCCCCTGGCGTCACGTCGAGGGCAATGCTCTGCGGCGCGTCCAGGTAATTGAAGATACTGACGGGCACAGCGATCTCATCGCCTGCGGTCAGGAAACGCGGCAGATCTGGCTCTACAAAGAACTCCTGGAAGACGCGTAGCTCGCTTTGTGCGCTGCCCAGGTTGCCCGCCTGGTCCGAAGCCAGCACGCTGATACGCCAGGTAGTGATAGAGTCGGCAATGGGCGCCTGCACCTGGACGCGTCCCTCCGCGTCGGTCTCCAGTTCGGGCATCCAGTAGAGCGTCTCCGGAAAATACTGACGCAAGCGCGGGGGTTCCTGGCCGCGCGTGGCGGTGGTCTCTACCGCAGACGCCGCGGATTCTGCTGCTGGCGCGGCCGGCGCCGCGGCCGGCGCGGCGCACGCCGACCAGAAGAAAGCGCCCAGCGCAAACAACGTCAGCGCGATCAGCAGGCGGCGACGTTTGCGGCTGCCGTTGTACATCGCCAGCCCCACCAGCGGCGCCAGCAAATAGAGCCGATTCCCCCAGCCCACGGCCAGATTTGCCGCCAAAGAGGGCGCCGCGCTCGCTGGCTCCTGCACAAACGCGGGTTGGCGTGCAGCCAACTCGTGGGCGAAGAGGCCGGCGAGTGCAATCTCACGCGCTCGGGTGTGGTCACCATAGCGGATGTTGGTGGGCAGATCGTCATAAGGCGAATAGACGCCATCTTCTAATTCGACGAAATCGTGAATCTCGTAGCGCGGCTCCTGCAGTTCACGTTCGAGGAGGAAGTAGGTGCGGGCAAAGCCCGGCGCTTGCTCCTGTACGGAGAAGACCGATTCATCGACGATGGCCAGCCCCACCACACCGGGCATCGGTGCGCCGTCGCGCTGCACCTGGATGTTAAGCGTCGCGGTGTCGCCTGGACGGTACACGTCGGCGTCGGCGCTCACGGTGATGTCGGCTGGCGCCGGGTTGACGAGCAGCAGCCGGCGGTCCGCCACGATCTCGCCATCGTCGCCAACCACGTAGGCGTTGAGTTCAACCGTGCCAAGCAGACTGCCGTCGATGGGCAGCGCGGCCTGCGCCGCGCCGTTCACCACTGGCAAGGCCACCAGCCCAAAGGTCTGTCGCCCCTTGATGATGTCCAGATAGACAGTCGTGGCTCTGCCGTTGACATAGATGTCGATGTCGGCCGTCTCGCCCACGCGATATTCGGCGCGCGCGGGGCGCATGAGCACGGTCGCGCTGGCGCCGGTCACGCCGCCGAGCAGCAGCGGCTGCGCCACTTCGCGGCCCGCGGCGTCGGTTGCGACTACTTCCAGCGGCAGATAAGGCTGCGCGGGCGCGGTGAGCGTGATCACGGCCAGCCCATAGATGTCGGTGGTGGTCGTGATGGTGGGGAAGGTTTCGCCGGCAATCGTCAGGGTGGCTGGGGCGGCAACGCCGTCGGGCGTGCTCACGTCGATATAGACGCGATTCTCCAGCCCCGGGCGCAGCAGACCGGATTCCGGCACGGCGTCGATCAGCAAGGCTTTCTCGGCCACGGTGATGCCCTCGTCGACCGACTCCAGGTGATTGGCCGTGTCCACGACCTCGATGGCCAGATCGACCTGAGCGCTCTGGTTGTCGAGCCGGCCCACAAAAAAGTCGGGCACAGGAATTTCATAGCGGTAGACGCCGTCGGCATCGGTTTCACCGGTCACGGTAAAGAGCGTCTCTGCCGTCACATCCGTCACGCTCCCGCGCACGGTGACCTGGCCGCCCGCCACCGGTTTGCCAAAGAAGTAGCGCGCTTCGATAGCGCCGGTCGCGGTTTCGCCGGGCAGATAGAAGGTCTGGTCTGGCTGAAAGGTGATCTCGAAGCGTGGCAGCGTGTAGGGTTTCACCTCGACGGTGCGCGTGGCTGTGTTCGGGCCAATCTCCGCTGTGATCTGGTAATTGCCCGACACCGCTTGCGCATCGAGGTCAAAATCGACGCTGGCGACGCCATATTGGCTGTTCGCTAGCTCCTTGCGCATCAATTTGTTGCCCTGTGGATCAGCCACAGTCAGCGTGATGGTCTGATCCGCGGCCGCGTGCAGGTCCAGCGTATCGAGCGCCAACGTCCGCAGGTGAATCACCTGGCCGGGTTGATAGACTGGCTTATCGCTGGAGATCAGGATGTCGTAGACGCGCCCGATATACACATCCTGGGTGAGCACCGTGTCCTGGTTGTCGGTGGCGGCGCGGATCAAGAGCGTCTGCTGAGGGTTGTCGTCCACATCAGGCGTCTCGAATTCGACATGCGCGAGTCCGTCATTGTCGGTCATGCCCGTAAAAAGCGGCTGCGCGACGCCTTCCTCACCCACCATCAGCACCTCAACCTGGCGATCGGCAAGCGCCATTTGCTCCGGCGCGGCGTAGGGATTGCGCACCTGGACGAGGAAGCTGGCTGTGCTGCCCGGCGCCAGGTGTTCGTATTCGCCCAGGACGGCCACGCTGGCGCGTTCTGGCTCGATAGCGCGGGGCGGGGGGGAGGAGTTGAAACAACCGAACAAGAAGATGAAGAGCGGCAACAGGATGCGCAGACGGCGCGAATGTAAGAGTGACATACTTCCTCCTTTGAAGCGAAGAGATGGCTTCGGGTGCGAAAAGAACTACTGAATGCTGTTACAACAGGTTTAACATCAGCAGGCGCACGAATCAAGCTTCAGTTTTGTATCATCGAATGATGAATTGTGGATGTTTTGTGTTGCCGCGCCAAAGTTGTACAATACAAACGCCCATTTAACAATCGATCACACAGGTGGACGCTCTGTCCTGCCTGCTGAATTTATCGTACACACAGGGAGGTTTGTATGCAAAGCTTACGCACTCTACCGTGGATGGCTGCGTTGATGCTAGTTGTGGCTGTCACACTGCTGGCGGGTTGCACGACTGTGCCATCTGCTGCGCCGGCCGGTGAAGCCGCAGCGACTGAGGCCGCAACAGAAGCGGTCAGCGCAGCGCCAGATGCAGCCGCCAGTGAGGCGCTTGCCCCAACGGCCGGTGGCTTTCCCAACAAGGCGCTGCAGATCATGGCGCCAGCCAACCCTGGCGGCGGCTGGGATACGACCGCGCGCTTGCTGGCCCAGGCGCTCACCGAAACTGGCATCAGCCCGGTGCCTGTGGAGGTCTTCAACGTACCGGGGGCGGGCGGCACGATCGGGCTAGCGCAGCTTGTCTCGCAGAACAGCGGCGACCCGTACACAATCATGATGATGGGGCGCGTGATGGTTGGCTCGATCCTGACCAATGACGCCCCGGTAACGCTGGCCGAAACGACGCCGCTTGCCCGGCTCACCGCCGAGTATGAAATTGTTGTCGTTCCCAAAGATTCGCCCTACCAAACCATGCAGGATCTGGTCGCCGCGTTCCAGGCCGACCCGCGCAGCATCGCCTGGGCCGGCGGCTCGGCCGGCGGCACCGACCACATCCTGGTTGGGCAGATTGCCAAGGCGGTCGGCGTGGCGCCAGACGGTATCAACTACATTGCTTACAGCGGCGGCGGTGAAGCCGCGGCCGCGATCCTGGGTGGCCAGGTGGCAGCAGGCGTCAGCGGCATCGGCGAGTGGTCGGACTTTATTGCGTCGGGTGAAATGCGTGCGCTGGCCGTATCCAGCGCTGACCCGTTGGAAGTGACGCCCGGCGTGCCGACGCTGACCGAAAGCGGCGTCGATGTCGTGCTGCTCAACTGGCGCGGGCTGGTCGGCCCGCCCAACCTCAGCGATGAGGACAAGGCATGGTTGATCGCTGCGCTGACCGCAGTCAATGCGTCGGAGCAGTGGCAAGAAGTTCTCGCCACCAATGGCTGGGATGACGTCTTTCTCAGCGGCGATGAGTTTGGCGCCTACCTGGCCGAAGAGGACACCACCATTTCCGCGGTGCTGAAAGAGATCGGCCTGGTTCAGTAGTCTCTCCAGTGTAATTCCTGAAAAGAGTTGGCAGCTAAGGAACGCAGATAGGCGCAGATAGACGCAAATCAGCCTGCATAGAAATCGACAGGAGTGCATCTGTGCTTATTTGATTTTATCCGCGTCTATCTGTATTCCCTTTCAATTGGCTTACCCAAAACTTTACGCTTGGCAGATCACCAGTTCCAGAATTCTGACGGTGCGGTGCAAAAGCGGATATATACTATGCAAACGATTCGCTGGGTTGCGTTGACAATCATTGCCTTTGGCGCATTCTATGTGTGGGGCGCGTCGTTGATTCGCGAGTCCACCACCTACGCCGCGGTCGGCCCGCGCTTTATTCCTAACGCCATCGGCATTGGCATTGTATTAAGTGGGCTCTGGCTCTTTGCCGCGCCGGGCGCGCCGCCTGCGCCCGATACGCCGCAGCGGATGTCGCTAGACTGGGTGAGCATCGGGCTGATGGCAGGACTTGTCCTTCTCTACATCCTGGTTTTCCGCTGGCTGGGCTATATCGGCTCGACGATCCTGCTGTTGTGGGCCGGCGCGCAGATCCTGGGCGACCGCAGCCATCTGCTGCGCGATGGCGTCATTGCAGTGATGCTCGCCGCTACGATTTATCTTGTCTTCTCACGGCTTCTGGGCATCAATCTGCCGCAGGGGTTGATCGGTTTCTAGCACACGGGAGATTATGACGCTTGTTTGGCGCAGATATCTGGTCCAATCTGATCAACGGTTTCAGCGTTGTCTTGACGCCGCAGCACCTTCTGTTCGTGGCGATCGGCGTGGTGATCGGCACAGCGATCGGCGTGCTGCCTGGCATCGGCCCTTCGCTGACGATCTCGCTGCTGCTGCCTGTCACCTTTGGGCTGGAGCCGATCAGCGCGTTCGTGATGTTTGGCGGCATCTTCTACGGCGCCATGTACGGCGGCTCCACCACCTCGATCCTGGTCAACACCCCGGGCGAATCGTCCTCGGTGGTGACGGCGATCGATGGCTTCCAGATGGCGAAGAAGGGGCGCGGCGGCGCGGCCCTGGCGACCGCGGCGATCGGCTCCTTTTTTGCCGGCACCTTCGCCACGCTGGCCTTGATGCTGATGGCGCCACTGCTGGTGCGTTTTGCCCTGCAGTTTGGCGCGCCGGAATACTTTGCGCTGATGCTGCTGGCGCTGAGCGCGGTCACCGGTCTGGCCGGGCAGTCGGCGCCCAAGGCCTTCTTTGCCACGCTGCTCGGTCTGGCAATGGGCATGGTCGGCATCGATTTGCAGACCGGGCAGGCGCGCTTCACTTTTGGCAACCTCAACTTGCTCGGCGGCCTCGACCCGGTGATGGTGGCGATCGGTCTCTTTGCCGTGGGCGAAGTCTTCTGGGCCGCGGGCACGTTCAAACGCACGGTCGAAGAGTCGGTGACGCTACGCGGCAGCCTGTTGATGAATCGGGAGGAATGGCAGCGCTCGTGGCCGGCCTGGATTCGCGGCACGCTGATCGGCTTCTTCACCGGCGTATTGCCCGGCGCGGGCGCGACGATTGCCTCGTTTCTCTCGTATAATGCCGAGCAGCGCTTTGCCAAGGGTAGGGCGGAGCTGGGACAGGGCGCCATCGAAGGGGTGGCCGGCCCCGAGGCGGCCAACAACGCCTCCGCGGGCGGTGCGCTGGTGCCACTCCTGGCGCTCGGCATTCCAGGTTCGGCGACCACCGCGGTGATGCTGGTGGCGTTTCAGATTTATGGGTTGCGTCCCGGCCCGCTGCTCTTTCAGCAGCAGGCGGACCTGGTGTGGGGTTTGATCGCCAGCTTGTACATCGCCAACCTTGCGTTGCTGATCCTCAATCTGCCGATGGTGCGCATCTGGATCAAGCTGCTCGATGTGCCTAAACCGGTGCTCTACACCGGCATTCTTGCGTTTTCGTTCCTGGGCATCTATGCCGACACGCAGAACACCGCCAGCATGTTCGTGCTGCTGGCGCTGGGCGTGGTTGGCTTTCTGCTGCGCCGGTATGATTTTCCGCTGGCGCCCGTGGTGCTTGGCGCGGTGCTGGGGCCGCTGATCGAACAGGAATACCGGCGCAGCTTGGCGATTTCGGTCAACGACTACACTGTCTTCTTCACCCGCCCCATCTCGCTGGTGTTGATGACGCTGGTGGCGATGGCTTTCCTCGTGCCCGTCTTTAATGCGATCTGGAAGGCCAGTCGGCGTCGCGCGGCTGTCCCCGCCGGTGATGTCGGCGAGATCGAGGATTGACCCGGTTCAACGCCGCGCGTAACAGCCAAACAACTGCCCCACGCCTTCGACGCCCGCCGCGTCATAATAGAGGTGGTGCAGCGGCAAATCCACTGGCGGCTCCAGCAGCGGCCCCTCGACGATGCTCGAAAACGGCGCGCCGCCCAGCAAACGGCTGACCTGCGTCAGATAGAGCCGATCCAGCACGCCGCCGGCCAGCAGCATGTGCGCGATCTTGGGCCCGGCCGCGGAGTAAATCAGCCGGTAGCCTTCGCCGCGCATCTGTTCGACAAAGCGGTCGCCCTGCACCCGTTCCTCACCGGCGAAAAAGACCGGGCCGACCTGGCTTTCCAGTTCGCGCACGCGGCCCGGATCGGCGCGGCGGTCGGTCACAACAACCACGCGGCGGCTATTGTGGGTCAGCACCTCCGGCACGGGGAAGTCCAGGCTGCTGCTGACCACGGCGAGGTCGGGCTGAAGAGATAGTCCCTGTGCGTCGCGCCACGCCTGGAGATCGGCGAAACGCGGGTCGTCATAGACGCGCAGGATTTCCTGCGCCTTGCCCGCCGCGTAATCGCGCAGGTAGCGGCCCGTAGTAATAATGAGGTCGGCCTGGATCGCCAGCTCCTGAAAGAGCCGCCAATCGCGGTCATTGACGACCTGCGCCGGCGCCTTCATGCCGCCCTGCACCGGGTCAACAATCGCGATGCGCCCATCCAGGCTTGCCACGAAATTGGCGTAGACAAAGGGCTGCCCCGCCGCCACCGCGCGCAGATCGTGCGCCAGGTAAAGCCCCTCCAGCGCCACGCGCGCGGGCGCCGGATAGAGTTGGGAAATTTTGTTACTTGTCATCGGCGTGTCCACAAAAATGCGTTAAAAAGCGCGTTCGCTTCCTTTACATCGCCCACGGATTTGGCGGATTAGACGGATTTTCACAGATTTGTAATCCGTGATGCTCCGTCTAATCCGCCAAATCCGCGGTCTATCCTCCGCCTACCCGATCAGGATCAACTCCGTCTGCGGCTCGCCCAAGAAGATCGTGCCTTCCTCGGTGACCAGCACATCTTCCTCCAGCCCGACGTAGCCGTACCCTTCCACAAAAAGGCCCGGCTCCACGGTGTAGACGTGACCGGCTTCCAGCGGATAGTTGGGCGTGTCGCCGTAGCGTTCCCAGAGTGGGCCGAGCACGCCGCCGCCGTCGTGACAGGCGCGGCCCAGGTGATGGCCGGTGGCGTATTTGTACTCGGGATAGCCGGCGTCGGTGATCACTTTGCGCGCGACGGCGTCGACTTCGCGGCCGGTGACGCCCGGTTTCATCGCAGCCACCGCAGCCTGAATCGCGGCCACCACGGTGTCAAAGCCGCGCTGCACCGGCGCCGGCGCGTGCGTCTCGCCGCCGCGCAGCACGTAGGTGACGCGCTGAATATCGGAGCAGTATTCGTTCTGCCTGATGCCAAAGTCAAAGTGGACGATGTGCCCCGGTTCGATGCGAATCTCGGTCGGCCCCGCGTGGCCGATGGGCGTGTCTGGCCCGCTGTTGACCGCCGGGCACGCGGCGCGCTCCCACGAAGTCTCCAGACCGAGTGCGTCGACCTGATCGTGCATGATCTGGCCGATCGCGCGCTCCTGCTTGCCGGGCGCAATCGCCGCAAACGCGCGGTTGTAAATGTCAAAGGTGGTGGTGATGGCTGCCTGGATGCGTTCGACCTCGGCGGGCGTCTTGCGGCTGCGCAGCGCGGTGATGATCGGCCCGGCCGAGACAAAACGGCCGGGGTAGGGCGTGCCGGCCAGATGCTCGTGCAGCAGCAGAAAGAGGCCGTGCGTCAAGCCGTCGGCGTGCGAGTTGTCGGTCGAGTAGTTGAGTGCGATCTGCTGCGGGTCGAGCTCTGCCAGCACCTGGCGCAGCGGCTCGCTGAACGCGGCGTCGTAGGTGAGCACCTCGTCATACGCGCCCAGCCGCCGCGCATTTTCGGCGTCGAAGCGGCCGAGAATGGCAACGCGCCGCCCGGTGCGCGTGAGCAGAAAGGCGCTCTGCCAGGTCACGTCATGACCGTAAATGAAAGGCAGCACCGGGTCAAGCACCGCGGACGTCTCGCGCACAAAGGTCAACCAGCAGTCAATCTGCTTTTCCTTGAGGACGCCAACAGCCTGATCGAGCTTTTCACGGATCAAGGTGTAGTCTGGAATCGTTTGGATGGTCATGGTTGCTTGGTCCAGTTGTTGAGTTCACGCATCGAAGATACAAAAACGATAAACCGCTATAGCTTCATGCTTCGCATGGGCGTTTGTGTTGTGGCAAGATTATCACACAGGATGTGGGGAAGGCAATGTCAAGTCGAGGGTCAAGTGTACAAGCCCTGCATTCTTCGGTAGAATCAGCAAGCTTCCGGTAATGGTTCCTGATGCTTCAACAATCATCCATTCTGCGACCACACGAGGTCTTTTCATGCGCAAGTTTCTGCTTGGCCTCCTCATCGTCATGCTCATCCTGCTCGTCCTTGCGCCACTGGGCGGTTACTTCTGGCTGCGCACCAGCCTGCCACTCACCAACGGCACGGTGCGCGTGGCAGGGACTACTGGCGCCATCGAGATCGTGCGCGACGAAGCCGGCGTCCCGCACATCTATGCGACGACTGATCACGACGCCTATTACGGCCTCGGCTATGTCCACGCGCAAGATCGCCTGTGGCAGATGGAGATGAACCGGCGCATCGGCGCGGGCCGGCTCAGCGAGCTGCTGGGCGAGGCGACGCTCTCCATTGATAAGTTCCAGCGCACGCTGGGCTATTATCGCGCGGCGCTACGCGATCTGGAGATCATCGAGCCGCGCAGCCGTCAGGCGCTGGAAGCATACGCCGCGGGCGTCAACCAATGGCTGAGCGAAGGGCACACCCTCCCGCCGGAGTTTATCCTGCTGGGCGCCACGCCGGAGCCGTGGCAGCCGGCCGATTCGCTCGTCTGGCAAAAGATGATGTCGTGGGACTTGGGCGGCAACTATGATTTGGAACTGCTGCGCCAACAGCTTGTCCAGGCGTTGGGAGCGGAGCGGGCCGCGCAACTGCTGCCCGGCTATCCGGCAGGCGGCGTCAACATTCTGCGCGGCACGGCGCTCGATGCCGCCGGCGCCGCCGCG
>JACSRH010000423.1 GCA_014879855.1 Caldilineaceae bacterium | reverse complement strand
GCCGTCGCCGTGTCTGTAGCGGTCGGTCTGGCGGTGGCTGTATCCGTCGGAACGGGCGTGTCCGTCGGGATAGACGTTGCCGTCGCTGTGTTCGTGGCGGTGGGTCTGGTGGTGGCTGTATCCGTCGGAACGGACGTGTCCGTCGGAACTGGTGTTGCCGTCGTCGTGTCTGTAGCGGTCGGTCTGGTGGTGGCTGTATCCGTCGGAACGGGCGTGTCAGTCGGGACAGACGTTGCTGTCGCCGTGTTCGTGGCGGTGGGTCTGGTGGTGGTGGCCGTGTCCGTCGGAACCAGCGTGTCAGTCGGAACCGGCGTTGCCGTCGCCGTATTCGTAGCGGTGGGTCTGGTGGTGGCTGTATCCGTCGGAACGGGCGTGCCCGTCGGGGCAGGCATCGCGGTGCTCGTCGACGGCGGGATGTCGAGCAAGATGGGCGCCGATGTGGCGCGCACCTGGCCGGCAATGCTGATGGTTTCGACGGTCATGCTGTAGACGCCGCTATCGGCAAGTTCAACCAGCATCCGCCAGCGACCCTGTGCATCGACCACAGTAGTCCCCACGGCGCGACCGTCGATCATAATGCGCACTACGTCGCCAGGCCCACCCGAACCGCTCAGTGGCACAGCCCCCGCCTGCTCAACGCTATCCACGGCCGTCGCGTCGACCGAGGGTGGAGCCGCTGTAGGCGTCGCCGCTTCTGTAGGCGCTATCTCCGTCGAAGCTACCTGGGGCGGCATCATCATCGTAGCGGTGGGCAGCGGTGACTGTGGCGCCGGTGGCAGCGTTTCCTCCGAGAGCGGAATGTCTGTGGGAACGAGGCTGGGTGCAGGGTCAGGGATGGCAACCACGACGCCTCGGGGCGGCGCTGCAAGATCGTATTCCGCCCCGCTTTCCGGCTCGAACGCACGCACGCCGACCGCGTAAGCATCTGGCTGCTCCAACGCGATGACCAATGACCAGGAGCCTGTTGCGCCAATGGTGGTGGTGGCAACGACTGTGTCATCCAACAACAACTGCACTTCGACGCCTGCATTCCCTTTGCCATCCGCGGCGACGCGGCTGCTGTTTGCATCAGTCGTCACGATGATCGAATCAACCACGGCCGGGGGCAAAAGTTCAGGTGTGGCTGTCACCGTCGGCGGCACAGGCTCGACCGCGCGCACCGGCGCCGCGACAGACAGGACAGAGGGCGTGGCCGTGGCCACGATCGTGCCACTGGCATCGACCGACTGCAGGGCAATCGCGTAGACGCCCGGCGCATTGACCCGCAGATCTACTGCCCATCGCCCGTTTTGATCGACTTCAGTGCTGGTGGCCACGGCGCCGTCAACCACAACTTGAATGATGGAACCAGGCTCGCCGCCGCCGCTCAGCGCCAACAGACCCGCGGTGAGCGTCGCATCCAGAAAGCTTTTGTCGAGCGAGGGCGAGCGAATCGCCATGGACGGCATGCCTATGGTCAGCGTCAACCGCTCGGCCGCGGCCACCACATCACCCGCCAGATTGACAAGCTCCAAGCTGAGGACGGCGTCGCCCGGCTGGTCAATGGTGGCGGTGGTGGTCCAGACGCCATCCGCTGCGACGCTGGCCGCAGCAAGCAGCCGGCCGCTCTCGTCGCGCACGCGGATGCTGTAGCCGCGCACGCCTTCACCGCTCAATGTGATCTCGCCCGGCGCCACCGTCGAGCCGGTCAGCGGTGAGACCAACACCGGTCTGGCGAGGAGTGCTTCTGCGGTAAAGACGGGGGCCTGTGTGGCGGCCGGCGTTGGCGCCAGGAGGGTCAGTTGCGGTTGGCAGGAACGGGTGGTCAGCAGAATAATAGCCGCCACCGCGAGCACCAGCAGCACTGCATATTTCGACATGTCCAGCCGGCGCACCGCGCGCGGTTCACGACTTTGCGCCATGCTTAGCTGCCTTTGCTGCTCGTTGGGGTCGTCCGTTGCGGGCCGGTCGCTGCGGCCCCAGAAGATGCATTCTGCTCAACCGGCTGCGCAACCTTTTGTGCAACCTTTTGCGCCTGGAGTTGGCGGCGTAACTCTTCGTTTTCCTGGCGCAGCGTTGCCACGGTGCGTCGCCAATAGCGCCAGTCGATCAGCCATTCGATGACCCAGCCCAAGATCAGGCCGAGAAGAAGTGCCACGAGAAAATCTTGCATGTGACGCATCTCCTGCGATGTCGGTGATTGCGCTGCGTGGCGCCGAGTGTGGATTCGATGCTCTACTTTTACCATACAGTCACCCTTCTGCCCAATCGAAGGAGTGAGAACAAAAGGCGGCAGTGCAAGTTGCGGATTGGACAGCGGGTGGGCATAATAAAGCTATGTCTCACTGGCTTCCTTACCTACAATTTGCCACTGCGCTGGCCGCCGAATGCAGCCAATATGCCGTCACGCAATTCCGTCTTCACCCGGCCCAGCGCAAACGGGATGGTTCGCTGGTCACCGCCACCGACCTCGCCGTTGACCGGTTGATTTCAACGCGGCTCAACGCGGCGTTTCCCGAACACGCGGTGCTGAGCGAAGAGCAGACCACGCGCTATGATGCCGGCGCTGCCTTCACGTGGGTCATCGATCCGATCGATGGCACGACCAACTTTGCGCGCGGCGTGCCGGTGTGGGGCGTCAGCGTGGCCTTGTTGCATCACGGCCAGCCTGTCGTGGGCGTCGTCGATTTCCCGCTGGTGCAAGAGCAATTTACAGCCATGGCCGGCGCCGGCGCCTGGCGCAGCGGAGAGCCGATCCGCACGTATGATGGCGATGAGATCGGCGACGAACAACTGCTGATGAAGTGCACGCGCACGGATCGCCTGCTCCAGATCGACACGAAACTGAAGACGCGCATCTGTGGCAGCGCCGCGTATCACCTCTGCAAGGTGGCAGACGGCACCGCGCTGGCCGGCGTCGAAGCAACGCCTAAAGTGTGGGATTTCGCCGCGGCCTGGCTGATCATCGTTGAGGCCGGCGGTGTGATTACGAACTGGCAGCAGGCGCCGCTTTTCCCGTTGCCGCCTGTCAGCCAGGAGTACGGCATTGAGCCAACGCCGGTGTTTGTAGCGGCCAACCCGGCGATTATGCGCAAATTTGTTGCCGGCATCACCCTGCGCACGCCATGAACGAACAACCGGCGCGCCCTCTGATCGACAAAAGCACTGTGATCTACAAAAGCACTGTGGCGGGCGACGAAATTCTCCTCGGCTATCTTGATGCAGAGGGACGCATCTGGCGCGCCGGGGAAGGCGTGGAAGTCGGCCGCGTCACCAGCGATGGCCGTGTTTTGCGCAAAACTGCCTACGATACACGTGAACTGGGCGTTTTTACGGCCGAGGGGGAAGTGCGCAGCCACGGACTTTTTGAGGGTGGCGCGTTGGGCTGGGTCGATGCCGATGGCGTCGTCAATCAGGGTGGGTTGATCTTTGGCGAAGAAGAAGTTGGCCGCGTCGCAGGCCCGCAACAGCCCGCGGCGGCCGCGACTCTGCTCCTGCTCTTTCTGCCGGACGACGCGGAGGAAAGCCGGCGCCTCAGATAAAGTGAAAACTATAGACCGCGGATTTGGCGGATTAGACGGATATCCACGGATAAATCCTGCTGAGCCGTGGCCTAACAGACTCTATCGAGCTCATGACCCTATACACCGATTACCCCACTGCTGAGTTTTGTGTGCAGACGCCGCGGCTGCGCTTCTTTTGTCGCAGCCGCGGTGCGGACGATGGCATCCCGCTGCTTGTGTTGCACGGCAGTTACGCGACCAGCCGCTGGTGGACGCCCTTCTTTGCCGCGCTGCCCGACGAGATCTATGCGGTGGCGCCTGACCTGCGCGGCTGCGGGCAGAGCGACAAGCCAGAGCACGGCTACACCATCGAGGAGCAGGCGGAGGATCTGGCCGCCCTGCTCGACGCGCTCAACTGGGAAAGCTGCCACCTCATGGCGCATTCCAGCAGCGGCGCCATCGCCATCGAATACGCGCTCAATTATCCGCACCGCCTCGACGCCTTGACCCTGGTCGCCACCGTGCCGGTCGAAGGGGTCTTCACGCCGCTCGATACCTATCTTATCCTCGAACAGATGAAAGACGACCGCGCCTTGTTGCGCGACGCGCTGCGGGCGCTGATGCCGACCGCGCCTATCGACGACGCACACCCGGCGCTGACGCATTTTTTTGAGATGCTGGTCACTGACGCCAGCCAGATGGCGCCAGCCGCGTTCACCGAGATCGCCCGCGCACTGGCGCAGTGGAATCGCTTTGGCGACGCACGGCGATTGACCCTCCCCACCCTGCTCGTCTGGGGCGACCGCGATGAAATCGTCGATCGCGCAGCCACGACGCGCACCCTGCTCGCCATTCCCGGCGCCGACAGTCTTGAAGTGTTGCGCGGCGTCGGCCACAGCCCGATGATCGAAGCGCCGGACGCGCTGGCCGCACGCTGGATCGATTTCCTCGTTCAAGATCGCAGCGACTACGACGCGGTGCGTCGCACGGGGTTCGACCATTCCACCGCTAACCATCTGGAAGAAGAGTAAATCGAGGCTATTACTATGCGAATGTTGAATGACTGTATTGTCGTGGTGACGGGCGGCACCCAGGGACTGGGCGAGGACATCGCGCGTCGCGCCGCGCTGCACCATGCCGCGGGGCTGGTAATCTGCGGGCGCAACGAAGAGAATGGCAAGCGCGTGGCTGAGGAGATCAGCGCCGGCGGCTGTCCCACGCTCTACGTGCAGGCCGACCTGAGCGACCTGGACGAGTGTCGCGCGGTCATCCACGCGGCGGACGCACGTTTTGGCCGCGTCGATGGTCTGGTCAACTGTGCGGCCGCCACCGACCGCGGCTCGGTCTACGACGCCACGCCGGAGCTGTGGGACAGGATCATGGCGGTCAATCTGCGCGCGCCCTTCTTCTTGATGCAGGAGGCGGCCAGGATCATGCGCCGCGAGGGGCGCGGCGGCAGCATTGTCAACATCGGCAGCATCAACGCCCACGGCGGCCAGACCAACCTGACCGTCTACAGCACCTCCAAGGGCGGCCTCAGCGTGTTGACCAAAAACGCCGCGGCGTCGCTGGGCAACGACCGCATCCGCGTCAATGCCATCAACGTCGGCTGGATGATCACGCCCAACGAAGAGGTCGTGCAGCGCAAGGAAGGCAACCCGGAGAACTGGCTGGAGCTGGCCGACGCGCGGATGCCCTTTGGCCGCATCCTGCGCCCGGAAGATGTGTCAGGGCTGGTGATGTGGTTGCTCTCCGCGGAAAGCGAATTGATGAGCGGCAGCATTATTGATTTCGACCACCAAAAAATCATCGGCGCCTATCGCTGAGAGACTGTTCAAAAAGCCCACCACGAAGTCACAAAGAACACCAAGGGGCACGAAGAACGTCCTCTTTAACTTTGTGGCTTTGTGTCTTCGTGTGAGACCAAATCGTGAACTACTGAAATTGTCTTATGCAGTTCTTTGCGCCGCTTTGTGTTCTTCGAGTCTTGGTGGTTATCTTTTATACAACCTACAAGGAATAGATGCTATGCCAACACCACTGAACATCGGGTTGATCGGCGCGGGGCGCATTGGCCGCGTGCACGCCGCCAACCTGCAGCGACGGATTCCGGACGCGCGCATCATTCTGGTGGCCGACCCCATCGAGGAGGCTGCACGCGCGGCGGCCGACGACTTCGGCGTCAAGTTCGCCGTGGCGGAGTATCAGACCGTGCTGCAAAGCCCGGCGGTCGATGCAGTCGTGATCTGCTCGGCCACGCACACGCACGCCGCCATCACCATGGAAGCGGCGGCCGCGGGCAAGCATATCTTTTGCGAGAAGCCGCTCGACTTTGACCTGGGGGTGATCGACGAGGTGCTGGCCGCGGTGAAGCAGGCAGGGGTCAAGCTGCAGATGGGCTTCAACCGCCGCTTTGACCCCACTTTTGCGCGCGTGCGCCAAGCCGTGGTCAGCGGCGAGATCGGCGCGCCGCACCTGCTGCACATCATCAGCCGCGACCCCGCGCCGCCGCCGCCCGCCTATGTGAAGACGTCGGGTGGTATGTTTCTCGACATGACCATCCACGACTTCGACATGGCGCGCTTCTTACTCGGCGCAGAGGTGACCGAGCTTTACGCCGCGGCTGGCGTGCTCGTAGACCCGGCCATCGGCGCGCAGGGCGATGTTGACACCGCGTTGGTCACGCTCAAATTCGCTGGCGGCGCGCTGGGCGTGATCGACAACAGCCGCCAGGCCGTCTACGGTTACGACCAGCGCATCGATCTGCTGGGCAGCGCCGGGGGCATCCGCACCGAGAACCTCCACGCCAACACCGCCACGGTCAGCACCAACGACGCGGTGCGCCGCGACCTGCCGCTCAACTTCTTTATGGAGCGCTACACGGAGAGCTATGTCGTGGAAATGCAGGCCTTTGTCGACGCGGTGCGTCATGACACGCCCGTCCCCGTCACCGGGGAAGATGCGCGCGCCGCAACCGCGCTGGCCCTGGCTGCGCGCCAATCTTACGCAGAAAACAGGGTGATCACCTTATGAACACTTATATCGTGCTGCTGCGCGGCATCAACGTTGGCGGCAAAACCACCTTGCCGATGAAAGCGTTGGCCGCCCTCCTGGAAGCGCTGGGCGCGAAACAGGTCAAAACGTACATCCAGAGCGGCAATGTCGTCCTGCAGCATGAGGCAGTGGACACCGCTGCACTGGCCGAACAGATCGCCGGGGTCATTGCGCAGGAGTACAGTTTTGCGCCACATGTGTTGGTGCTGGAGCGGGCTGCGTTCAGGCAGGCAATGGCGCGCAATCCCTTTCCCGAGGCAGTGGCTGAGCCTGCCACGCTGCATCTGGGCTTCCTGGGTGCGCTGCCGCCCCAGCCCGATCTGGCAAAGCTGGAGCATCTGCGTGCGGCAAGTGAGCGCTTTGCACTTATCGACCGCGTCTTCTATCTGCACGCGCCGGAGGGCGTGGGCCGCTCCAAGCTGGCCGCTGGCGCGGAAAAGGCGCTTGGCGCGCCCATGACCGACCGCAACTGGCGCACCGTCGAGAAGATTTGGGCGCTGGCGGGGGAAGCGGCTCCGCGGTAATAGTCTGATTTTCAATGCAAAGCTGCAGAGAGGCAAAGACGCTCAGCCCAATCCATGGACGATTCCTCTCTTTTCCAGCGCAGCCACGTTGTTACGTCGCTCTCGCCATCGCGCTTGCCATCATCAGCGCCTGCAACTCGCGCACCTCTTCGCCTGGCCCGGGCAGACGCAGGCGATAATAGCCGTCGCCATCCAGCTCCCACGCGTAACGATTGTCGGCCAGCGCTTTGTGGAGGAAATCGATCAGTTGCTGTTGCAGCGCCGGCTCGATCACAGGGATCGCCAATTCGACGCGACGGATGAGGTTGCGCGTGCGCCAGTCCGCGCTGCCGATGATGGTGATGGGCTGGCCGTTGTTGTGGAAGTAAAAGACGCGGTCGTGCTCCAGGAAGCGCCCCAGGATGCTGATCACGCGGATGTTCTCGCTGTAGCCGGGCAGACCTGGGCGCAGCGTGCAATGGCCGCGGATGATCAAGTCGATCTGCACGCCGGCCTGCGACGCCTCATAGAGCCGGCGCACCATACGCTTGTCGTCCAGGCCATTCATCTTGGCGATGATGCGCCCGTTGCCCGACGCTTGCTGGTGCTCGATCTCGGCGTCGATCAGCGCTTCGAAGCGGGTGCGCATGTGCTCCGGCGCCACCAGCGCCTGCTCGTAATGCTGGGCAGGCGCGTAGCCGGTCAGGAAGTGAAAAAGATTGACCACGTCGCGCCCCAATTCAGGCCGGCAGGTGAGCAAGCCCAGGTCGGTGTAGAGGCGCGCGGTTTTGGGATTATAGTTGCCCGTGCCGATGTGACAGTAGCTGCGGATGGCGTCGCGCTCGTTGCGCACGATCAGCGTGGCCTTGGTGTGCGTCTTCAGCCCCACCAACCCATAAGTAACGTGGACGCCAGCGTCTTCCAGGATCTGCGCCCATTCGATATTGTTGGCCTCATCGAAACGCGCCGAGACTTCGACGAGCACGGCGACTTGTTTGCCCTTCTCCGCGGCGCGGATCAGCGCCTTGACCACGGGCGAATTATCCGAGGTGCGGTAGAGCGTCTGTTTGATCGCCAGCACCTGCGGATCTTCTGCGGCCTCCTCGATCAATCGCTGCGTGCTTACAGCAAAGGATTCATAGGGATGATGCACCAGCAGGTCGCCCTGGCGGATGATGGCGAAGATGTCCGGCGTATCTTTGCTCTCGCCTTCGAGCTGCAGCCGCATGGGGATTGTCGGCTCCCAGGGATCATATTTGAGCGCGGGCCGATCGACGCCGGCGAGTTGAAAGAGACAGGTCAAGTCGAGCAGCCCCTCGACTTCGTACACATCCTCCGGGCGCAGGTTCAGCTCACGCACGAGCAGTTGGCGGTCATACTCCGGCATCGTACTCTCCACCTCCAGCCGGACGACAGCCGCGAAGCGACGCTCGCGCAGCTCCGCGGAGATCATTTCCAGTAAATCCTCCGCTTCTTCTTCATCGCGGCGAACGTCGGCGTTGCGCGTCACGCGGAAAGGATGCACGCTGACCACGTCCATGCCGGGGAACAGCTCGTCGATATGCGCGGCGACAAGCTGCTCGATCGGGACAAAATAGCACGGCTGCATCCCGCCGGACGCGACTTCTGGCGCGCGCGCTGATGAAACACGCGCGCTCGGCGCCTCGAGCAGCCGGGCGCGCGGCAGTTTGAGGCGGGCAAAGTGCGTCGTCTGCTGCTTGCGGTTGCGCAGCACAACGGAGAGCGACAGGCTGAGATTGGAGATAAAAGGGAAAGGATGGCCCGGGTCAACGGCAAGCGGCGTCAACACCTGATAGATCTCGCTGTGAAAGCGTTCATGCAAGATCGCACGCTGCGCAGCGGAGAGATCGCTATAGTGCAACAGGTGCACCTCCGCCGCGGCCAGGCGCGGCTTCAGCTCGTTTTCCCAGAGCGCGGTCATCCGGCTGTGCATCTGCTGGGTGGCGATGTGCAATAAACGCACCTGTTCGGAGGGGGTGCGCCCGTCGTCGGAGAGTTGGCGCACGCCAGCCGCCTCCTGCCGGCGCAGGCCGCCGATCCGCTTCTGCACGAACTCATCGAGGTTGCTGGCAGTGATGGCAACGAACTTGACGCGCTCCAACAGTGGCGTGCGTTCGTCCATAGCGAGCGCCAACACGCGCCAGTTGAAGTCGATCCAGCCCAGCTCCTTGTTGAAATAAAGGGTGGGATCGTCGAGTGTGGCATCGACCGCTGGCGGCAACGGATTGACTGCACGGACGATGGGCATAGCGGCGTACTGAGTTGTCATAGGGACGCTCCCATCTGAGCCGAACGTCTACCGCTTTCCCTTACCCATAACGTTGGCGCGCAACAGGTCTAGATTCATCATGGCGATGAAGTCCAGGCTGATCTCCTTGGGGCAGACCGCTTCGCACTCACCGATGTTGGTGCAACCGCCAAAGCCTTCGGCGTCCATTTGGTTGACCATCAGCACCGCGCGGTCAAAACGTTCAGTCTGGCCTTGTGGCAGCGAATTAAGATGCGCCAGTTTGGCCGAGGTGAAGAGCATGGCAGAGCCGTTGGGACAGGCCGCGACGCACGCGCCACAGCCGATGCACGCCGCGGCATCCATCGCGCGGTCGGCCTGTGTCTTGGGCACGGCGATGACGCTGGCATCGGGCGCCTGACCCGTGTTGACGGAGATGTAGCCGCCGGACTCGATGATGCGGTCGAACGCGGTGCGGTCGACGATCAGATCTTTCATCACAGGGAATGGCTGGGCGCGCCAGGGTTCGATTGTGATGCTGTCACCATCCTTGAACTCGCGCATGTGGAGCTGGCAAGTGGTGATGGCCGCTTTCGGGCCGTGCGCGATCCCGTTGATGACCATGCCGCACATGCCGCAAATCCCCTCGCGGCAGTCGTGGTCGAAATGCACCGGCTCTTCGTTGCGGTCGATCAAATGTCCGTTGAGCAGGTCGAGCATCTCCAGAAACGAGCTGTCTTCACTGACGCCGTCAAGGTTGTAGTCGACGAATTTGCCTTCGGCCCCGGCGTTTTTCTGGCGCCAGATTCGTAATTTCAGTCGCATGATTAGGTTTCCTCTTTTACTTGTAGCTGCGCGTCGCCAGCTTGACGGTCTCGAATTCCAGCGGCTCTTTGTGCAACAGCGGCATTTCCCCCGCGCCCGCGTATTCCCATGCCGCCACGTAGGTATACTCTTCGTCGTTGCGCAGCGCCTCGCCTTCAGGCGTCTGATACTCTTCGCGGAAGTGGCCGCCGCACGATTCATTGCGATCAAGCGCGTCGATGCACATCAGCCGGCCCAGGTCGAAGTAGTCGACCAAGCGACCGGCCTTCTCCAATTCCTGGTTGATGCCGCCGGCCTCGCCGGTCACGCGCACATTCTCCCAGAACTCAGCCTCAAGTTCGGGGATCAACTGGATTGCCTTCTCCAGCCCCTCCGCAGTGCGCGACATGCCGCAATAGTCCCAGATAATCTTGCCGAGTTCACGGTGGTAATGATCCACGCTCTTCGTGCCCTTGGTGTTCATCAGCCGGTTGGTGATGTCGGTGACGTTGGCAACCGCCTCTTTGACGGCGTCGGCGTTCTCGTCGATCTTTTCCAATTTGGTGGCGGCAATATAGTTGGGCAGCGTGGAGGGCAGCACAAAGTAGCCATCCGCCAGCCCCTGCATCAGCGCGCTGGCGCCCAGGCGATTGGCGCCGTGGTCGGAAAAATTTGCTTCGCCGATCACAAAAAGACCGGGAATATTGCTCATCAGATAATAGTCCACCCACAGCCCGCCCATCGTGTAATGGGGCGCCGGATAGATGCGCATCGGCGTTTGGTAGGCGTTTTCGCCGGTGATGTTCTCGTACATATCAAAGAGGTTGCCGTAGCGGTCCGCGATCACCTTCTGTCCCAGGCGGTTGATGGAGTCGGCAAAATCCAGGTAGACGCCATTGCGCAGCGGGCCAACGCCGCGCCCGCTGTCGACCTGACGCTTGGCCGCACGTGAGGAGATGTCGCGCGGGGAGAGGTTGCCAAAGCTTGGGTAGAGTTCTTCCAGATAGTAGAAGCGCTCGTTTTCAGGAATCTGGTCCGCGGGCCGGGTGTCGCCGGGCTGTTTGGGCACCCAGATGCGCCCGTCGTTGCGCAGCGATTCGCTCATCAGCGTCAGTTTGGACTGATGCTCGCCCACCGGCGGGATGCAGGTCGGATGGATCTGCGTGTAACAAGGGTTGGCAAAATAGGCGCCGCGCTTGTGCGCGCGCCAGATCGCGGTGCCGTTGCAGCCTTTGGCATTGGTGGAGAGGAAAAAGGCGTTGCTGTAGCCGCCCGTACCCACCACCACGACATCGGCCAGCCGCGGCGTGATCTCGCCCGTGCACATGTCGCGCACCACGATGCCGCGCGCGCGACCGTTGACCACAATCAGGTCAAGCATCTCAGTGCGGTTGAACATCTTGACTGTGCCCGCGGCAATCTGCCGCGCCAGCGCCTGGTACGCGCCCAGCAGCAGCTGCTGCCCGGTCTGGCCGCGCGCATAAAACGTGCGCGCCACCTGCGCGCCGCCAAAGGAGCGGTTGTCGAGCATCCCGCCATATTCGCGCGCAAAGGGCACGCCCTGCGCCACACACTGGTCGATGATCGCGTTGCTCACTTCGGCCAAGCGGTAAACGTTGGCCTCGCGCGAGCGAAAGTCGCCACCCTTGACTGTATCGTAAAACAGGCGATAGATGCTGTCGCCATCGTTGCGGTAGTTCTTGGCCGCGTTGATGCCGCCCTGCGCGGCGACGCTGTGTGCGCGCCGCGGGCTATCCTGGTAGGCGTAACACTCGACGTTATACCCCTGCTCGCCCAGCGTGGCCGCGGCCGCGCCGCCCGCCAGGCCGGAGCCGACGATGATCACCTTGAACCGGCGCCGGTTGGTCGGGTTGACAAGTTTCATGTCGAACTTTGTGCGCTCCCAAAGCGTCTCAACCGGGCCAGAAGGCACGCGGCCATCCAGCGGCGCTTCGACGAAGGTGGGCGCTTCGGTCATTGTTTGTGTTGTCGTCACACTCATGGTCTGAGCACTCCTAACTCAAAATTCCGAACAGGACGGCCAGCGGAACCGTCGCAAAGCCGATGGGAATGACCAGCGCCACAAAAACGGCCAGGCCACGGAAAAAGCCATCAAAGCGCCGGCTGTTTAGCCCTAGCGTCTGAAACATGCTCCACACGCCGTGAAAGAGATGCAGCCCCAGTGCGGCCAGCGCCAGCAGATAAAACAGGACGATCACCGGGCTGGAAAAGCCGATCACGACGTTGCGGTAGGGGTCGGCGCGATCAAAGGGCGTCACCCATCCCCAGGTGTAGTGCGCCAGGTGAAAGAGCACAAACAGGATAATGACCACGCCGCCGATGCGCATGAAGCGGGAGGCATAGTTGGCCTGGACAACGCGCTTGACCGCATAGTTGGTCGAGCGCGCGCGCTGCGCCTGCAAGTACAGATCCCACGCCGACCAGATATGTGCGGCCAGCGCAGCGACGATCACAATGCGGATGAGCCACAACACCTGCGCATGCGAAAAGACCGGCTCCCCCACCGTGCGCAAAAACTCCGCGTAATGGTTAAACGATTCTGCCCCTTGAAAAATATGAAGGTTGCCCCACATATGCAGGACAAGATAACCGATCCACACCGCGCCGGTGACGGCCATCAGCGCCTTCTTGCCGATCGATGAGCGTGGAAGCACAGCAACTTGCATTGGAAACTCCTATTCTACTGCATCCTGTTCGATTGTTTGGTTCATATTGAAGGTGCGGAAAGCGCCAAACGGCACAGATATTCGCGTCGATGATACCATAACCGCAGCGAAAACTGGAATGCAGCATACGTTGGACGCAAGTTTCGATGACTGATACTGACTGCATCGCACTGTAGCACAAGTGTTATGCATGTATTGTGTATTTTTCCACAATCTGGTTGTCGAGAGGGGTTGATTTTTGACGGAATCTCCATGAGACCCAGCCAATGCACCAATCCACCGGCTGATCGCCGCAGTCCATGCAGCGGACTGGCGCAGCGGCGCGGTCAGAGATTGTTGGGAGAGCCAGCGGCTCTGACGCGGAGGCGCGGAGGCGCAGAGGAACAGTGATGTGCATTCTCTCTGCGTTTTTTCTGCTCCTCTGCGCCTCCGCGTCAAACTTGCGCCAGCACCAGGACCTCCGCTTCGCCGCGACCAATGCCCACAAACGTATCTGCGCACCACTATAGACAGCGCCCGCCGCGCTGCGGGCAGCGCCGTGACTTCCTGCAACAATGTCTGCTCAAAACCGGTCATAATGCACCTTTCCCTGCTGCCTGGAACAATGCACGGCACGTGTGCAATGAGCCAGGGCAGCCCTTCCTGACGCCAATATAGACAGCCCCGCTCACCCGTCAAGGATGGCGGATGTTGGCCGGGCGCCCGCAACTGGCAAGGGCAGCGGATTTAGGGAGTGGATTGAGCAGATGGGCGTTCACGGGGCGTGACTACGGTGCATAATAGCGAATGGTGTTAGGGAAGGAAAAGATGCGATTCTACTTCTGTCACAGGCCGGGTCGGCATGGGGCGCACCGCTGTATCATCATACTGAATGAGGCAGCAATCTGTTGGACGATCTCTCCAAGATGAGACGCGTAAACAAAGCGCCCAAGACTTAGCCGGATTGTCGCAGAAGCCTGCTCGCGACTTAACCCAATCGCAGTGAGCACATGCGATGGTTCCATGGCGCCCGAAGTGCAAGCCGACCCGGTTCCCATCATCAAGGTCGGCAGATTCAGCAGCAACGCATCGGCATCGATACCTGGAAATGTCAGGCTTGAGGTATTTGGCAATTCTTGCCCACAGACTGAGCCGCATCGCAATGGATAAGCACGCCTTGCGCGTGAGCGATCTCGGCAATCTCTGTGATTGGTTGAATTGTGCCAATCTCGTTATTGGCTGCCTGCACTGAGACCAACAGCGTCTCGGCATTGATCGCAGCGCGGGCAATATCGAGGATTACCCGGCCATCTTTATCAACAGGCAAGACAACCAACTCGAACCCTTCTTCGACCAACTTCTTGCAGGGGAGCAGCACCGCTTTGTGCTCGACGGCCAGAGTTACGATCCGCCGGCGGTTGCTGTTGCGCGCCATGCGTGCCAGACCCAAGATCGCCAGATTGTTGCTTTCGGTGGCACCGGCAGTGAAGTAGAATTCAAATTCCGTTTCGCTAACGTCGCCGTGAGGAAACATGAGCTTCGTTAGACCGCTGGCAATCGACT
>JACSRH010000035.1 GCA_014879855.1 Caldilineaceae bacterium | reverse complement strand
CGGCTCCCGTTGCCGCAGCCGATAGACACCCACGCGCTCGACGTCGGCGATCATCGACGCTGCCATCTGTACGCGCTGCGCCGGCGTCATCCGGCGCAAAATCTCCATCTGCGCCAGATCGATTTCCGCCACGGCGCCGGCAATTTCGCGGCGCATCTTGTCGGTGACGACGAGCGGCGTCTTGCGGTGATAGCTTGGATTCTCCATCAGGCGTGCCGTTCCTTTGTGACAACAGGATCTGCTCGGTCAATCTCTGTTAGCAGAAACTCCACCTCGGCCACTGCTCTCATTCCGCCTGATGGCTGAACCATCGGCTGTAAATGTGGTCGTAGACGCCATCCTCGACAATTTCCAGCAACGCGCGGTTGATCGGCTCGCGCGCCCTGCTGTGTGGCGGAAAGGCAACGGCATATTGCTGCGGTTCAAAAAGATCGCCCACTACCCGCACTTTACCCTGACCTGCGCCGTTAGCGTAATACAGCAACACCGGCGAATCGTAGACAACGATGTCAACCTTGTCATTCTCCAGTAACGCATAGGCTTCTTCAATCGCAGCGACTTCTATAAACGGGAGGCGGCGCGCAGAGAGATATTCCGCCGCGGTGCTGCCTTCCACCGTGGCGATGCGGTGGCCTGCCATGTCCGCCACGCTGCGAATTCTGCTGTCGAACTGGCTGAGCGTCAGCCGAGAAGTAATGTTGGCTGTAAAATTGGCGACTAAAAAGATGCTTACCAGCATCCAGAGCATCGCTAGCAGCCGGCCCGCGATGCTTTTCGCTGTGCGGTCGCCATAACCGACCGTCATCAATGTTACGACAGCGTACCAGATGCCTTCCCACACCCCAGGAATATAGGTTGAAGGAAAGTCGGGATTGTTGCGCCGTTCTGTAAACCAGAAAAGGTGGCCAATGATGATCACCAGCAGCCCAAGGCCGGCCAGGATCGAAAGAAACTCTGGCGAGAAAACAATCAGTTGCAGCATCATGAGCGGAGCGGTCCACTCTGCACCCGTGCGGTCGCGCACTAGCATCTGCAAGCCGGCGCGGAAATAGGGCATTGAGAAATCAAACGCCTCCTCGCGCTCTTTGGTCATACTGATGCCGGTAATCGCCAGGTCAGCTACACCATTTTTAATGGCCTCCAACTGGTCGTCGACGCTCTCCACATAATGATATTCGTAATCGATCTCCAGGCGTTCAGCAACCTCCTCCCAGAGTTCGATGCTGAAACCGTGATAGGCAGCCTCCTCATCCACCATGACAAAAGGCGTCAGCGGTTTGATGGCTACACGCAACTTCTGCTGCTGGCGGACAGGTGCACTTTGCGCGTCAGACCACACGCCGACGCCCGCCAACAGCAACGTAAGACAGAGCGCACCTATCCACCTCCATTGTCTGCGTGGCCCTGCCAGGCTTCGCACCGTCACACCCTGCACCGGTAGCGGCTGCGACCGATGATCAGCGCGTCCACACGCGTGTTGTAGTCCGCCATGTGCGCCGACTCCCAGTGCGCCTGCAAGGCAGCATCGTCCACGTATTTCTCGACCAGGATCACCAGCGTTTCACTCTCTTGTGGTACAAAGACTTCAAAGCTCAGACAACGCCCTTGCTCCAGGCGCACCGAACGCTCAGCGTGCGCGCGCGCAATTTCTACAAAGTCAGCCCGTCGCCCGGGCGCAATTTCCAGATGAACCACCAAACCAGTTGCCATAACAGTTCTCCTTACAATACAATATTTATCAGAAATATTCAATCCGCTACACCGGATGCAGCCCCGCAAAGCCCAGCCCGGCCGTCTCCTCCCAGCCGCACATGACATTCATCGCCTGCACCGCGCTGCCCGCCGCGCCCTTCATCAGATTGTCGATGGCCGCCATCGCCACGACGCGGCCCGTCGCCGGGTCGAGCTCGAAGCCGACATCCGCGTAGTTGCTGCCGGCCAAAATCTTCGGCTCCGGGTAGCGATAGAGGCCGGTGCGCTCCTTGACAATGCGCACGAACGGCTCGTTGCGATAAGTCTGGCGATACGCCTTGAAGAGATCCTTCTCATCGGTCCCTGGCTCGACAAAGACATGCGCGGTCGCCAGCACCCCGCGCACGTTGTCGATCGCGGTGGCGCTGAGGTGCACCTCCGGCTGCGCGTCGACGCGCGCCAGCGCCTGCAAAATCTCCGCGGTGTGGCGGTGGCCGGTTGGCGCAAAGCTGCGCATCACGCCGGCGCGCTCAGGATGGTGCGTGGCATCGCTGGCCTTGTTGCCCCCCTCGCTGGAGCCGACTTTGACCTCGCAGATCACGCCGCGCCCGGCATCGGCAAGCTTGCTGGCAAAAAGCGGGTAGATCGCCAGCGTGGTTGCCGTGGCATTGCAGCCGACGCCGCTGATGTAGCGTGCGGTGCGCATCTCCGCGCGGTGCAGCTCTGGCAGCCCGTAGACGAACTTTTCCAGCCAGGCGGGGTTGGCGTGCGTCTTGCCGTACCAGCGCATGTAGTCGTCGGGATCGCGCAGGCGGAAGTCGGCGCTGAGGTCGACGATGCGCTCGGCCAATGCGGCGTACTGCTCGATCTTCGCCATCGCGCTGCCGTGGGGCAGGCAGAGAAAGAGCAGGTCGCACGGCTGCACCTCC
>JACSRH010000036.1 GCA_014879855.1 Caldilineaceae bacterium | reverse complement strand
ACCGGGTTCGTGTTGTTGCCGAACCCGGTCTGATCATCAGTTACTTGCTAGCGCCTGATCCGTCGCCACGCTTGCTTGGGCAGAGACAAGATGTGCGGCAGCCGGCGTTTCACCCCGGTCTGCCACAACGACCAGTGGATGCGCTGCCAGATCGACCGGGTTTCAGCGGCGTCGATCTCGGCGCAGCCATAGCGCTCGCGCACGTAGAAATCAGCCAGCTGGTCGATCTCATCCCGGCGTTTGGGCACCGCCGCCCCGATCGTTTTAGCTTGCTCGTAGGGTGTGTCTGCCGTCGACAGATTGAGCCGCAGCCAGCGCGTCATGCGTGACAGGCGCGCATAAGCCCACGCGCCGCCACTGGCCTGCTTGGGCACACCGCGCTGCTCATACCATCCGATCGCCAGGAAGCCCCCGCTGGCCATGAGCAGGGCCAGCCCCGCCAGCGCGGCCGCCACAAGTACCGGGGTCGGCAGAGCCAGTGGCGGAGTCACGACTGCCTCCAGGGTACCGAGCATGCTAGCCGGACCGGTGTTGGGATCGAATTCCTGGTCTTCCGGTTCGCGGCCGCCGAAACGCCCGCGATCGTTTTGCTCGCGATCGGAAGCGTTTGTGTTGCCCGCCGAGTTCACATCTTCCGGGCGCACAATCGACGGCTGACTCGCTGTTGGCTCGAACTGAATCCAGCCGTAATTCGGAAAATAGATCTCGGCCCAGGTATGAGCATGGTACTGACGAACCACGTAAAGACCGCGCTGTGAATCGAATTGTCCTTGAGCAAAGCCGGTCACAATGCGCGCCGGAATGCCCAACGAACGCGCCATCACGGCAAAGGCGGAAGCATAGTAATCGCAATAACCTTCTTCGGTCTCGAAGAGCATATAGTCCACGCCATCTCGACCAGGCGCTGGCGCGTTGATTTGATCATTGTACTTGATGTTGACGCGCAGCCACAGTTCCAGGGCAGCGGCCTGATCATAGGGACTCGTCGCGCCGGCCTTGGTCACGATGTCCCGTGCCAGCGTGCGCACTCGCCCTGGCAGACTGTCGGGCAGCTGCAGATATCGCTCGCGAATTTCGGCTGGATAACGCTGACCGGCGGCGCGCAGCTGCTTGATCGAGGCCTGACTGACTGCCGACACGGCTTGGTATGATTCACCGTCTGACAACGGAGTCAACATCGACCACAGAGCGGTCTCGTTGCCTGAAAAATTTTCAGCCTTCGATGGTCGATTAATGGACACAGGCTGTGGCGCGGCGAAGATCTGCGTGCTGTTCGGGAAGAAAACATAGAATGTCTGCGTGATAAGTGAACGGCTGCTGCCGAGTGAGGGAACAATCGCTTGACCGGCGGCCACGTCTAGGCTTTGAGTGCTGGAACTTTGAAACGCGCCATCTTCGTAGTGATCGTAGACAACCGCCTGCCAATAGCTGGCCTCCGGAGCGCGTACCTCCAACACCAACTCATCGCCCAGATTGCGTTGCCCGGCCAGCGCCAACGTCCGGCCAAACGGATTGGCATACGGCAGACCGTGCGGCTGCAACCCCGTAAACAAGCGACTAAAAGTGTCTTCCATCCAGCGAATGGGGCCGCTGATCTCGCGCCATAAACCTGAGATTTGCGGCGCACCCGCAAATGTCGGCGCGATCGTCCCAAAGAGCACTGCGGCGATCGCGATAACGCCGCCCAGCTGCAGAAAGTCGCGCTTGATTTCGGGATTGAAACGCACGCGCTGGAACTGCCATTGCTGCTCCTGGTTCAAAGTATACAAGCGCGCCATATAGAGCAGAACAGCCGACAGGTAGATCACGAGCAGCGGCAGCAGTGATCTTTCGCCACCGTAGTAGTACATATTCACAAGGAGGATGATGCCGGCCGGAGCCACAGCCCCCCACAGATGCCGCCGTAAGACCGTGCAGCGCACAGCCACATAGGCCACCAGCCAGAAAATCGCAGAGAGGATAACGAGGAAGATGGTGTTGTCAGTGCCAACCCCTCCACTCAGCGCTGCTTCGCCCCAGATGTAAATGTGCTCGCCCAGCCTGACCAGCAGATGGCGCAACGTATCCAGCCAAGTGAAGCCATACACCTTGTCGGGAATATATGAAATCGCCACCAGAGTGATCCACAACACACCGTAGGCAGCCATCACCGCCACAGCGAAGCGCTGACGCCAGGGCCGCGTGGCGATCAAGGCTCCAATGCACAGAGCCACCACCGTCGTCAGACCTATCAAATCGAGGCGGGGTACCCAGTCGGCCACGGCAATGCCCCAGGCCGCGCTGAAGACAATCACGCTGATCAACGCAAACGCTAGGTAATCCAATGGCTTGGGCTTCGCTTGGGCAGGCATGAGCGCTCTCACCGGAATAGACTGTCAAGTGCTTGAGTTTTCAACATCTCTACTTCCAGGCAATGCTCAAGGTTCATTCCTGGTACATGATATATTGTAGCAGCTACGAAACCCACCCTGGTCTTTGAGATTCAGTTGGCCCTGCTACAACACTGCTGCCAAGGCTGGCGCAATTAGTTGCCGGCCGCAACAAATAGTTGAACCCAAACCGGTTCAACCACCTTAAAATTCCGGTTAAAATCGCATTTTAGCTATTGACTAGCAAACCGGTTTGTG
>JACSRH010000462.1 GCA_014879855.1 Caldilineaceae bacterium | reverse complement strand
CTCGCCTGGGAAGAAGCGCACGATCCGATCGTGCGGATGCGGGCGTGGCTGCTGGCGGAAGGTCTGGTGGATGAGCGCACGCTTGCCGCGCTGGAAAGTGATCTCGAAGCGGAAGCGCAGGCCGCGTGCGAGCGAGCGTGGCGCGCCTACGCCACACCGCGGCGCACAACCGCCGCCGCCCTGGCCGCGCTGCTGGAAGAGGCGATGGCGCAACACGCGGACAGCCGTCGCGACGTCGCCGCGCTGGCCGACGATCTGCGCACGGCGGACGCGCCGCTGCACAGACAGATGCAGGAGGCCGCGCAGCGCGCGATCTTCGCCCTGCGCGACGCCGACAGCCCCGCACGCGCGGCGCTGGTGGACTGGAAGGCGCGCCATCATGCCGAACAGCGCGCGGGCTATGCCGAACATCTCTACGCGGCAGGGCCGTCCTCGGCGCTTCAGGTTCCTGTCGTGCCGGCGACATATGCTTCCACACCCATACAAGTGCGCGGCTTCGAGGTGTTGCAGGCCAACTTCGACGCGCAACTTGCCCGCGACCCGCGCATCCTGATTTTTGGCGAAGATGTCGGGCGGATGGGCGATGTCAACCAGGGCGTCGCCGGCTTGCAGGCAAAGTATGGCCCGCTGCGGGTGGCCGACACCGGCATCCGCGAGGCGACGATTGTCGGGCAGGCAACTGGCTACGCGTTGCGCGGGCTGCGACCCATCGCAGAGATTCAGTATCTCGATTATATCTTTTACGCGCTGATGACCTTGACTGACGACCTGGCCACGCTGCACTGGCGCACCGCGGGCGGGCAGAAGGCGCCGGTCATCATCCGCACGCGCGGCCACCGGCTCGAAGGCATCTGGCACGCGGGCTCGCCGCTCGGCGCGTTGATCTCTTCGCTGCGCGGGCTGTACATCTGCGTCCCGCGCAACATGACGCAGGCAGCCGGCTTTTACAACACCCTGCTGCGCGGCGACGACCCGGCGCTGGTGATCGAAGTGCTCAACGGCTATCGCCTGCGCGAGCCGATGCCGCAAAATCTGGGCGAATTCACCGTGCCGCTGGGCGCGCCGGAGGTGTTGCGCGGCGGCGCGGATGTCACGGTTGCGACCTATGGCGCCTGCTGCCGCATCGTGCTGGAGGCCGCGCAACGGCTGGCAGATGTCGGCGTGGAGGTCGAAGTCATCGACGTGCAGACGCTGCTTCCCTTCGACCTACCCGGCGTGATCGGGGAATCCGTGCGCAAGACGGGCCGGGTGGTGTTTGTAGACGAAGACGCGCCAGGCGGCGCGTCCGCTTACATGCTGCAACAGGTGTTGGAGGTGCAGGGCGCGTACTGGCATCTCGACAGCCCGCCGCGCACGATCACGGCGCAGGCGCATCGCCCGGCCTATGGCAGCGACGGCGACTATTTCTCCAAACCGAATGTGGAAGAGGTGGTCGAGGCCGTTTACACCCTGATGCATGAGGCCGATCCAAGGAAATACCCGCTTTTCTTCCAATAGAATCTCCCTCACCCCAACGCCGAATCCTGCAACACCTCGCCCAGCGCCCACAGCAGATGGTCCGCGTCGGCGCGGCTGAAAATGATCGGCGGCTTGAGCTTGAGCACGTTGTGGAACGGGCCGTCGGTGCTGATCAGCACGCCATACTCGCGCATCCGGTTCGAGACATAGGCCGCGTGGTCGCCCGCCGGCTCCATCGTCTCCGCGTCCAGCACCAGCTCGGCGCCGATGTAGAGACCCAGCCCGCGCACGTCGCCGATCAGCGGGTGGCGCGCCTGGAGTTCACGCAACCCTGCCAGCAAATAATTGCCCACATCGAGCGCATTCGCCTGCAAGCCTTCCTGCTCGATCACGTCGAGCACCGCCAACCCGATGGCGCAGGAAACCGCGTTGCCGCCAAACGTGTTGAAATACTCCATGCCATTGGCAAAACGTTCTGCGATGTCGGGCGTGGTGGCGACGATTGCCAGCGGATGGCCGTTGCCCGCCGGCTTGCCCATTGTCACGATGTCGGGGATGACGCCCTGCGTCTCAAAGCCCCAGAAGTGGCTCCCCACGCGGCCAAAGCCGACCTGCACTTCGTCGGCAATGCAGATGCCGCCTGCCGCGCGCACGTGGCGAAACGCCTCGGCCATGTAACTTTCGGGAAAGACGATCTGGCCGCCGCAGCCCATGAGAGACTCGCAGATCAAGGCCGCTACATGGCGTCCCTGCGCCTGCACCTGCGCCACGGCCTGCTGCACGTGGACGCCGTAGCGCTGGCCGCTCTCCGCGCTGTAGCCTATGTATGGCCCGCGATAAGGATCCGGCATGATCACCTTCTGCACATAGGGCGGCCGGCCGGGGCCGCCGGGGCCGTCATGCTTATAGGGGCTGACTTCGATCAGCGCCTGCGTGTGGCCATGATAGGCGACGTCGACCGCGATCACATCCTGCTGGCCCGTGACGGTGCGCGCCAGGCGCAGCGCCAGGTCGTTGGCCTCGCTGCCAGAGTTGACGAAGAAAAAGATGCTCAGTTCCTGGGGCAGCGTCGCGGCCAGGCGGCGCGCATAGTCGTTGATCGAGTCGTGCAGGTAACGCGTGTTGGTGTTGAGCACGGCCATCTGGCGCTGGCCCGCGGCAACGACGTAGGGGTGGCA
>JACSRH010000184.1 GCA_014879855.1 Caldilineaceae bacterium | reverse complement strand
CAGCACACGCTGCCCACACTGATCACCCTCGACGCGCTGCAAGGGGAGCTGCACGGCCACACCACCTGGAGCGACGGCGCGCGCAGCGTCGCGGAGATGGCCGACGCGGCACGCGCACGCGGCTATACCTACTGGAACGTGAGCGATCACAGCGTCGGGTTGGGCATTGTTCAGGGCGTGGACGCGGAGAAACTGCGCGGCCAGCGCGTGGAGATCGACGCCTACAATCGCCACTGCGCCGAACAGGGCATCGATTTTCGGCTGCTCCAGGGCAGCGAGGTGGAGATCCTGGCCGATGGGACGCTGGGCCTCAGCGACGAGGTGATGGCCGGGCTGGATGTCGTGGTCGCCAGCATCCACAGCGCCCAGCGCCAGGATCGCGAGACGATCACGGCGCGTTGTCTCAAGGCGATTGAGAATCCACACGTGGATATTCTGGGCCACCCCACTGGCCGGCTGATCGGCGAGCGACCGCCCACCGAGATCGACATGGAGCGCGTCTTGCAGGCGTGCCGGGCAACAGGCACGGTCGTAGAGATCAACGCCAACCCGGCGCGGCTCGACGTGAACGATGTCTATGCCCGCCGCGCCGTCGAACTTGGTTGCAAGCTCGCCATCAACTGCGACGCGCATTCCTTCCAAGACATGGAGCTGGCCGAATATGGCATCGGCGTGGCGCGGCGCGGCTGGCTGACCGCGGCGGATGTGATCAATACGCGGCCGGTCGAGGCGATGCTGGCGCTGCTCAAGGATGCACAGAAAAAGGAAGCGCGATCATGAGGCACAGCAGGCGGAATGGCACGCGAATGACGCGGATTGGGCGGGTCTTCGCGGATTGTCTGACAATGGTCTTGATTGGCTCCAGCGTGTTGGCGATGGCCGGGTGCAACAGAGACGCGGAACCGACGCCAGCCGCGAGTATTGTCGTGGTGGAAAGCGGCGTCGCTGCCCTGGCGCCTGTTGCCTTGCCAGCCGTCTCCCCGGACGCAGCATCGACCCAGCCCGCGCTCGATGTCGCAGAACAACCGCCTGAACCGGCGCGATTGCTCGATCTTTATGTGCCCGGGGCTGAAATCCAATCGCGCGGCATGTTGCGCATCTACGCCTCGCCCGACCCCAACTCGCTGACGCTGGCCGAATACACAGCGGGTGACCTGTTCACCGTGATCGAGCCACCTGGCGATGTGAGCGCGTATCCGGTCGAACTCAACGGTGTGCGCTGGTATCGCGTCCGCGCCAGCGACGGTCTGGTCGGTTGGGTGATCGCCGACGGGATCGAGCCGGTCACAAACTAGTGGAACACTTGGGCCAAGGCTCGCCATTCGCAGGCCGGGCCAGCAGCCCGACGCCTCCTGCGCCTCTGCGTCGATAATCTCTGCGTTGATCATCTTGTATTTAAACAGTTTCTAAAGCTGCTGAGGAACCATTATGTCACTCACCCATCGCGAACGCGTCCAGCTTGCTTTGTCTCGCCGCCAGCCCGACCGCACGCCCGTCGATATGATGGGCAACGCGTCGATGTTGCTGGACAACACCTACTTGCGTCTGCGCGACCATCTGGGGTTGACGCCGATCGCGCCGGTGCGCTCCGGCTCCAGCGCCAACTACTATGACGAACGCATCTTGGAGCATTTTGGCGTCGATTTCCGCCGCGTCTTTCTGGCCAAAGGCTCCGCCGCGGCCAACACTGTCCACGAAGACGACACCTTCACCGACCCGTGGGGCGTGCGTTCGCGCGCCATCGGCATCTTTATCAACGCAATTGATCACCCACTGCGCCACGCAGCCACGCTCGACGATGTCGAAGCCTATGCCTGGCCCACTGCGGAAGGGCTTTACAGCGCAGACGGCGTGCGCGAGGCCGCCTATCACCTCTACCACGACACCGACTATGCGGTCGTGGCGCGCAACCCGCTGTCTCCTGGATTTCTCGACCGCGGCTGCAACTTGGTCGGCATGGCCGAATTCTTTATGTTGCTGCTCGACGCGCCCGAAGTCGCCGATTTCATGCTTGACCGCATCCTGGAAATCTACATGGGCGTCTATCGCATGTTTCTAGAAGCGGCCGGCCCGTATGTCCAGATGGTCGAAGTGGCGGACGATCTGGGCGCGGAGCGCAGCACGCTCATTTCGCCCGCCATGTATCGCCGCTTTATCAAGCCGCGCGAGCAGCAACTGTACGCTATGATCCACGAGCTGGCGCCCGAAGCGTTTATCATTCATCACACCGACGGCAATGTCTTTGCGATCATTCCGGATCTGATCGAAGTGGGCGTCAACGTGCTCAACCCCATGCAGACTTCCTCACGCGATATGGGCGCGCAGCAGGTGAAGGATGCCTACGGCGACCGGCTGGCCTTTCACGGCGCGGTCGAAGGCATGGAAGGCGACAAGGACGCGCTGGTCGCTGAGGTCAAGGCGCGCATCGACGTGCTGGGCAAGGGCGGCGGCTATGTGCTGGCCTCCTGCAACCACATGATCGACGTGGCGCCGGAAAACATCGTGGCGATGTTTGAGACGGCGGTGAATTATCGGCCGTGGCAAAGGACCTAAGAAACTGACTTGGAAAAGCCCTGTTTTTGACGCAGAGGCGCGGAGACGCAGAGAAACGCAGAGAGTGCTTGCCGATAGTTGCCTGTT
>JACSRH010000186.1 GCA_014879855.1 Caldilineaceae bacterium | reverse complement strand
TGCCTGTGTTCAATCACTGCCTGTGTTCAATCACTGCCTGTGTTCAATCACTGCCTGTGTTCAATCACTACAGTGGATTCAGAGGAAACAACGGATTCGATCCTTGGCATTAGGTGCGTCCTCAGGGCGCTGTCAAACGCGAAATTTCCTGTCCCTGTGGATTGATGAGCCGAGCGACGCTGCCGGTCTGCCAGACAGGGGCTGCTTGGTTCCAATAAAGTGCAACGCTTGTGTCGGCGCCGGGACCCGTGTAGAGAACAACGCCGCTGCCAGGGAAAAGGGAAATGCCGCCGAAAAGATAGGCGGGGCCATTTTCTTTTTCCAGCCGCCAGCCTTGTAGGTTGATGACAAGGTCGCTGTCGTTGGCAATCTGCACCGATTCGTTGCTCAGGATGCCATTCCCGGTAAATGACGCCACCCGGATGCCTTCCCCTGCTGCCGGTGTGTTTGTCACAGCAAGCGGCGCGGGTTGAGCTGTGCTGACAGTCGGCTGCACATCCTCGCGCGGGATCACCAGCCGCTGGCCGGAAAAGACGAAGTCCGGGTTGGTCAAGTTGTTGGCGTCCATCACCGCCTGCATCGTCACACCGTAGCGCCCTGCAATTGCCAGCAAGCTGTCGCCGGCCTGCACGACGTAGACTTCCTCTGCATCTGTGGCCGCCGTCGCCTCGGGCGTCGCTGCATCTGGCGCCGATTGTGGCGACGCCACGGCTGCCGGCGTCGACGTAAAGGTCGGGGCGATCACCGGCGCGGTGAGCGGGGTGGCGAGCGCCGCCAACACCTCTGGGTCGGGCCGCCGTTGTTCCACCACCCAGACGACGGCAACCGCAATCGTTAAGCTGATCAACGCGTTGAGAATGATGACTAGAGCCAATTGACGGCGATTCATGCCAGATCAGCTCTCACAAGGGAATCAGTCTGCATGTTGGCATTGTACCACAGCGGTCAGGAAAGCCGAGCCATATCGCGATAATGGTGATCCTTGTCACCGTTACTGACAGGTATGAAGCGTAAAATCGACAAGCTGCACGCTCATATATCAAGCTTGACTTATAGAACGAATGGTGAAAACCAAATGTATGATTTGACTCCGCCTCCCCGCCGCACCAAAGTCCCGTTGTTGTTGATCGGCGGCGGCCTTTTGGTCTTCGTCAGCCTGTGCGCCGTTGTGACGCTAGGATTTATGAGCATGACGCGACCCGAGACGACGCGCGCCACCACATCGGACAACCAGTTTATACGCGTGGCTGCAACGCCGCGGCCGCAGATCACCATAGAGGCGCCGCCCGAAGGCATTGATTATGAAAGCGCCGTGTTGCGCAACATCTACGCGCAGAACAACCGCTCCGTGGTCAACGTCACAGTTTGGATGGATCACCCGCCCGTCGATGACCCATCGGCGCTGCCGATCCCGCTGCCCGAAAACAACAACGGCGAATTGTTGCCGCTGGTCAATGGCTCTGGCTTTGTGTGGGATGCCGACGGCCACGTCGTCACCAATTTTCATGTCGTCGAGGATGGGCAACGTTTCCAGGTCACATTTTACGACGGCGCCACAGCATTAGCGGAAGTCGTCGGTCGCGATGAGGACAGCGATCTGGCTGTGCTCAAGATCAACCCGGAGGGCTACGACCTGGTCCCGGTGCAACCCGGCAATATTGACGATGTGTATGTTGGGATGCGCGTCGCGGCCATCGGCAACCCGTTTGGCCTGCAAGGCACATTGACCAGTGGCATCGTCAGCGCCATCGGCCGCACCATTCCCTCGCGCGGCAGCTTCAGCATCCCCGACTCGATCCAGACCGACGCCGCTATCAACCCCGGCAATTCGGGCGGGCCGCTCTTCAACGAACGCGGCGAGATCATCGGCGTCAACGCACAGATTCGCTCCGAAGTGCGGGCCAACAGCGGCGTGGGCTTTGCCATCCCGATCGCTATCGTGACGCGCGTAGTGCCGGAATTGATCGAAAATGGTCAATATGAGCACAGCTACATGGGCATCAGCGGCGTCACCTTTAGCCCCCTCTGCAGTGAAGAACAAGGCATCGCAAAGAATCAGCGCGGGGTCATTGTCGACCGTGTACTCGGCAATACCCCGGCAGCGCGCGCCGGTCTGCGGGGCAGCACGCGCCCAGTGCAGACCGCCTTTACTGGTATCTGCCCACAAGCGTCAGGTGGCGATTTCGTCGTCGCCGTCGATGGGCAGCCAGTCAGCACCTTTGACGATATTCTGATTTTTCTGGCGCGTAACACCAGCCCAGGAGATACGATCAACCTGACGGTTCTGCGCGGGGGCGAGACGCGCGACGTGCTGTTGACGCTGTCGCCACGACCTGACTGAGCAATTCAGATTCATCACGCTCCCCGGCGCTGGTCAGGCGCAGCCTGGCTCAACCAGGCTCTTCTGGCCAGCGCCGGGGAGCTTCTCACCAAAATTGCAGGACCATCGACGCCAAGCGGGGGCTTTGTCGCAGCGATGCGACAGTGGTACAATCGCCTTTGCCACCGTGCGCTGCCAACGTTTCCGCCAGCGCACAACTATGGGGTGCACGGACATGATCTGCTCGACGGACGACCCCATCGAAGGAGTGCTTGGTGCAATCTTCCGCGTTTCGCATTTTGTCTGCAATTGTCACATTGTTATTGATCGTTACGCTCGCCGTGCTTGTGGCGTTGACGCTGCGCAGCCAGCCCACGGTGACGATCCAACCGGCGCCCACCTCCAGCCCGACCCTCACGCCTACCAATACGGCCACGCCATTCCAGACCCTGGGCGCTGACCTGGTTGTCCCTGAAGGCGGCTATCGCTTCCAACCGCTGCTTGGCTACGGAGTCACTATCCAAGGCGCGGCTGTAGCATTGACTCATCTGTTCTCGGATACAACCGCGGCGAATATTTCCGGGAGCGAGCAACTCTCCACCATTGGCCTTGACGCGCGCGCGCTCGATGCGCTTGGCGTTCGGCCTGATCTTTCCCTTTCCGCGCTGCTCATGCAGGTGGCCCAGCCTTTTATTAACCAGACGCAGGCGCAGGCCAGCGCGGTCGAGATGCTGACGATTGGCGGCGTCGACGCTGCATCCGTGTCACTGCGCGGGGAACTCGACAGCGCACCGATTGCGGGTCGCATCGTTGTGGCGCAGCCGGAAGCAGAGCGCCTATTTATTGCCGCGGCTACCGCACCGCTCGCCACTTGGACGAGCGAAACCAGCGCTGCACTCGACAGTGTGCTGCAAAGCGTTGCGTTTTTTGCGCCGCAGACAGCCCCGACCGAGACAGCCCCGACCGAGACAGCGCCAGCCGAGACGGCGCCAGCTGAGACAGCCCCGACCGAGACAGCGCCGACGGAACGACCGCGTCCCGGAGCAACTGCGCGGCAGACGCCCATCGCTGCCACACCGCTGGCCACTCCATCGCCGACGATGCTTGTTGTCACCATCGTCGGCCCCGCGTCTACATTCTCTGCCACGCTCACGGCAACGCCCGTCGTCACGATCACGACATTACAAGTGCCAACGCCCACCCCTTCGCCGGTCAGCCGCAGCACAACACAGCCGTGGACGGTTGTCACCGACGGCAACTGGATGAACAAGGTGGTGGTTGCCGGCAACACGCGCTGGATCGCTACTGATGGCGGCGCGCTGGCCTGGACGCGCGGGAGCACAACGCCGGTCAAGTTTACCAGCCTCAACGGCCTGACCGACAACCATCTCACCACAGTGGTCGATTGTGCGTTGCCTGATCTGGGCATCATTTTCGGCAGCAATGCCGGGCTGCAAGTGGTCGATCCAGGCGCCGGCGGCTGGCGCCAACTCGACAGCAGCAACAGCGAACTGAGTTATGACGATGTCGTTGACCTGGTGTGTAACCCGGATGCAGGGTATCTCGTCATCGGCTATGCGCGGCATGGCATTGATGTGTTTGACGAGCAGAGTGGCGAATGGCGCCATCTCGACCGCAACAGCGGGTTGGCCTTCAACAACGTACAATCGTTGGCGGTCGTCGGCGCTCTGGATGAGATTTGGGTGGCGGGCGAGGATGGCGTCACTGTCGCGGCCGGCGCCGATTCCACTTTCTACAATGCTGGCAACAGCCCGCTGGAAAGCAACCGAATCGGCGCGATTGTGGCCGATGCGGACCGCGTCGTCTGGCTGGGAGGGGATGGAGCGCTCTACCGCGTCGCCGGCGAAAGCTGGACGGTCTTCAACGCCGAAGAAGTCGAAGACGCCGGTTTCCCTGTCCGCCTGATCACCGGCCTGGCACTGGCCGGCGATGGCGAACTCTGGTTGGGCGATATCGACGGGACAATCTGCCGGTTCGACCCGGCCACGCGCACCTGCACCGCAGCTTTTCGCGGCGAACTCGGCATGGCCAACGCACCGTTGACCCACTTGACCCTGGATGCTGATGGACAACTCTACTTCACGACCGCGGGCGATGGCTTCAGTGTGTACGACGGTGCAACCTGGCAACGCTTTGCACGCTCGAATGAGGGGCTGCGCGGCAATGCCGTGCGCGCGGCCACCATCGATCCGGATGGCGCGCTATGGGTCGTCACCGATGCAGGCGTGCAGCGCGTGCTTGGGCCGGATCGCTCTCCGACGCTGACGCCAGATGCTCCCATCGAGCTGGCGTCGATCCAGGCTATTTATGCTGCCAGCAACGGCGACATCTGGATCGGCGGCGCTGGCGGCGCTGCCGTCTGGAATGGTTCAGCCTGGCGCGTCTACACGATGACCGACGGGATGGCCGGCGAGGTTGTCCAGGCGATTGGCGAAGACAGCCGAGGTCGGATCTGGCTGGGCGCTGACGCGGGCGTGAGCATCTGGAACGGAGAATCCTTTTTCAACCTGACGCGCGACACTGGCCTGCCCAGCGACGACATCCGCGTACTTTTGGAGGATGGCAACGCGATGTGGATCGGCAGCGCTGGCGGCGGGCTTTATCGCTTCGAGCGCAATCAGCTTGAGGTGCTCAATGTCGACAATATGAACCTGCCCAGTGACGTGATTACCGCCCTGGCGTTGAGCGGGGATGGCGCCTTGCTGGTCGGCACGGACGCCGGGCTGGTTGAACTGCGCGATGGGATGGCCACACCACTGGCTGCCCTGGGCGAGCGTGCTATCACCCAGGTGCTTGTCCAGGACGGTGCGACCTGGGTCGGAACCGCGGCCGATGGATTGTTCTATCAAAGCGGGGAAGATTGGCAGCAGGAGACTACGGCAGGCGCCTTGCCTTCTAACCATGTGACGGCCTTGCAGGCTGTAGATGGCGACGTCTGGGTTGGCGGCGCAACGGGCGGTTTGGCGCGCTATCGATTGCCCACAGAGGAATAAGGCAATGAGAATCCGAACAACCAAAGGCCTGACTTTTGATGATGTATTGCTTGCACCGCGGCAATCGCCGATTCGCTCGCGCAGCGAGGTGGATGTTTCATCGCGACTGACGCGCACGCTGCGACTTGCGATTCCAATTCTCAGCGCCAACATGGATACGGTGACCGAGTGGCGCATGGCCGCAGCCGTTGCCCGCACGGGTGGGCTGGGCATTCTGCATCGTTTTATGACGATTGAGCAACAAGTCAAACAGGTGGCAAAAGTCAAACGGGCGCAGGGATTGATGGTTGAAAATCCCTACACAGTTTTGACCGACGCCACCATTGCGGAGGCTGACCGGCTGATGACGCAGCACGAGGTCGGCGGATTGATCGTCGTCGACGACACCAAGAAACTGGTGGGTCTGATCACGCGGCGCGACATCCTGCTGGCGCCGGAGGATGTACAGAGCGTGGCGCAGGCGATGACGCCGGCCGACCACATTGTGTCCGTCGGGCCGTCGGTGACATCGGCGGAAGCACGTGCGCTGCTTTACCAGCATCGTCTGGAAAAATTGCCGGTCGTGGATCGCGCGGGCAAAGTTGTCGGCCTGATCACCTCGCGCGACGTGGTGCGCGTCGAGCATCGCTCCGCGGCCAGCGTCGATGTGCGCGGGCGCCTGTTGGTCGGCGCGGCCATCGGGGTCGGCCAGGGCGAGCTCAAGCGCGCCGAAGCGTTGCTCGAGGCTGGTGCGGATCTGCTCGTGCTCGACATTGCACACGGTCACGCCAACCACTGTATCGAGATGGTGCAGACGCTGCGGCGCAACTTCCCAGAGGCGCAGCTTGTCGCGGGCAACATCGCCACGGCCGAGGGCGCGCGCGATCTGGCCGAAGCGGGCGCCGACGCGATCAAGGTGGGCATAGGCCCTGGCTCGATTTGCACGACGCGCATTGTGACTGGTTTCGGCGTGCCGCAGTTGACCGCGATCATGGATGCGGTGCGTGGCCTCCACGCGGCTGGGCTGGACACGCCGGTGATCGCCGATGGCGGCGTCAAGACCTCCGGAGATCTGGTCAAGGCACTGGCGGCCGGCGCCAGCACGGTGATGATCGGCAGCCTCTTTGCCGGCTGTGAAGAGGCGCCAGGCGCGCCGGTCATCCGCAACGGACAGAAAGTCAAGGTGATCCGGGGCATGGCTTCGCTGGGCGCGGCGATGGGCCGCCGCGCCGCAGAGCAGAATCTCGACGAAAGCGCCGAGGACCAGGAGGATTGGGACAAGGTCGTGCCAGAAGGCGTGGAGGCGGTCGTGCCCTATCGCGGCGAGATTGCCGAAATCTTGCATCAATTGGTGGGCGGGCTGCGCTCCGGCCTGAGTTATGGCGGCGCCCGCACTATCGAAGAACTGCAACGCCACGCCGAATTCATCGAGATCACCAGTGCGGGCGTGCGTGAAAGCGATTCGCATGATGTGCGGAAGATTTAAAGATGGTTTGTCGAATTCACCATCGTACCGCATACTAGTAACAGAGAGACAGACCAGGCCCAATTACCCTGAAATCTAAAAAGGCGGGAGCAGTATGGGGAGCCAAACCGATCACACCGATTCAACTGCACAGCCGGAACCTTCCGCTGCGTTGGCGGAAACCAGTGCGCCACTTTCCGCCAACGCGCCTGACGCCGCAGAGCGGGCCCAGCCGGTCGCTACGCTGGCAGCAGCCGAGATCGAGGCCGTGGTCGGCGGCTACCACGGTGCGCCCTATGACGTGCTAGGCCCGCACAACATCGTATTTGACGGCGAAGCAATGCTGGCGGTGCGCGTTTTTCGCCCGTTAGATGCCGGCGTGGATGTCCTGGACGTCGAGCGTGGCAAGCGCACACCGATGCAGCAGGTTCATGCCGGCGGCTTCTTTGAAGCGCTTTTTCCGACCCGCGACACTCCTTTCGTCTATCGGCTGATCCTGATGGGTGGCGACGGCGCCGAATATGAATTGGAAGATCCCTATCGCTTCCCCTTCATCCTGTCAGAGTTCGATCTTTATCTCCACGGCGAAGGCAACTTCATTGAGGGATACGAGAAAATGGGCGCGCATCTCACGACCGTTGACGGCGTGAACGGCGTCCATTTTGCTGTCTGGGCGCCGAACGCGCAGCGCGTCGGCGTCGTCGGCCCCTTTAATGCGTGGGATAACCGCGTCAATGTGATGCAGCGTCGCAGCGATGGCGGCGTCTGGGAGACCTTCATCCCCTCCCTGCCGCAAGGAACGCATTACAAGTATGCGATCCGATCGCGAGCGTTGGGATATGAAGTGGACAAAGCCGACCCCTACGGCGCCTATTTTGAGGTGCGCCCGACAACGGACAGCCGCGTCTGGGACATTACTACCTATACGTGGAACGACCAGGCATGGATGGAGAATCGCGCCGCGCACCAATCTGTCAATAAACCGTTGAACATCTACGAGGTGCATCTGGGCAGTTGGCGGCGCGGCGAAGGGGACAGCTTTCTCAACTATCGCGACCTGGCGCACCAAATGGTCGATTATGTAAGGGAGATGGGCTACACGCATATCGAACTGCTGCCGATCACGGAGCATCCCTTCGACGGCTCGTGGGGGTATCAGGTGACAGGCTATTTTGCGCCAACCAGCCGCTTCGGTTCGCCTGACGACTTCATGTACTTTGTGGACTACTGCCATCAGCACGGGATCGGCATTCTGCTCGATTGGGTGCCCGCGCACTTCCCGCGCGACGCACACGGCCTGGCCTTTTTCGACGGCACACATCTTTACGAACATTCCGACCCACGGCAGGGTGAGCATCGCGACTGGGGCACCAAGATCTTCAATTTTGGACGCAACGAAGTGAGCAACTTTCTCCTGAGCAACGCCGTCTTCTGGCTCAAGCAATATCATCTGGACGGGCTGCGGGTCGATGCGGTGGCGTCGATGCTCTATCTCGACTACAGCCGCGAGCCGGGGGAGTGGGTCCCCAACAAGTATGGCGGTCGCGAGAATCTGGAGGCGATCGATTTCCTGCGCCGCTTCAATGAATTGGTGCACGAGTACGCGCCCGGCGCCATCACCGTTGCCGAAGAAAGCACTTCCTGGCCGATGGTGACGCGGCCGACCTATATGGGGGGTCTCGGCTTTGATTACAAGTGGAACATGGGCTGGATGCACGACACCTTGAGCTATATGCAGAAGGATCCCGTCTTTCGTCGCTACCACCAGAACGAGATCACCTTCAGCCTGATCTACGCGTTCCACGAGAATTTTATCCTGCCCTTCAGCCACGATGAGGTGGTTCACCTTAAGAAATCGATGCTGGACAAGATGCCCGGCGACGTGTGGCAAAAATATGCCAACCTTCGTGCGCTTTATGCCTATATGATCGGCCATCCCGGCAAGAAACTGCTCTTCATGGGCAGCGAATTTGGACAATGGTCGGAGTGGAGCGAAGCGCGCAGCCTGGATTGGCACCTGCTGCAGTGGGAGGATCATCAACATTTGCAGCGATTTGTGCGTGATCTGAACCACCTCTACCTGCATGAGAAGGCGCTTTTTGAGATCGACACCAGTTGGGAGGGCTTTCAGTGGATTGACTTCACAGATGCCGAACAGTCGGTGCTCAGCTTCCAAAGGCGGGCAAAGGAGCCGTCCGAAATGCTGGTCTTCGTGTGCAACCTCACCCCGGTTGTGCGCGAATCGTACCGGGTGGGTCTGCCGATCGACGGCGTGTACCAGGAAGTGATCAACAGCGACTGGGAAATCTATGGCGGCAGCGGCGTTGCCAACCCGAATCTGATCTCTGCGGAGGCGTTACCCTGGCAGAATTGTCGCTTTTCCGCGCCGGTGCGTCTGCCGCCGCTAGGCGTCTTTATCCTCAAACCCGCGTCCTCCACCAGTGAGTAGCCGCGGCTTGTAACGTCGGAGACAGATGGTGAGCATGGGCGATATGCAACAAATGCTGGCCGGCGTTCCTGCCACGGTGCTAGTCGTTGAGGATGACGAGCCTCTCAATCTCGCCCTCGTCGAGACACTGCAGACGTACGGCTACTTGACTTTGAGCGCGTATAACGGTCGTGAAGCGCTGGAGTTGTTGCGCGACAATCGGCCGGACGTGATCGTTTGCGACATCGTTATGCCAGTGATGGACGGCTACACGTTTCTCCAGCATACGCGCGCCGAACCGGAATGGCGCCTGCTCCCCTTTATCTTTCTCACGGCGCGCATGACAGTCGAGGATCAGCGCCGCGCCAAAACAATCGGGGTAGAAGATTACCTGAGCAAGCCGATCGACGCCATCGATCTGGTGGCGGCCATTGAGAACGCGTTAAATCGTCAGCGGCTGATGGCCGCGGAGATCGAACGCAACATGAACAATCTGCGCAATCGCATCGTGGGCTTGCTGCAACATGAATTCCGTACGCCGCTGACCTTTATTCTCGGATACGCTGAATTACTTGCCACCAGTGAGCGCGAAAGTCTTAATGCCGAAGAAATGCGTCTGGCGGCCAGCGCAATCTTGGCTGGCGGCCGGCGACTTCAGCAGCAAATCGATGTTTTTCTGGTTTTGGCCGAACTTCAGAATCATACGCTCAACCCTAATGTCGTCGAATCAGTCAACGCATGGTCACTGTGGAATGATATCTTGCGCGATCTTGCCGGATCGGAGCAACTAGGCCCGTTGCCAGTAGAGCTAAATGGCCAGAATCAAGATGTCAACGTCAAAGTCGATGTGAGGCTGATTGACGAAGCGCTGCGCCAACTGTACAGCTATGTGCAGCGCATCCATCGCCCCGACGCCACCGTGATCAAATGCAGCGTGGAGCATCATTTTCCCTTTGCCGGTTTGGCAATTTACTGCGACAGCGTCGAGCCGCCGCCACCGCCGCCCGCTGCCCATCTAGGCCATGCAGACGGGTGCGCGGCTTCCGAAGCAGATATGGACTTAGGGCTGACGTTGGCGCAAAGCGTCGCCAGCATCCATGGGGGCAAGCTGACGATCGAACACAGCGGCGCGCACACGGTGACATGTACACTCTGGTTGCTTAGCGCGCAAGCATGAGGCTCCTCACCCGCCGAGCTGTGTGACAATGACGCGGCGCGCGCCGGCCGCCGCCAGCGCGTCTTGCACCGCGCCCACGGTATCCTCTTGCACCAGGGCAATTATGTTGCCGCCGCGCCCGCCGCCACTCAGTTTTGCTCCCAGCGCGCCTGCAGAGCGCGCCGCCGCAAGCAACTTCCGCAGCGGCGCCGAGCTGACCCCAAGCGACTCCAGCAGCATCTGATTCGCATCGAACTGTTTCCCCAACGCCGCGCGGTCGCCCTGTTCCATGGCGCGGCGCGCGGCCTTCACCACCGCGGCAATCTCCTCGAAAATAGCTTCATAACGATTGGGATCCTGCTGCCACGCGCGGCGCACGTATCCCACGGTTTCCTTGGTGGGGCTACGGATGCCGGTGTCGGCAATGGCAAGCAACAGCGGCGTGATCGCAGCAAATGGTTCGGGGGGTTGTCCTTTGACAAACCAGATCGGCTGCCCGTACGCTACTACGGTGTTGTCGATGCCACTGGGCGCCCCGTGGTAGAAACGCTCACTTTCGTAAACGAGCGCACTGATCGCGGCTGCATCGACGACAACGCCACATTGCCCAAAGATGGCGCGCACCAGAGCCGTGCTGAGCGCCGCGCCGCTGCCCATGCCGCTGGCGATTGGGATGTCGCTGCGCAGGTCGATCTGCCAATCGGGTTCCTGGTGTATGCCAAGTTGAGCCAGCGCCAGCCTTGTCACCACCGCCAGCGGCTCCTCCGCGGCGGCCTCGCCAAGCCGGAGGCGCAGATCGATATCATTCGCAAAGATTGAACAGCCAGCGCCCGGCGCAGCAGAGCGGATCGTAGCCGTGGCCAAGGTCTGCCAGACTGGCGCGGCGATCGCCGGCCGGCCATAAACGACCGCATGTTCGCCCACCAGGATCACTTTGCCAGGCGCGGTCGCAGTAAACATGTCAGCCAACACGTCAGACCCCTTGCAATAACTCGACGAAACCATCAGGGTAAAGAGGAATCCCTTGCGCCTTCAGACTTATCGGCTGCACCCATTGCGCGACCTCTTGTTTGTCGCCTTCGCAATACATCAGTGTTTCTTCCAAGTAGAGCGCAGAGTCCTCAAACTCCACTTGCCAAACGATGACAATTTCATGCCCCGGTGCGTCGTTATAGACGAAGATGCTTTCCAGCGTTCCCAATTTGCGCACCAGGCGAACTGCTACACCCAACTCTTCCATCATCTCGCGCTGCAGCGCCTGTCGCGAGCTTTCGCCAAATTCCACACCGCCGCCTAATGGGCGATAGAAGATCTGCAGCTTGCTGGGGTCATAGCCGCGGGAAACCAGCAGGGCGCGATCCGTGGGGCGCAGAATTGCGGCCAGCACAACAGTGCGTATCTTATCTCTGGTTGCCATACCCATAAAGCCCTCTGCTGATTTCGTCGGGAGCGTCAGTAATGATAGCTTCGACGCCGAGCGCGGCAAGGCGCTGCGCTTCCTCCACCTCGTTGACTGTCCACGTGTTGACGGCGCATGGCAGCGTGTGCGCCCATGTCATGAATTCGGCGTCGACCAATGCGTGATGAGGATGCTGCGCCTCAGGGTGGATGGGGGAGCCCGCCCAGACCCGACGCAGAAAGCCAGGCATCTCGCTGCCATACAGCATGCCCACTGCGATCTTTGGGTCGAGATAGCGCATTTTGATCAGGGTGATCGGGTTGAAGCTGGAGACCAGCACCTGGTCGTACAGCTTCCGTTGCCGGATGATGGCCGCCACACCCGCCGAAGCATCGTTGGCATAAGGATCCATACTTTTGATTTCAAGATTGAGCCGGCAGCGGTTGCCCACCAGATCCAGCACTTCCTCTAGCAAGGGAACCTGGACGCCAGCAAAATGTGGTGAGAAATGACTGCCGGCGTCAAGCCGGCGTATTTCAGCCTCGCACATCGCAGCCACGGGGCCTTGTCCGTTGGTCGTCTTCTCCACGGTGAAGTCATGGATGACTACCAGCCGGTCATCACTGGTGATATGGACGTCAAACTCGATGCCGTCAACGCCCATCGCCAGCGCGCGTTCAAAGGCAGGCAAGGTGTTTTCAGGCGCAACCCGGCGCGCGCCGCGATGTGCAAAAATAGCAGGTCGGTTTGTCATAAGATTCCATCACTTTTAGCAAGTTCGACAAGTTGCACCCCGTCGATCAGTTCAATCGGTTTGCCCAGGGCCCAGCGCCGCGCTTCGTGGCTGATCGCGCCGGTGGTGACGAGATAGGCAAAATTGGCGCCGGCATGGATCATCGTGCCGTACAGATCACGCACCACCGCCTCACCGACAGTGCCGCGATACCGTTTGCACTGGACGACCGCCTTCTGCCCAAAGCGGTCTGTCACCAGCACGTCGATGCCGCCATCCTTGGTGTTGCGCGTGTTGTCGGCGTGATAGCCGCGATAGGCAAAGAGCCGCTGCGCGACATACTCTTCAAAGACGCCTGGCTCCAGCGCCTGGAGCTGCTCCAGATTCAAGGCTTTCCAGCGCCGCTTGCTTGTCAGGCGGCCCGTCAGCGTGGCGCGCCAGCCTAACATGACAGTCACCCCCAGCACAATGCTGGCGAGCAGGAGCATCGTGTGGACTCTGCTCCATCCTGCCAGGCCTTGCACCCACAACAGCCAACCCAGCCACGCATAGAGCGCCATCCAGCCAGCGCTTGCCGTCACCAGGGCCCCGAAAAGGACGCCCGCGCGCGATCGCGCGGGCGTTTTCCAGAGAAGCGGTTCGAAGAAAAATGTTCGCTGCACCATACAGTACAATCTTACGTCAATGCCAACTCGGCGAAAATCGTATTGCTCCCCGGCACCCGGCTAAAGGCAAAGCCAAGTTTCTGACAGATGCGGCGCATCCCTTCGTTTTCCGGCAGGATTTCGGCGACGATCCGCTCCAGCTTTTCGTCGCGGCCGATCTGGATCAGCCGGCTGAGCAACTCTGTGCCCAGCCCGGTGCGCTGGTATTGATCGCTGATCAAAATGGCAAACTCACCGTCGTTTGTGCCCTGAAGTTTGGTTAACTGCCCCATGCCGATGATCTGAGTGCGTCCGCGGTCATCCTTACATTCGGCGACCAGCGCCATCTCGCGGTCGTAGTCGACAAAGCAGAGCATGGCAAGCTGCTCATGCGACATCAACTGCGCGGGCGACACAGGATGGAAGTAGCGCAGATAGATGCTGTACGGAGAGAGCGTGCGGTTGAAGGAGGCCATCATCGGCTCGTCTTCGGGGCGAATGGGGCGGATGTACGCTTCCTCGTCGCTGTGGAGAACAAAGGGCGCGCTGTAGCGTGTGGGCAAAGGACGAATGGCCGAATGTGGCAGATCCTCTTCGTCCATCTCCGGGTCGTGAAGCACTACGCGCGCGTCGAGCGCGACGATCTGCGCCGGCGACGCCAGCAGCGGGTTGATGTCGATCTCCTTGATCCAGCTCTGCTCCACGACAAGCTGGCTGAAGCGCACGAGCAGACGCTGCAGTGCTTCGGTGTCCACCGGCTGGCGCCCGCGTACACCCTGCAGCGCCTCCCACACCTTGGTTTGTTCCATCATGCGGCGCGCCAAAGTGGTGTTCAGCGGCGGCAACGCCAGCGCTCGATCCTTGTAGACTTCGACGAGCACACCGCCGGTGCCAAAGAGCAAAACCGGCCCAAACTGGGCGTCGATGCTGCTGCCAATGATCAACTCGTACCCTTCGAGTTTCAACATCGGCTGGACGGTCACACCCTGGAAATGCTGGGCGCCGTGGCGTTCGGTGACCGCGGTGCGGATCGTCTCGAAGGCAGCGCGCACAGCCTCTTCATCTTGCAGATTGAGTTGCACGCCCTTGACATCCGACTTGTGCGTGATCGTCTCCGAATTGAGTTTGAGGACAATCGGATAGCCGATGGACGCAGCTTCCTGCACTGCATCGTCGGCAGTGGCGGCGAGGCGCGTTTCCACCGTCGGGATGCCATAGGCGGCAAAAATTTGCTTGGATTCATACTCAGTGAGAATCGTGCGGCCTTTTTCGCGTACATCGTCGATGATCTGGCGCGCCCGATTGCGATGCATCCCTTCCGCCTCACTGGCGACAGGCAGCGCCGGCGTTTCGTAGATGCCTTTTAAGTTGTAACTGTAACGCCACATGTAATTGAAAACCTGCGCCGCGGTGTCGGGATAGGGAAAGGTTGGAATGCTGGCGCGGTTCAGAATGGAGACGCCAGCCGCCACATCGGCGCCGCCCATCCAACTGGCCAGCACCGGCTTGCGTCCCAGCGCAGCCGCGGCCTGGCGCAATTGCTCGGCAGTGCGCGTGGGGTCGGTCATATCCTGCGGCGTCAGAATTACGAGCAGCCCATCGGCGTTCTTGTCCTTCGCGGCCGCGGCCAGCGTCTTGGCATATAGTTCGGGGCTGGCATCCCCCAAAATGTCAATGGGGTTATTGTGGCTCCACGCAGAGGGCAGGAAGCCGTTAAGTTCCGCCATCGTCTCCTCCGAAATTTCGGTGAGCTGGCCGCCGCCCAGGATCAGCGAATCAGTGGCAAGCACGCCTGGCCCGCCAGCATTGGTGACGATGGTGAGGTTTGGCCCCTGGGCGCGCGGCTGCTTGGAGAGCACTTCGGCCATGTAAAAAATGTCGGAAATGCGATCTACGCGCAGGATGCCGACGCGACGGAACGCGGCTTCAAGCACGTCGTCGCTGCCCGCGAGCGAACCAGTGTGCGACGCCGCGGCTTTGGCCGCCGCGGCCGTGCGCCCCGCTTTGATGACAATGATCGGCTTGGCCAGCGCAACTTCGCGCGCGGCGGAGAGGAAGCGCCGCGCATCGCCGATCGTCTCCATGTACATCACAATTGCCTTGGTGCGCTGGTCGTCGCCAAGATAGTACAGCAGATCCGCCCAGTCGACATCCAGCATCGAGCCGATCGAGACAAACGCGCTGAAGCCGACGTTGTCCTGCAAGCTCCAGTCCAGCACCGAAGTGCACAGCGCGCCGCTCTGGCTGATAAAGCCGACGCTGCCCGGCAACGCCATGCCTTTGGCAAAGGTGGCGTTGATGCCGGTGAGCGGGCTCATCACCCCGAGACAATTGGGGCCGATGATACGCATCTGAGCATCACGCGCCTGCTCCAGAATTTTCTGCTCCAGCTTGGCGCCAGCCTCTCCTGTTTCTTTGAAGCCGGCTGAAATAATGATTGCACCCTTGACGCCGGCTTCGACGCATTCCGCAATGATGCCAGGCACGGTGGGCGCCGGCGTCACAATCACCGCCAGATCCACCAGATCCGGCACGTCGCGGATTGATGGATAGGCGCGAATGCCCAAGATGTTGCTGCGTTTGGGATTCACCGGGAAAACAGTGCCGCCAAAGGGGTTGCGGATCAGATTCCACAGCAGCGTGCGGCCAACGCTGTCCTCTTTCTCGGTGGCGCCGATGACGGCGACGTTGCGCGGTTTGAAAATTGCGTCCAACGGGTGGCGCCGGAATGCTACTTTCAGCTCAGAACTTGGTTTCGCTGTGCTCATTATTTCCTCCACAATAAGTCGGTCGTCTGGATCGCTCTCAATGATTCACCGTTAGGCGTCTGAAATCGCGAGCGAAAGTCTGTGCATTCCAATGGCGTTACGCATGGCGCAACGCGATTAGTTGATCAAACTCTTGTTTGGATAAAGGTTTGATGCAATACGCATCGGCCCCTGCCGCCAAGGCTGCTTCCCGGTCACCGGGTAGATGCAGTGCGGAAAGCACAATGATGGGCGCACTGTTGAGCAATGCGCTCTTGCGGATATTGTGCAGCGTCTGCACGATATTAAAAGAGAATAAGTGGCTGTTGATAATGACCAAATCGGGTCTTCCAATGATAGGGGAGTCGTCGGCGCCTTGCAGCATCACCTCGACCCGATGACCGCTGGCGTGCAGGCGGCTGACCAAGAGATCGCTGGCGCGATCCAACCCGGCGACGATCAAGACAAAGGGGTGGTGATCGCTTGGCAGCGTGTGGCTGTCGTCGTCTTTATCCAGCACAGCCTGACAGGGCAGCCGGACGGTGAAGCGGCTACCCTCGCCTTTGCGACTTTCCACGACCAGGCTGCCACCATGCAAGGCTGTCAGCCGATGCACAATCGTGAGACCCAGCCCTGTGCCTTCGTAGCGCCGGCTCAGGCTGCTGTCCAGTTGCACAAAGGGGCGAAAAAGCTGATGCAAATCATTTTCGTCGATGCCGATGCCGGTGTCCCATACGGTCAGCACCAAACAGTCGTGCTCTTCGTCGCGCTGCACATCTAGCCCGATGGCGCCGCCTTCAGCCGTGAACTTCACGGCATTGGAGAGCAAATTGAGGAGGATCTGACGAAGCCTGCGCTCATCCGCAATGATGGTGGTGATCGATGGGTCGATGTTGTAAGTGACGCGTTGTTTTTTCTCGGCCGCGGCAATTTGTCCCAGACAGACGCGACAGAGATGGTCAACCTCCACTTCCTGAACGAGCAATTGCAACTTGCCTGATTCGATCCGCGCCACATCCAGCACATCACGGATGATTGATAGCAAATGTTTGCTGCTGCTGGAGACAGCAGATAACGCGCGGTGCTGGCGATCGGTCAAGGCGCCGTAGGCCTCTTCCAAGAGGATGTCCGTCATACTGATGATGGTGTTAAGCGGCGTGTGCAATTCATGGCTCATGGCTGCCAGGAATTCATCTTTCATGCGAGAGGCCTGCGCCATTTCCTGATTGGCCGCGCGCAAGGTGGATGTCTGTTCTGCGATCCGGTCCGCCAGGCGCGCGCGCTCCTGCCGAAGCTCATTTTCAGCGCGCGTGCGTTCTGCCAACTCGCTCTGAAGACGCTGCACCAGCGCAGCATTGTTCAGTGCAATGGCGGCGAACGCGGCAAAGGCGCCAGTCGTTTGGATGCTGTGATCGTCAAAGTGATCTGCTGTGTGGTGGCTAAGGTTGAGCAACCCGATCACTTGATCGTTTGCGATCAAGGGGACGCCTAACCAGCAACGGATCGTTGTGCTGCCAGGGCGGCTGATCCACCGGATGTCGTACTCGGTGTTCGCGATCAACACCGGCGTTCTTGCGGCGAGCACGGCTTGGATATGCGTCAGTTCTTGCGGATGAATCTTCAACGGCTCGGAGTTGAGGGAGAAAATGGAGCGCTGCGCCACCGGCCTGAGCAGTTCACCCTCCAACAACATGATGGATGCGCTGTCATAACTTACAAGACGCGCCAGTTGGTCAAGAATGGTGGGCAACACGACCGATAGGTTTAAATTGGCGGTGAGCGTTTGCGCCACCTCCAACAAACCTACACTCAAATCGCGTTGCTGCTCGGGCATAATGACCTCAGATGGAGAGACGACGCGGCTTTCGAGCGAGCGTCGCCTCGATGTCATGGATTATTGGGCAAGATGATGGAGCAACATACAGTAAGCCTGCTGGCCGCGCACAAAGTTATCCAGCCGGAAAAACTCGTTTGGCGAATGCTGCCGTTCGTCGTTCAGCGCAAAGCCAAAGCTCACCGTATAAGCGCCCAGCGATTCCAGGAACATGGCGGTGACCGGAATGCTGCCGCCTGAACGCGCCAGGAACGGCTCCTTGCCGTAAATCTCCACGAGCACAGCGCGCGCCGCGATGTTGCCGGGATGGCTGCCGGACATTAAATAGGGCATAGCGCCGTTCTCCTTGATCGACGTCGTGACCTTGACTCCTGGCGGCGTGTGGCGCGCCACGTGATCGGCCAGCAGCGCAGCGATCTTTTCCGGGCGTTGATTTGCCACCAAACGGCAGGTGATCTTGGCGTGCGCTTCGCTGGGCAATACGGTTTTGACGCCCTCCCCTTGGAAGCCGCCCCAGATGCCGTTGACTTCCAGCGTAGGCCGCGCCCAGGAACGCTCCAGGGTGGTGTAGCCCGGCTCGCCAAAGAAGGCGTCGATGCCGAGTTTCTGGCGCACGGCTTCCTGCTCGTAAGGCACGCGCCCGATCTCCGCGCGATCAACGTCACTGAGCGGGACGACATCGTCGTAGAAGCCTTCGATCAGGATGCGGCCGTCTGCCCCGCGCATTGAAGTCAGGATCGCCGCCAGGGCGTGGATCGGGTTCTGGATGGCGCCGCCATACAACCCTGAATGCACATCGTACGCCGGCCCGATCACATCGATCTGCAGCGCACAGAGCCCTTTCAGCCCTACCAGCAGCGCGGGCTGATCTTCGCTCCACTGGCCGCCATCGGCGCTGAGTACGAAGTCACAGGCAAACTTGCTCTGATGGGCGGCGATAAACGCGGGCAGCGTAGGGCTGCCGATCTCTTCCTGCCCCTCGAAGAAGCATTTGACATTGATGGGCAGGCCGCCTTCACTTTTGAGCAGCGCCTCAAGCGCCAGCAGCGGCGCCAGCATGTTGCCCTTGTCGTCGCTGGCCCCACGCGCATAAACGCAGCCATCTTTGACAACCGGCGCGAACGGCGGGCTGTCCCACAACTCCAGCGGGTCGACTGGCTGGGTGTCGAAGTGCCCGTAGATCATCACGGTCGGCTTGTCGGGCGCGTGCAGCCAATCCGCATACACGACGGGATGGCCGCCGGTCTCCATCATCTCGACGTGCTCCATGCCGGCGTCACGCAGTTGCGCCACTACCCAGGCGCCGGCCTGGCGTACATCGTCCGCATGTTCGGGTAAACTGGAGATGCTGGGGATGCGCAGAAAATCGAGCAGTCGCATCTCAAAATTTGCCTGGTTGGCGTCCAGATACGTTTGCCAGTTCATTGATCGGTCCTTTACAACTAAGGAGAGCGGGGTAGGCGATGCACGCAGGGGCGGCAACGCGCCAGGTTGACTGTCCGCTCACTGTGGAATTTTCTTCATGATAGCCTTAGCTGGGCAAATTGAAAAACTTGTACGCCAGGCATCCGCCACTGGTGCAGGCAAACGCCCCTCAGACGCTGGTTGACCTCCCTGTCGCGTTGATGCAAACCCTACCCAGGCTTGATCGCGCGCGTGGCAATGTAAGTGGGCGTGTACTCATTGAGCTTGACGCCGGGCCAGATGTCTTCATAAAAACCGGTCAACCTAAACCCGGCATCCAGTTGCCCGCCGATCTGGTCGGTCAGCGTATGGCCAAATTCCAGCGGCTGAAGGTCGTCGCTGTAGGCAGCGCGTTCGGCTGCGGTCAAACTGGTGAGGTCTGAATAGGGCAACTGGTGGCGCACTTGCAACACGCCTTCATCGGCCAGTTCCTGGTCGAACAGGTAGAGGATCGGGTTGCAGAAACCGGCCAGCAAGACGCCGCCGGCGCGCAGAACCCGATGCGCCTCCACCCAAACCGGGCGCACCGCGGGCACGAACAGGTTTGAGGTAGGGTGCACGATCAGATCGAAGGCGGCGTCGCCCAGCGCCGACAGGTCGCGCATGTCACCCTCGACCGTATGCAGGTCAAGATGGTCGCGGCGCGCCACGTAACGATCCTGCGCAAGCTGTTGTGGCGAGTTGTCGAACACGGTGACGCGTGCGCCCGCCGCAGCCAGAATCGGCCCTTGCTGTCCGCCGCCACCGGCCAGGCAAAGCACCGCCGCGCCTGCCAGCGGAGGAAACCAGTGGTGTGGCACAGGCTGCGTTGGCGTCAGCACAATCTGCCACGCGCCCGCGCGCGCCGCGGCGATCTCCGCTGGTGAGACCGGCGTCGTCCATTGGCTTTTGCGCTCGACGGCCTTGTCCCAAGCACGAGCATTATAGCGGCGGATCTCAGTCGGCTCCATACGCGTGGAATCCATTCAAAGGGCTGCTGGCCACTGTGCGCAGGTAATCTGCACATTCTTCGGGCAGCGACGGATTGATGTAGATGCCGCTGCCCAGTTCGAACCCGGCGGCCAGCGACATACGCGGCACGATCGTCATGTACCAATGGAGATAAGGCGCATCGAGGTCGCGCACAGGCGCGCTGCGGAGCACATAGTTGAAGTCAGGATTGTTCAGGCCGACATAGAGGCTGCGCAATATGAAGTGCAGCGACCGCCCCAAGTCCTCCAATACAGCGGGGGTGGCGTGCAGCAACGAGGCCGAATGTTGCTTAGGAACGATCCAGACATGAAACGGCGTGGAGGCAGCGTAGGGCGAGAACGCGGCAAAGTGCTCGCTTTCCAAAATAATCCGCTGCCCGTCAGCCAGCTCTTCCCGCAGCATCTCACAGTAGACGCACGCGCCCACTTCATCAAAGTGCGCGTGCGCGGTGTCGGCGCGCACGCGCACCTCACTCGGCACCATCGGCAGCGCCATGAGCTGAGCATGTGGGTGGCGCAGCGATGCGCCTGCCTGACGACCATGGTTTTTGAAGAACAGAATGTACTCGATGCGCCGATCCTGCTGGATGGCCCAGGCGCGGTCGATGAATGCCTGAAAAACGCGCGTCAAGTCGACCGGACGCTCGAGCGCCGCACAGGTGTTGTGGATCTGCGTCTCGACGATCACTTCGTGGTAGCCCACCCCGGAGATGCGCCGCACCAGCCCAGTATATTCACGCTCTAGTGGTGTCGTCTGCGTCAGCGCCGGATAGCGATTGCCGACAATTCGCACTTGCCACGGGTTGCCGGCAGGAATGCGCATTACCTCCAGCTCTGCTTCCTCGTTGCCTGGGCAGAAAGGACAGTTGGCGTCCCACGTCGGCCCTTCGCCGCACATCAGACGTCCTGGTTCGACAAATTCATGGGGACGCCGCGCCCGCTCCGAAGCGATGATGACCCATTCTTTGGTGGCAAGGTTTTGGCGTAGCTCTGACATCACGCGCTAAATTGCATCCAATGCCTGCGCAAGATCGGCAATCAGGTCGCTTGTCTCCTCGATGCCCAGACAGAGACGCACCAGTTCGTCGCGGATGCCCAGCGCCAGCCGATCCTCTGGCGCCACCGAAGCATAGCCCATCACCGCCAGCGGGCTGACCATGCTCTCGACGCCGCCCAGGCTTGGGCCAATCGTCGGGATCTGCAGCGCGTCGATAAAGCGATGGGCGCGCTCGCTGTCGCCGTCGATCTCAAAACTCACCACGCCGCCGGCGCCGCGCAGCGTTGCCTGGGCAATGGCATAGTCGGGGTGGCTGGCCAGGAAGGGATACCAGACGCGGCGCACCTTGGGATGTTGCTCCAGAAAGCGTGCGACCGCCAGGCCGCTGGCGTTCTGGCGCTCGACGCGCAGCGCCAATGTCTTGATGCCACGCAGGATCAAATACGCGGTCTGCGGCGCCACCAGGTTGCCAAACAGCCCTTGCATCTGGCGCAGCGGCGTCGTCAGGTCGTGGCGTCCGGCAACTGCGCCCGCCATCACATCGTTGTGGCCGGAGAGATATTTGGTCAAGCTGTGAATCACCAAATCGACGCCGAGGTGGAGCGGGCGCAGGTTGTAGGGTGTGGCAAAGGTCGAATCGACCACCGTGAGCAAGTCGTGGCGCCGCGCGATCGCCACCAGGCGCGGAAAGTCGAGGCAGCGCATAAATGGGTTGGTCGGCGACTCTGAGAAGATCAAGCGCGTCTCCGGGCGGATCGCGGCCTCGATGGCCGCATAATCGCCAAAGGGCGCCAACGTGCAGGCAATGCCGTAGCGCTGCAAAAAGCCCCGGCTGAATTCCAGCGTGCTGTGATAACAATTGTCGGTCAGGATAAAGTGCTGCCCCGGCTGCAAAAGCAACAGCAGCGTTGCGGTGACGGCCGCCATCCCGCTGCTGACCGCAATGGCATCCTGCGCGCCTTCGAGTTCGGCAAGCTTGGCTTCGAGCGCGCGCACGGTTGGGTTTCCGTAGCGGCCATACTCCTCGCGCTCGGGTTCGCTCCAAAAGAGGCGATCTTCGGTGTAGTTGACCAGATCAGCCGTGGTCTCGAAGGTGTAGACAGCCGTCTGCACCACAGGCACGGTCAGGCTGTTGTGGGAGCGGAAGCGATGTTCGCCGGCATGAACCGCGTGCGTGGAATTGGCGGGGGAGGCAGCGCTTCTTGCCGGCTCCATCGGGGAGCTTGCGGCAACAGGTGCGTCGGTTGACGAGTGATTTTGCATATTCGATCGGCTTCCCAATGAATCGGGATGATAAGTTGTGTACGGCTGAAGAGCATAGCAGACGCCCTTCCCCGTCGCAAATGGGGCTGAACAACAGGACTTGTCCAAACATGTGGCAGCCCAATTCGCAAGTCGATTTACAGGTCGATTTGTAGGTTGGGCTGCCAGCCTGACGGTGCTTCCCCATTTTGGCGGACTGACCATGCCAAGGAATGTACTGAATTCTACATCAAATAATTTAATATTAAACTATATTTAGTCCAGCAGGCAGTATTGTGCTTAGCAGTCAAGGCGTTAACCATTAAATTCCAAGGAAGAGGACAAACAACCATGCCATTTCAGATCGACGCTGCTCACTCCGAAATCCAGTTTTCCGCGCGCCACATGATGGTGTCAAAGGTGCGCGGCGTGTTTGAAAAGTGGGGCGGCGCGATCCTGCTCGACCCAGCCAACCCCGGCGCCACAGTGGTAGACATCACTATCGACGCAACCAGCATCAGCAGCAAGGACGAAAAGCGTGATGAGCATCTGCGCTCACCGGACTTCCTGAACGTCGAGCAATATCCAGTCATCACCTTTAAGAGCACTAAGGTGGAACTCACAAGTGACAACGCGGCCAAGCTGCATGGCGACCTGACGATCTGTGACATCACCAAGCCAGTGACGTTGGCTGTCGAGTATGAGGGTAACGCCAAAAGCCCGTGGGGCGCGGTCAGCTATGGCTTCAGCGCCACCACCAAGATCGATCGTGAAGCCTGGGGTTTGACCTGGAACGCAGCTTTGGAAACAGGGGGGTGGCTGGTCAGTAAGGAGATCCAAATCGACATCGATCTCGAACTGGTGCAGGTTGCCGAGCCAGAAACAGTCGTCGCCTGATAGGGATTCTCGTAAATCCATGATCCCACAGCCATAAGCGTCCGAGCACTAAACTTTGCATAGGATGTACAAACAAAGCGGGGCAGGTTTCATAACCTGCCCCGCTTTGTTTGCACCTGTCCTGGCAGCGCGCCTATGTTTCGTACCCATGCGGATGCGAGACATGCCAGTTCCATGCCATTTCCATGATGGTGCGCAGTTCCGGATATTGGGGCGCCCAGCCCAGTTCGCGGCGAATCTTCTCGCTGCTGGCGACCAGCACGGCCGGATCGCCAGGACGGCGCGCCACCACCCGCGTGGGGATAGGGCGACCAGTCACTTCACGCGCCATATCGATCACTTCTTTGACGCTGAAGCCGCGGCCATTGCCCAGGTTGTAGGTGCGGCTGCCTTCATCCAGCGCCCGCAAGGCCAGGATGTGCGCCTGCGCCAGGTCCACGACGTGGATGTAATCGCGCACGCAGGTGCCATCGGGCGTGGGATAGTCATCACCAAAGATGGCAAAGTCCTGGCGTTGCCCCAGCGCCACCTGCAGAATCAGCGGGATGATGTGGCTCTCCGGGTCGTGATGTTCGCCGCGCTCCTCTGACGCGCCGCACGCGTTGAAATAGCGCAGACAGGCGTAGCGCATCCCCTGCGTGCGATCCAGCCAGTAAAGCATCCGCTCCAGAATGTTCTTGGACTCGCCATACGGGCTGCCAGGAATGATGCGCTCGTTTTCGTCGATCGGCATGCGTTCCGGCTTGTCAAAAAGATTGGCCGTTGAGGAGAGGATGAACTTTTTGACCCCGTGCGCCAGCGCGCTTTGCAGCAGGTTGAGGCCATTGGTGATGTTGTCGCCGAGGTACATGAAGGGTTGCTGCATCGACTCGCCGACCAGCGTGTACGAGGCAAAGTGCATGATCGCATCGGGTTGATGCGCCGCGAGTGCGGCGTCGATCGCGCCGCGGTCGTTGAGGTCGCCCTGCACGAAAGCCGCCTGGGGATGCACCGCGTCGCGGTGCCCCTGATAGAGATTATCGAAGACAACCACCTCGTCGCCGCCTTTGATCAGTTGTTCCACCGTAATGCTGCCAATGTAGCCGGCGCCGCCCGTAACGAGAACTTTCATAAGTTACTTTCCTTGTTTGGATGCGCGACTGGCGCAATTCAATGCTTGATGCAATGCAGAATCAATCGGCCAAGGCGCTCTATCTTCAAATACCTTTTTAAGATTTTATCAGATCAAGGGTGTTTGTGCATTTCAATCCGCTGACAGATTGGCCGCCTGAAATCCACTCGGTGCAGTGGCTTTGACAGCTTTTATGCAATACATATATCATGCAGAACAGCAGTTATCATCAGTACACCGAGCAATAAGCTTTTATTGAAAGCTTTCCTTGACTGCCAGTTCCAAAAAATCCAATCTGTTTTTGTGTTTTACGCAAGAAGCGCTGGACGCGTCACATCCAGGGTTGCTTGCGTTCTGCAAATGTGTACGTTTCCGTTCAACCATTTTACTTTTTCAATGGAGGTTGTATATGCACAAAAAACTACATCGAAAGCTCTCGCTGTTGGTCGTGCTTGCCGTGCTTGCCAGCATTGTGATGGCTTGCACCGCGCCAGCAGCAGCGCCAACCGGTGGCGCCGCCGCACCGGCAGCCGGGGACCAGGCAGCAGCGCCGGCTGGGGAGAAGATCAAGGTCGGGCTTTCCTTCTCCGACTTCGCCACCGAACGCTGGAAGAATGAGGAAGTGATCCTGCGCGGTCTGCTGGAAGCCAAGGGCTACGAAGTCCTGAGCCAGGAAGCCAACCAGGATGTCAAGCTGCAGAACGACCAGATCGACAACATGGTCAGCCAGGGCGCCAAGGCGTTGATCGTCATCGCGCAGGATGGCGACGCGGTGGTGACCGCAGTGGACAAGGCGGCGGATGCCGGCGTGGTTGTGGTGGCCTATGACCGCCTGATCAAGACGCCCAAGATCGCCGGGTACATCTCCTTCAACAATGTCGAAGTTGGCCGCCAACAGGCTGATGGCGTGATGAAGGCGCTGGACATTGCCAATTGGGACGTGGCCGCCAATGGACCGGCGCGTGTCGTCAAGCTGGGCGGCAGCCCGACCGACAACAACGCCATCCTCTTCCGCCAGGGCCAGGACGAGATCGTCGATCCGCTGGTGGAGGCGGGTACAGTCGAGATCGTGGCCGACCAGTGGGTCGAAAACTGGGATCCGGCCAATGCGCTCAAGTTGATGGAGAACATCCTGACCGGCGCCAACAACGACGTCGATGCCGTGGTGGCCTCGAATGACGGCACCGCACTGGGTGCGCTCCAGGCGCTCAACGCGCAGGGTCTGGCCGGCGTCGTGCCCATCTCCGGCCAGGACGCCACCGCCGACGGCTGCAACAGCATCGTCAAGGGCGAGTTGACCGTGTCGATCCTCAAGGACATCCGCAACCTGGCCCCCATTGCCGTCGACATGGTCGATGCGCTGCTCAAGGGCGAGGCCGTGGAAGGCTTGCAGGAATACACACTGGCCGAGCTGACGACCGACGAGTCCTTGCAGGGCAGCGTGCAGGCGCTCTTCCTGCCGGTCGAACAGGTCAATGCGGACAACGCATTTGATCTGTGCGTCGCCAACGGCTTCCAGTCGTATGATGACGTGTTCCGTGACATTCCCGAAGATCAGCGCCCGGCGCGGCCCTAATCTCAGTCAGTAAGGCTTGTGGCCCGACATCCTGTAGCGTACAGGGATGTCGGGCCTATCTAAATCTGACGACTCCGGAAATTCATCTTTCAGAAGCCTGCCCCGCGGGCGAGCAGACCTGGCTACCCGGTCTACAGGAGTACGTAGTGAGCGACGACATCATCCTTGATTTTCGTAACGTCACCAAACGCTTTCCAGGCGTCACCGCCCTGGACAATGTTTCGATGCAGATCCGGCGCGGCGAGATTCACGGGCTGTGCGGCGAAAACGGCGCCGGCAAATCGACCTTGATGAAAATCTTGTCGGGCGTTTACCCGTATGGAACCTATGAAGGCAGCATTATTTACGAAGGCAAAGAACTCAACCTGGGCGCGGGCGCCATCCGGCAGGCGCGTGATGAAGGGATTGCCATTGTCTACCAAGAGCTGACGCTGGTGCCCAACATGACCGTGGGCGAGAACGTCTTTCTGGGCAAAGAACCGAGCGCCAAGGGCTCCATCGACTGGAGTGAACTGTACGCCAACACGCGCGACATTCTGGCGAAGTACCGGCTGGACGTGTCGCCGCAGGCCGCAGTCAAGCACCTGGGCGTCGGCAAAATGCAGATGGTGGAGATCGCCAAGGCGCTCTCCGAAAACGCTAAGATTCTGATTCTCGACGAGCCGACCAGCGCGCTCACCGAGAGCGAGATCGACAAGCTGATGGAGATTCTGGAGAATTTGCGCGGCCACGGCGTCACCTGCATCTACATTACGCACAAGCTGGAAGAATTTTTCCGGATCACAGACTCGGTCACGATTTTGCGCGATGGCAAGACGGTGACGACGCAACCCACCCGGCAGCTCACGCAGGAAAAGCTGGTCAGCTATATGGTTGGCCGCGAGATGAAGGAGCGTTTCCCGCGCGGCCACCGTCAGCCGCGCGAAGTCATCTTTGAGGTGGCCGGCCTGCAAGCGGTGGACCCCAACGAAACCAGCCGCACTGTACTGGACGGCGTCACGTTCAACCTGCGCCGCGGCGAGATTCTGGGCATTGCCGGCCTGATGGGGTCGGGGCGCACAGAGCTGGTCACCACGATCTTTGGTGAATATGGCAAGATCACGGGGGGCGTCATCAAGCTGGAAGGAAAGGAAGTGCACATCAGCGATGCACGCGACGCCATGCACAAGGGCATCAGCCTGGTGCCGGAAGATCGCAAAGGCCAGGGGCTGGTGCTGATGCAGTCGATCCTCAAAAATATTTCATTGGCGAACCTGGACCAATTTTCCACTTTTTTCCGCATTGACGCCGACGCTGAGATGGTGGCGGCGACGCAGCAAGCCAAAAGTCTGGGCGTCAAGGCGCCCAACCTTCAAGCCCAGGTTGATTCCCTTTCGGGTGGCAACCAACAAAAGGTTGTCATTGCCAAGTGGCTGTTGTCCAATCCCAAAATTCTGATCATGGATGACCCCACGCGCGGCATCGATGTGGGCGCTAAATACGAGATCTACAAGCTGATGAACGACCTCGCCGAGCGTGGCGTGGCGATCATCATGATTTCGAGCGAATTGGAAGAGGTGCTGGGCATGAGCGACCGCATTATGGTGATGCATGAGGGGCGCTCGACGCTCACGCTTGATATAGCGGAGGCCTCGCAAGAGCGCATCATGGCGTTAGCCACGGGGATTGCTGACGAAATTTTGCCTGTCTGAGAAGAAATCGAGGAGTAATTTGTATGGCTGTATCAACCAATGTCAATGCCCCCAAACCGACGGCAGGGATCGGCGCTGAACTGGGCAGACGCTTTCGCAGTAATATTCAAACCTATACGATTATCTTGGCGCTCGTGGCGATCTGGGCGCTGTTTGCCGTCCTGACCAATGGCTCCTTCCTGACAGCGCAGAACGTGTCGAACCTGTTCCGCCAGATGACGGTGACCTCGTTTTTGGCAATCGGCATGGTCTTTGTGATCGTCACCGGCAACATTGATCTCTCGGTGGGAAAGCTGGCCGGCTTTGTGTCGGTGGTGGCGGCCTATTTCCAGGCCAACGTCTGGTATCAGATGATGCCCAACCAGCCGCTGATTGCCGCCATCTTGTCGATTCTGATCGGCGTCGGCGTCGGCGTGCTCTTTGGCGTGTTACAGGGCTATATCATCGCCTACCTGAATGTGCCGGCCTTTATTGTCACGCTGGGCGGCATGTTTATCCTCAACGGCCTGATCCTGCTGGTGACCCAGGGCAAGACGATCCCGGCCAATCAACCCTATTTTTCGGAGATCGCGCAAGGCTATTTGCCGCCGCTGGCCGGTTGGGTGATCGCCGCCATCGTCGTCGTCTTCCTTTTCTGGAACATGTTTCGCAGCCGGCAGAGTCGTGCGCGCCACGGCTTTGAATTGCCGAATCTGGGGCTGGAGATGGCGGCGACCATCTTCTTCTCGTTGCTGGTCGTCGGCTATGTATACTGGGTCAACCAGTATCGCGGCATCCAGACGCCTGTCTTGCTGCTGGCAATCACTGCGCTGATCATGGCCTACGTGTCGAACAACACGCGCTTTGGACGCTATGCCTATGCCATCGGCGGCAACCGGGAAGCCTCACGCCTATCCGGCATTAACATTCGCCGCAGCGTTTTCCTGATTTTTGTGCTGATGGGTCTGCTGTCGGGCGTCGCCGGCATCGTGCTGGCCTCCTATGTGGGCTACGGCACGACGGCCGCGGGGCAGGGCTACGAGCTTGACGCCATTGCCAGCGCCATCCTCGGCGGCACCTCGACGCTCGGCGGCGTCGGCACTGTCTTCGGCGCTCTGATCGGCTCATTGATCATGTCGAGCCTGACCACTGGTCTGCAAATGCTCAACGTGGCGCCGGCGTGGCAGTATCTCGTCAAAGGCGGCGTGCTCGTCCTTGCCGTCTACGCCGACGTCTATTTCAAGAAGAATCGTTGAAAAGATGCGTCGCGCGTAATTCGTCAGAAGCCAGTCGTCGCGCATCACGAGTTATGCGTGACGTACTGCTCCAGCGCCACGCCGGTCTGCTCGAACAGATCAGCCGGCGCGCCCTGCGGCGACAAGATGCGCAAGGAGCCAGGCTCGACGGTGCAGGTGATCGGTGTGGCGCGGTTGAGTTCGCCGTCCAGATGGAAAGATTGCGGCCGCTCTGTCTCGATGATGATGTGACGACCTGATAAGCGGGTGATGTCCCCGCGTGCAGTATGACAGCCAGCCATAATGCACGCACTGTGCATCAGCATGTGCGGCGAAAAGCGGCCGCGCAGCACCCATGTATCGAATTTGCCGTCATCAAAGACATTGTGTGGGCTGAGGTTGAACAGGCCACCTGCGTACAGCCGTGTATTGCAGACGATCACAGCCAGCATATCGCCCTCTACGCTTTCGTTGTCCACGCTGACGCGCGTGTCGCTGCCTTGATAGAGCAAAAAGGGCAGCGTTGCTTTGGCGACATAGCCTGCCATGCCGAAACGCTTGAACAACCGCGAACGCGGCTCAACGCGCTCTACGATCCGGCTGTCGACGCCAACTGCCGCCCACAGTAGAAACGATCTGCCGTTGCTGCACCCGCCCATATCCATGGCGTGGACTGCGCCGGCAGCCAGACGTTCTGAAGCGTCTAAAAGCCAGTAGGGGGCGCCGCTGGCAGGCATCGGCAGCCCCAGGTCGCGTGCGAGGCAGTTGGTGGTGCCAGCCGGCAAAGGCGCTAGCGCCGTCTGCGAGCCAAGCAAACCATTCGCCACTTCGTGGATCGTGCCGTCACCCCCGGCCGCCAATACAAGATGGTGGTGGGCGCGCACCGCAGCGGCCGCCAATTCAGTGGCGTGTGCAGGATACTCAGTCTGGCGCAAGGTTACTTCCCAACCGCGGGCGCGCCAGAAATTTGCAGTATCCTCAATATGCTCCTGCCAGTCATCAAAGCCGGCATGAGGATTGTAAATAAGTGTGGCCTGCGATGCAACGGGAATCAATTGAGCGTCTCCACCTGAAACTGGGTTGCTTGATGCTTACGGTATCACTGTAGCCGATCCACTGCGTGTAGCTCTGATTCCCATGCAAACCAACACATCGTTTTTGCGTTGTTTTATCTTTTGCGTTTGCGCTGTATGGCGCGCGCTCCTCGACATTTCTGAAACAACAGAAATGATCGTCCTGTCTTTTTATGGATAAGTGTCACTTGAACACCTAGCGAAAGCACGGTATAGTTAGTGCAGTCGCTCCACTCACAACTGTGTCGAGTGGAACAAAAATTTAAATTTATAAAGGACACGAGAACTATGGATTCCGCGATCCCAAATGAAGTGCAAAATGCTGAATTAAACCGGTGGGTAACCGAAATGGCCGAGCTTTGTAAGCCCGACCATGTCCATTGGTGCGACGGCTCCCAGGAAGAGTATGATGCTCTGTGCGAGCAAATGGTCGAAGGCGGCACGTTTATTCGCCTCAATGCCGAAAAGCGGCCGGACAGCTTTTTGGCCCGCTCTCACCCCAGTGACGTCGCACGCGTCGAGGATCGCACCTTTATCTGCTCTTTGAGCCGCAAGGATGCTGGCCCGACCAACAACTGGAAGCACCCGCGCAAAATGAAGGAAGAATTGATCCCTCGCTTCGACGGCTGTATGCGCGGCCGCACGATGTATGTGATCCCCTTCAGCATGGGGCCGATCGGCTCCTCGATCGCGCATATCGGCGTCGAACTCACTGACTCACCCTATGTCGTCGTCAACATGCGCATTATGACGCGCATGGGGGCAGCCGTGCTCGAGGCGCTGGGCGACGGTGAGTTTGTGCACTGTCTGCACTCGGTCGGTATGCCGCTGGAGCCAGGCCAGCAGGACGTTCCGTGGCCCTGCAACCCGGATCCATCGCAAAAGTACATCGTCCATTTCCCGGAAGAACGCTCGATCTGGAGCTATGGCTCCGGGTACGGCGGCAACGCGCTGCTCGGCAAGAAATGCTTTGCACTGCGCATTGCTTCGGTGCTGGCGCGCGAGCAAGGCTGGCTGGCCGAGCACATGCTCATCCTGGGCGTCAAAAGCCCGGATGGTAAAAAGACCTATGTGGCGGCTGCCTTCCCCAGCGCGTGTGGCAAGACCAACTTTGCGATGCTCATCCCGCCCAAGCCCTTCCAGGACGAAGGCTGGGAAGTGACCACCGTCGGCGACGACATTGCGTGGATCAAGCCCAACAATGATGGCCGCATCTATGCCATCAATCCAGAGGCCGGTCTGTTTGGCGTGGCGCCGGGGACAAATTACAACAGCAATCCGAATGCAATGGATTCCATCCGCGCCAACACCATCTTCACCAATGTGGCGCTGACCGATGACGGCGACGTTTGGTGGGAGGGGATGGGCGACGCGCCGGCTCATGCTATCGACTGGCAGGGGCAGGATTGGACGCCGGACGCTGGACGCAAGGCGTCACACCCCAACGCGCGCTTTACAGCGCCGATCAGCCAGTGCCCGTCGGTGGACCCTGCCTATGACGACCCACAGGGTGTGCCAATTTCGGCCTTTATTTTTGGCGGGCGGCGCAGCAGCGTCGTGCCGCTGGTGTATCAGTCCTTCAACTGGGCGTTTGGCGTCTACAGCGCGGCCACCATGGGCTCTGAGATGACCGCAGCCGCCTTTGGCAAACTTGGCGAAGTGCGTCGCGACCCGTTCGCTATGCTGCCTTTCTGCGGCTATCATATGGGTGATTATATCAACCATTGGCTGGACTTTGGCCGCCACATTCCGAACCCGCCGCGCATCTTCAACGTCAACTGGTTCCGCCGCGACGCCAACGGCGACTTCCTGTGGCCGGGCTTTGGCGACAACATGCGCGTCCTCAAGTGGGTCGTCGAACGCGTGCGTGGCAAGAGCCTCGGCGTCGAATGCCCACTGGGCTGGGTGCCGCGCTACGAGCACCTCGACTGGCGCGGTCTGGAGAACTTCACCCGCCGCGACTTCGATGCCATCATGAGCATCGACCGCGACGAGTGGACGCGCGAGATCGCCTCGCACGATGAACTTTTCTTCAAACTTTACGACCGGTTGCCCAAGGAGATGACTTTCATCCGCGAACTGCTGCTTTCCGGCTTGTGGCGTTCGCCTGAGCGATGGAGTATGGAAGAGATGGAGTTTTTCGACGATATTGGATAACGCGAGATTTCGCTAGACGCACTAGACGCATAAGTGCGGAGCGGATCAATGGCTAACCGGGCCAATCCGCTGTGTTTCCGCCCTGTCGTCTGGATTAGGAAAACTCCACCGATTTGGCTAAAGCCAAGAGGCCTGCTGCTCGGTTTGGGCCGAATCGGTGGGGTTCTGTCGTTACCGTCCTCCGCTGGAGATCTATCAAACAGGATCTATTACGAAGGAAGCAACGTTCCATCCATGACCGCGCAATCTATCCCACTCCGGCGCACGCCGATGCAGACGCTCTGGTATTGGCTCTTTCGACTCCTCGGGTGGCAGGGCGAGTATCGCCATCCAAGCACAGAGAAGTTTATCATCATTGTGGCGCCGCATACGTCAAACTTCGATTTCTTCATCGGCTTTATCTTCAGCCGCGCCTATGCGATGCCCTTTCCCAATTTTCTGGTGAAGGATTCTGCGCTGCGCGGTCTGATCGGCAAGCTTGGGCGGCGCGTGGGCGGTATTCCGGTCAACCGCAGCGAGCGCACCAATTTCGTCGACCAGGTGGCGGACGAGTTTCGCAAGCGCGAGCGCATGATCCTGGCCGTCACGCCGGAAGGCACGCGCAGCCGCACCGCCCATTGGAAAACGGGATTCTATCACATGGCGCAAAGAGCCAACGTGCCCGTGATCATGGCCTCTATCGACTATGCACGTAAGTTTATTTCCTGCGGAGATGTGGCGGAGATTACCGGCGACATGGACGCGGACATCGCCAGAATTCGCGCCTATTACGCCGACGTTACGCCGCGCCATCCAGAGCGGCACGGGGAAATTCGCTTCCGCCCGGAGTCTGGCGAAAAAGGCGAGCCAACGTAGCGGTCAGGCGGCGTCAAGCGCGTCGATGCGATCCTGCTCTAGCGCGGCGATGCCCAACCGGCCGCACGCGTTGACAACCTCGTTCAGCCCGGCGAAGCGCGCATCCTGCGTGTGCCCGCGACGATAGCGTGCATAGATCTGCTGGACGATGGCCGCAATCTTAAAAAGCCCATAGAGGTAGTAGAAGAGGGGATTGTCCACCTGCCGGCCGCTGGCCGCGGTGTAACGCGCCACCACCTCGCGGCGGCTGAGATTGCCGGGGCTGGCGGTTAATCCCAGCATTGTCTGCAACGCGGGCGGGTCGCTCGGCTCGATCCAGTAGCCTAACGTCGTGCCCAAATCCATCAATGGGTCGCCGATCGTGCACATCTCCCAGTCCAGTACGGCGATAATTTCACCCAGGTTGTGCGGATTCAGCATCAGGTTGTCAAACTTGTAGTCGTTGTGGATCAGTGCTGCGCCGCTGACAGGCGGTTGGTGCGTTGCCAGCCATTGGGCAAGCGCTTCAAGCGACGCCAAGTCGTCGGTCTGCGCCGCGCGATAGCGGTTAGTCCATCCTTCGACCTGGCGGGCAATGTATCCTGCCGGCCGGCCCAGTCCACCCAACCCGGCGGCGGCATAGTCCAGCGCATGAAGCTCGGCAAGATTGTCAATGGCGGCGACAGCGATCCGCCGCATTTGCGCTGGCGCCAGGCCGAGGGACGCCGCCGCGCGCCCGCGCAGGATCACGCCGTGAAGCCGCTCCATCACATAGAAAGGCGCGCCGATCACAGATGCATCGTCACAATAAAGCAGCGGTCGCGGCGCCTTGGCATAGAGAGTGCACAGCCCGTGCAACACGCGATATTCGCGCCCCATGTCGTGCGCCGACTGGATGGCAGCGCCAAATGGCGGCCGGCGCAGCACTAACTCTTGCTCGCCAAATCGCAACAGATAGGTGAGATTTGAGAAGCCTCTGGGGAATTGCTCAATGCTCAACGCACCGTTGGCCTCCGGCAGGTGCTTGGATAGATAGCGCGCTAAGGCGGCGACCTCCAACGTTTCTCCAGGCCGGATGGGTTGTGCTTGATCGAGAATGCTCATAAACAATTATCCCAAAAGATGGGGAAAACACGATTGTGTAGTATGGTAACGGAAATTAGCATTCAGGTGCAACATTGCCCACCGCAGGACAAGCTATTTGCGTTTCCTCAGGTGACTGCCCTAGACAATTGATCATTATTTCTGGACACACCTTGTAAGCGATATCCAAAACTGCAAAAGCAGCAGGGAGAGTCATGCCCAAACTTTACGGCGAAATCACCGGCTGGGGCGCCTATGTGCCACCTCGGATCGTCACCAACCACGAATTGGAAGCTACGCTCGACACCACCAGCGAATGGATCGTGCAGCGCACGGGGATTCACCAGCGCCATATCGCCGACGCCAGCGAAACCACCTCCACCATGGCCGTCAAGGCCAGTTGGTCGGCGCTTGCCAGGGCGAACTTGCCTTCCACCGCGCTCGACCTCATTCTGATCGCGACCTCTTCGCCCGACTATTTTACACCGCCGGTGTCGAGCATGGTGCAAGCCGCGTTGAACGCGCACAACACGCCAGCCATGACGATTGTCACCGGGTGCACCGGTTTTGTCTATGCGTTGGTGACAGCCCATCAATTTATCGAGACCGGCGCCTATCGCAATATTCTCGTGGTGGGCGTCGAGTTATTGAGCCGCTTTGTCGATTGGGAGGATCGTTCGACCAGCGTCCTCTTTGGCGATGCGGGGGGCGCGGTCGTGGTGCAGGCCACAGAGAAGCGGTGTGGGCTGCAAGGCTATGCGCTTGGCTCGGACGGCAACGGCTTCCAGCATATCATCATGCCATCGGGCGGGTCAGCGCGGCCTTTTGGCATGGACGTGCTGCACGAAGGCAGCCATTACCTCCAGATGAATGGTCGCGAGGTTTTCAAGTTTGCCACCCGCATTTTTGCACCGGCCAGCGACCAGGCGCTGAAAATGGCCGGCAAGACGATCGCTGACGTGGACTGGATCATCCCGCATCAGGCCAATCTGCGCATCATCCAGGCCGTGGCCAGGGAGATGGAGATCCCGCTCGATCGCTTTATCGTCAACATCGACCGCTATGCCAATACCTCAGCCGCGTCGATCCCGCTGGCTTTGGCGGAAAACCTCGATGGTGGACGCATCCAGCCCACCGACACCTTGCTGCTGGTCTCCTTTGGCGCGGGCATGACCTGGTCGGCGGCAGTGGTGCAGATGCAACCGGAAAAATAGTGCGGCTGTATGAAGCATAAAGCCCTCGATAACATTTTTATCATGCCCAGTACGGAGGAAAAAGGCGCGTTCGACGGTATTCTGTCAGGAAGCTGAAAGCCTTTTGCACCTCGTGTCACGCCAAACAGCCCAGCACTGCATGGTACAATCGAACGAAATCGGTTGACTGTATGGCATCTGGCCACCCGTTCTATCGCACTATCGCAGTAGGAAATGATTTATGCCCATTCATTTTGGCACCGACGGCTGGCGCGCCGTCATCAGTGAAGAGTTCACCTTCGACAATGTTCGCACCGTGGCGCAAGCTATCGCCGAAAAGACCCTGGCCGATGACGCTGTGCAGATAAAGGCCAACGGCGCCGCACCGCATCGCCGTCCCTCGCTCGTGGTTGGCTTCGACACCCGCTTTCTCAGCGATCGCTATGCCATGGCAGTCGCCGAAGTGCTGGCGGCCAACGACATTCATGTCTGGCTGACCAGCAGCGATTCGCCCACGCCCGTCACCAGCTTTGCCATCGTCGACAAACATGCCAGCGGCGGCGTGATGATCACGGCGAGCCACAACCCCCCGCGCTACAACGGCATCAAGCTCAAGGCGGCGTTTGGCGGCTCGGCCAGCCCTGGCGACTGCAAGGATGTCGAGCGCCGCATCGTGGCCGCCAACGGCGCGCTGCCGCGACGCATGGAGTTCGAGGACGCTCTCGCCCACGGGCTGATTACACGCTTCGACCCTTTCGCCGCCTATGAAACGCATGTGCGGACGCTGGTGGATTTTGACAGGATCGCCGCGGCCAATCTCGCCATCGCGGTCGATGCGATGTATGGCGCGGGCCGGCTTTACCTGGCGCGGCTGCTGCGCGAAGCGGGCTGCCAGGTGCACGAGCTGCGCAACGAAATGAACCCCGGCTTCAACGGCATTCACCCCGAACCGATCGCCCGTCACCTGGAGCCGCTGATCGAGACGATGCGATCGGGGGAATATCATCTGGGTCTGGCTACCGATGGTGACGCTGACCGTATCGGCGCGGTCGATGTGTCCGGCCAGTTTATCGACCCACACGCCATCATGGCGTTGCTGCTGGAACACCTCGTCGGCAACCGTAATCTGCGCGGCAGCGTCGTCAAGACGGTCAGCACCACACAGATGTTAAACCGCCTGGCTGCTCGTTATGGTCTGGCCGTGCACGAGACGCCGGTCGGCTTCAACTATATTACCGACCATATGCGCCGTGAACCGGTGCTGATCGGCGGTGAGGAAAGCGGCGGCATCAGCATTCTGGGTCACATTCCCGAAGGCGACGGGCTGTTGATGGGGCTGCTGCTGGCGGAAGTCGTTGCCGTGCAGCGCAAGTCGCTGGGAGCCTTGCTCGACCAATTGATGGCAGCGCCCGATGTTGGCGTCTTTCGCTATGCGCGTATCGACCAGCCGGTGCGCCCCTTTCAGAAAGCCGACTTGGTGGCCAGGCTGATGGCAGAGGCGCCGCAGCAACTAGGCGGGGAAGCGGTCGCCCATATCAGCGACAGTGACGGCGTCAAGTATATCCTGGCCGACAACAGTTGGCTGCTGATTCGACCGAGCGGCACCGAGCCGGTGCTGCGCATCTACGCCGAGGCGCGCACCGACGCGCAGGTCAAGGCGTTGCTCAAAGCAGGCGTCGCGCTGGCGGAAGCACAGATCGCGGCCATGGTCTATTTTACTGACCGCTAGGATAAGTGTTTTTGCGGAATAGCTTCCCGGAAGCTCCAAAGCTTCCGGGAAGCTTGCAAACCAGCAGAGATTGACTATCTGGCCATCAGTAGTTGCGTGAAGTAGCCTGGCGTCGCACACACTCCTTCTCCTTTTTCCCGCATCAGGCTCATTCCCGGCGACATGGAAACATTGTTCAGCTATCCTCCAGAAAACTTGCAAGCTTCCTGGAGGATAGCTGTTTTTCAACGGATGGCAGCCGGCAAGTAGAGTAAATTCGATGGTTTCAGCGCCACCGTCAACTCACTCATGCGCTGCAACATCTGGTCAAGCTCGCGGCTGGCGGCGCTAGTCACTGCCAGCCCGCCATCCGTCGATTGGCCGCGCAGCGTGGCCAACATGTCGAGCGCGCCGCGGTTCAGGCTATTGATCTCCGGCACACTGTTGACGGTCGCCATAAAGTCGGTGCGCGCAACGCCAATTTCTGCGCTGACATTGTTGAGCGCCGTTTGCATCGCTGCGCTGCTCTCTGTCTCGACGTTGTGGTAGGCGTCGCCGCGGTGAAAGTTGTACCAATATAGCCGCGCTTCTTCGTAAAACTTGCCCACTGCCTGCAGTGTCTGCACCGTATTCGGTTCGGCAAGAATGGCGTTGACTGTCGCATCTTCATACGCATTGCAGGCGCTGCCTTTGCTCTGCCAACAGGCCACTACGGCGTTGTGAATGCGCAACTGATATTGGGAGAAGGCCGCGGCTACCTGCTCGTAACGCAGCACCAGCTTGTCATAGCTTAGGTTCTGGCTCTCGCTGGCGTTGACTCTGGCGGCGTAGCGTTCCAGCTCAGCGGTGAAATTGGTCTGCCCTAACAAGCTGCCCAGCGCCTGCTGGTAATCCTGGTAGGCATCGTTGACCGACTGCGTTACATTGTTGTCTTGCAGCACCGCAGCAATGTTGGCGCTGACCTCTTGCACGGCGGGGTGATCGGCGAACTGATCAGCCACAAGAGTGGAAACATCGTGGTTCAGCTCCAAATATTCGCGGAAGGATGGCTCCTCCTGCAACAATTTCTCCATCGCCGGCCGCACGTCGGAGGCGGTGAGCGCTCTCTGGTGCGTATTGTCCCAATCCTGTGACCACTGGCTGGACCACTGCATTGCCCAGTCAGATGACCAGATCTGCTTCGCCAGCGACTGAAGGTAGGCGTAGGTGTCAACAACCCACTGCAAGGTGGCCTGGTTCTCCGGCTGGAGCAGGTAGAGCAGGCTCTCGTAGTAGACGACGTAGTACCACTGCGTCAGCTCCTGGCGCTTGGCGTAGCGCTGTTGCAATGTGGCTGTGTCGGTGGGCGCGTCCCGCCACGTAGCGATCTCCTGCTGCACGGCCAGCCAGTTCGTATAGTGCGGACGCGTGGTGAAGATGCTCTGCCAGACCTTGTTCAACTCCAGCGTGTAATAGACATAGTACGGGTCGAGATAAATCAGGCCGATCGATACCTGGTTTGACTCCGTGCGCAGTGCGGAGAGGCTGCTGTCCGTTGAATAAGTGTCGGCCTGAAGCTGGCCGATAGCGCGGTAGCGCTCGTCAAATGGGCCGCTGTCGGTCTGGGCGGCGCTGGCGGCGACATGGCGCGGCGCTGGCGCCAGCCACGGTGCATAACTCGACCACGGCGAGAGCAGCGAATTCAGCTCCGCCTGAAAGCTGTCGCCAAAGGTGCGCGCCTGTGTGCTGTCGTAGCCAAGCACGGCCGCGGCCACCAGCGAACCCTGTGTAGTCTGTTGGTCGTCGCCAAAGTCAGGATAAGGTTGCTGCCCTTCGAACTGGTTCCAGTTGCCCGTCGCACCGCTGATGCCGTTGAGAACACCCAGGCCCACCGGCGCCATGTCGATGCGCGTTGCCGCCGGTGCAGCCTCAGCTGCTGCGCTGGCAACGACACTGCGCCAGATGTACGGATTGCGCAACACATTGCCGATGAAACGATCGGTATAGCCCAGAATCTGGTTGATGTTCCAGCCGCGCCACAAGTTCAGATAGTTAAAGTTGCTCTGCGAGGTGATCGAGCGGTAGTAGTTGTTGAAGTTATAGGGTTGAAAGACATACCAGGCTGACGCGGCCTCTGCTGACGCGGCGGCTACACTCCCCTGCGCCGGATGTTCGCTGGCCAGCTTCTCCAGCGCCGCAACTGGCAGCATGACCTGCGCCGCCGCCGCCGTCGCGGCCGGAACGGGCGCCAGCGGGCGGAGCAGGTCAGCGTCTGTCACAGCAGCCAACTGCGGCGCAAAGAAGGGCGCCCCATTGACAACTGCCGGCAGCGCCGGCGCAGTTGTCGCAGCGCGGTGGGCTGGCAACTGCTCGCCGCTCTTTACGATCGACAGCACGGCGTCAGCACTTGCGGCGTCAGCACTTGCGGCGTCAGCACTTGCAGCCCCAACGGCCGGCGCCGCCACAACTTCCACCGCCCAGCCGAGGCAGGCATCGATACGCGGCTTGTATTGCGCCATTGTGCGCACCTTGCCCATCCAACTGCCGAGATGGGCGCGGTAGTCCATCACTGCGGCAATGCTACCCAGGTTCAGCGGCAAGGCGCGGCTGCCGTACTCCACGCCGTCAATGCTCAGCCGCACCTGGTCGGCGGCCGCGCCCTGCGAGAGCAGCACGACCTGGCTGCCGTTGAAGAAGCGCAGCGCACTCCAGACCGGCAAGCTGTAGCTGGCAAAGGCGCAACCGCCGGATCCTTGTCCAGCCGGCGCCGCGGCTGCCGGCGCCGGAGCGATGAGCAGTGACAGCATCAGCAGCAGGGTGAATGGCTTCAGAAACACTTTGATAGCGTGCGTTCTCATGAAATTCCTCCTCATCTCTCACTCCTTAGTCTCACCTTTTTGAGGGAAATGCAGCACCCCCTTGTCACGCAGTGCCAGTGTAGTAAGGTGCGGAACTGAAAACAAGGAAGTTTTGCGGAGAATTTTCTTCCGGTTTGGGGAGATTTGGGGAGCGTTGATCTGGCGCTATAATGGCCGCAACAAGGGAGCGGAGGAAGGGAAAGTAGGAGCATGGCAGCCGCTGGCGATCTCTTGCAGCAACGGTATCGAATTGTTAGACGCGTGGCGCAAAGCAGCGCCAGCGCGCTCTATCACGCACAGGATGTCGCTACCGGCGCCAACGTCGCTCTTAAAATGGCGAAGACTGCTGCACCTGCGTTGCAACGCAGACTTGCGCACGAAGCGGAGCTTCTCGCCAACCTCAGCCATCCATCCTTGCCCGCCTTTCATCAATTTTTCGTCACGGACGACGCGGCTTATCTCGTCATGGACTATGTGCCCGGTGACGATCTGGCGCAGCAGATAGCGCAGCGCCGCACCCCCTTTGCGCCTGCCACGGTGCTGACGTGGGTGACCGATCTGCTCGACGCGCTGGATTACCTGCACCGCCAGCAGCCGCCCATCATCCACGGCGACATCAAGCCGCACAACCTCAAGCTGGCTGCGGATGGCCGGGCGATGTTGCTTGACCTGGGCGTCGCTGGGCGCGCCGCGCAGACAGCCACCGGCTACAGCCTGGCCTACGCGGCGCCGGAACATCTCGACAGTGCGATGCTGCAGCCGGCGTGTGATCTCTACTCGCTCGCCGCCACGCTCTATGATTTGCTGACCGGCGTCAAGCCGATTGACGCACGACAGCGACAGGCGGCTCTGGCTGTTGGCGCCGATGATCCGCTGCTGCCGGCGCAAGTCTGGGCCCCAGCCTTGCCGACTGACCTGTGTGAGCTGCTGGTGCAGGGACTGGCGCTACAGCCCACGGCCCGTTTTGCCAGCGCCGCGGCGATGCGGGCGGCGCTCGAAGCCTGCCGTGTGGCGCTTGAGACTGCTACAGCCGATGGTGAACCAGTGCAGCACGCGGATGAATTGATCGGCCGCGCGCCCCACCTGCGCGAGGCGCGGCGCCTGCTGCTGCAGCCAGGCGTGCGGGTGCTGACCATCACGGGGCCGGGCGGCGTCGGCAAGACTACATTGGCGCTGGCGTTGGCGCAGCAGGTGCAGGTCGCCTTTGCCGACGGAGTCTCTCTGGTAGAACTGGCTTCGCTTCATGCTGCGACAGAGGTTGCGGCGGCCACTGCTCACGCGTTGGGCCTTGTCGAGAACGATGAGACAGAAACGGGCGAGCAGATCTGTCAGGTGCTGACCAGCCAGCAGCGGCTCCTCGTGCTGGATAACTTCGAGCACCTGCTGGGTGCTGCGGCGGAGGTCGCAGACTGGCTGCGCCTCTGTCCGCGTCTCAAGCTGCTGATCACCAGCCGCGCCGCATTGCAGATCGAGGGTGAAGCAGTCTACGAACTGGCGCCGCTGGCCGTGCCCGCGGCTGGGTGTGCGGCCAGCGCGGTGCTGGCCGCACCGGCAACAGCGCTCTTCATTCAGCGCGGCCGGCTGGCGCAGCCAGCCCTGTGTGTGAATGACGTCAATGCCAGCTTGATCGCTGCAATCGTCGTCGCACTGGACGGGCTGCCGCTGGCAATCGAACTGGCCGCTGCCCAGTTGCGCACCCAGACGCTCGATGCGCTGGCCAGCCAACTGTCGCAAGGGACGCGGCTGCACGATGAAAGTGACGCTACAGCTCTATCTTGGCAGCGCTCACTGCACAACGCGTTGGAAGGGAGCTTCGCGCGGCTGACGCCGCGCGAGCAGCAGCTTTTTATGCGCCTGGCCTGCTTTGTGGGTGGATTTACGACCACTGCGGTGCAAAGTATCTGCTGCGATGTACAAGAGGACAAGCTGCCGCTGCTCGACCTCAACGCCGCGGCCGCACTTGAAAAGTTGGCAGCGCACAGCTTGATCCGCCGCAGGGAAGCGCTCCGCTACACCATGCTGGAGACGGTGCGCCACTACGCGGCCAGCTGGCTGTCGCAGGCTGATGCGGATCTGTTGCAGCGACGCCATGCGCGCTATTTTTTGCAATGGATTGAAGCGCGCAACGACAGCGCGGCGAACAGCGAAAGCTGGCTTGAACAAGTGGAAGCAGAACGCGCCAATCTCCAGAAGGCGCTGGCATGGAGCATGGCGGCGGAAAATGCTGAAACCGCTTTGCGCCTGGCCGCGTCGCTCTGGCGCTTCTGGGAAGTGCGTGGAGAATATCGCAGCGGCCTGGCTTCCCTCAATGCGGCGCTGGCGTTGGAAGGGGGAGCTTCGCTTGCGCGCTGGCGGGCGCAGGCGCTGGCGGGCGCGGGTGCACTGGCGCGTAACCTGAGTCGTTATGCCGAAGCTGGCGCTTACTTCCGCATGGCGTTGATGCTCTGTCGAGAGGAACAAGAGAGCCAGGGCATTGCCAACGCGCTCAACAGCCTGGGCACGCTCGCCTATTACCAGAACGACCTGGACGGTGCAACGGCCTACTATCAGGAGGCGCTGACGCTGCGCCGCGTATTAAACGACAGGCGCGGCATTGCCGGCGCACTCAATAACCTGGCCATGATCGACGAGCTGAAGGGCGCGTATGCACGGGCGCGAAAGACCTACCGCGAAGCGCTGTCGATCTTCCGCGAGCTGGACGATGCGGTCAACAGTGCTTATACGCTGGGCAATCTGGGGATTGTGGCCGAACACGAAGGCGATCTGGCGCAGGCGGTGCAACTCTTTCAGGAGAGTCTTGGGATTCAGGAGCAGCTTGGCGATCGGTGGGGTGCGGCCGCGGCGCTGGCGAATCTTGGTTCGACGCTGGACCGGTTGGGGCAGAGGGAGGAGGCGCAGGCGCTGCTGGCGGAAAGCGTGACGATCTTTTACGAGCTTGGCGATCTCTCCAGTCTCGCCAACACACTCGGCGCGCTGGCGCGCAATGCCAGTCATCGTCGCGCCTACACCGATGCTGCACGCTACTTGGGGGCTGCCGAACGGTTGCAGGCGCAGCTTGAGACCCCGCTGCCCAGCCAAGAGGCAGCCGAACGCCGGCGCATCACTGCCGCGGTGCGCGCCGCGCTGGGCGAAGCCGCGTACACGCGGGCTTGGAGCGCTGGCGCCGCGGTTGAATTGTCGTCGCTATTAGCGCAGATCGAACCATAGCCAGGTTTGGTATGCCATGCAACTTGTACAAAGCCACCAGGAACACAAGGAGCGCCATCTTCAACTTGCGGCTTTTGTCTTGGTGTGAGGCAAAATTGTGAACGATTGAAATTGAACAACAGGAGAGAGCATGGAGAGCCAGCAGTCACTTTTTGCGCGGCTGGTGCGGCTGCATCCAGATGTGGCGCTGTTCGAGTATCTGCTCGACGGCGAGCGTTACACCATTGGCCGGCTGCCGGGGGTGTGCGACATTGTTGTCAGCCGGCGCACCGTCTCGCGCATCCACGCCCGCCTGGAGCGCACTGGCTCGCATTATACGCTGGTCAATGTCGGTCGCAACCAGACGTTCATCAACCAATTGCCGATCGACGGCGTCCACGTGCTGAACGACCGCGACGCCATCGGCCTCGCCAGCCCGGAGCCGCTTCTGCGCTACGTCGACAGCGACCCGACGCTCATTACAGCCGGTCATCTGCACTTCGACGAGACCACCATGCGCTTTCGCTGGGATGAGCAGGTCGTGGAGCTGACGCCAGCGCAATTGCGGCTGATGCACTTTCTCTACCAGCAGCGCGGTCAGGTATGCAGCCGCGAAGCCTGCGCACAGGCGATCTGGGGCAATGAGCTGTTGCCGGGGATGGAGTCCGATAACCTGGACAAGGTGATCTTTGGCGTGCGTGTGCGTTTTCGTGAAATTGGCGCTGAGGTGAACCCCATCCAGGTGCGGCGCGGGTTGGGGTTCACCCTCAGCGTCGAGTAGCGTGCCTACTCTCCCAATACATATGCAAAAATCAACGGCGCAACAATGGTGGCGTCGCTTTCCACGATGTACTTTGGCGTGGTGATGTCCAGCTTTTCCCACGTGATCTTTTCGTTCGGCACCGCGCCAGAGTAGGAGCCGTAGCTGGTGGTCGAGTCGCTGATCTGGCAGAAATAGGCCCACAGCGGGATGTCGTCGCGTTCCAAATCCTGGCGCATCATGGGCACGACGCAGATCGGGAAGTCGCCAGCAATGCCGCCGCCGATCTGGAAGAAGCCGATCGGCGTCTGCACCGCGGTGGCGGAGTACCAAGCCGATAGCTCCATCATGTATTCGATGCCGGTGCGCACCGTGTGGACATGCTTGATGTCGCCGGTTATGCAGTGCGCCGCGTAGATATTGCCAGAGGTCGAATCCTCCCAGCCCGGCACGAAGATGGGCAGGTTCTTCTCGCACGCGGCCATCATCCACGAATTCTTGGGGTCAATCTGAAAAAATTGCTCCAGTTTCCCGCTGCGCAGAATCCGGTAGAGAAATTCATGGGGGAAGTAGCGCTCGCCAGCGCGGTCAGCCGCGGTCCACTCCTCCAGGATCGCAGTCTCGATGCGGCGGATCGCTTCCTCTTCGGGGATGCAGGTATCGGTGACGCGGTTGAGATGGCGCAAGAGCAGCTCGTGCTCGTCCGCCGGCGTCAGGTCGCGATAGTGAGGCACGCGCACATAATAATCGTGCGCCACCAGGTTGTAGATATCCTCTTCCAGATTGGCGCCGGTGCAGGAGATGGCGTGCACCTTGCCTTGGCGGATCATCTCGGCCAGCGACAGACCCAGTTCGGCCGTGCTCATGGCGCCGGCCATGGCGACGAGCATTTTGCCGCCATTGTTAATGAATTGCACATAGCCTTCCGCGGCATCGACCAGCGCCGCGCCATTGAAGTGGCGATAGTGATGCTTGATGAAGGCGCGCACTGCACTTGCGTGTTCCATAATGAACTCCTGAATGAAAGGGACGGGGGCGAGCGGCGAGGGGCGACGTAACTCGCCCCCGCCGCAGTATTGAACCCGGCGCATAGATAAGAGCCGTGAAAACTCGCCTGCTCCGCACTATCCGTATCCATTTTTGCTACGACTGTAAAGCTTCTAAATCCGCGTCAATCCGCCCAATCTGTATTAGCCGTATTCTGTTCCTGTGTTTTTCCCATCATCACGTACGAAATTGCCTTGTACACCAGCTTGGCGACGGCAAAGTCGGCCATGTGCAGCCCTGGGGCGGGCGCCAGTTCCACGCAATCCATGCCCACGACAGTGGCATGGGCAGTCAACGTGCGCAGGATGTCGAGCGCCTCGCTCCACGTCAGGCCGTCCGGTTCAGGCGTGCCGGTGGCAGGCACGACCGATGGATCCAGTCCGTCCACGTCGATGGTTAGAAAGACGCGTTTGCCGCGCACGCGGGCGATAAACTCATCGCGCCAACTGCCATCGTGCACGGCTTCCGCGTACCAGACGCGTGCGCGGTCGGGATGCGCGCGCACAAAGGCGACTTCCTCCGGGCAGACCGAGCGAATGCCCAGTTGCAGCACCTGCTCGATCTCCGGCGCGTCCAGCAAACGCCGGGCAATGCAGGCGTGGCTGTAAGGCGTCCCTTCGTACTCATCTCGCAGATCGCTGTGCGCGTCGAGCTGCACGACGGTGAGCGGGCCGCCCAGTGCGTCGAGCAAGCCGCGACCAACGCCGACGCTTACCGTGTGTTCGCCGCCCAGCCCCACGACCAGCTTGCCAGTGCGCGCGGCGCTGGCAACGGCAGCCCGAATCGTCTCGACGGCAACCGCGGGTTCATCCGGCAGTTTGGGCGCGGGCAGCGTGTGCACGCCATAGGCCAGCGCCGGTTCGCAGTCATGCTCACGGTCGTACAGCTCGACCTGTTGCGACGCAGCGATGGTGGCTGCCGGTCCCGCTGCCGCACCGCCGCCATAGCTGACCGTTGCCTCGAAGGGCAGCGGCAGCACGAGCACACTGGCCCGCGCGGCCGCACTGTATTCCTCTTCCAGCCCCAGAAAATTGTTGGGTGTTGTCATTTCAATTTTTGCTGCTTGCTTTCATCGGCAAGGACGAGCCGTGCAATCCACAACTCACCCTCGCCTCTCCCATCAAATCAAAATTGCGGCGCTGATTACGGTCGTCCACACGCCGCCGGGCGCGGCGGTGACAGCGATCGTGATGCTCGTGCTGTCCACGATCTCGCCGCCCATCATGTACTGTTCCTTGCGTTCGTTATAATCCTTGCCTGCATCAAAATTGATGCCGAGCGTGGTTGCCAGCATGGTCGCGGCCAGGTCTTCGGCGTAGTCGCCTGCTTCTTGCTCGGTCTGACCATAGGTGTGGTGCTCGGAGAGATAGCCGTACTTGTCGTGATCGGTGGGGCGGGCGACGCCGATTGAGGCGGCCATGCGCCGGCCCGGTTCGTTGCTCGACATTTCGGCGATCACGGCAAAGACGATTTCGCCAGGCTGCAACAACTGCATGCCTTCCTCTTTCGAGACGATCTGGCAATGCGGCGGGAAAATCGATGAAACGCGCACCAGGTTAAACTGGGCGATGCCGGCCTCGCGGAGCGCCAACTCGAAGCTGGTCAGCTTCTCCTTGTGAATGCCAACCCCGCGCGTCAAGAACAATTTTCGTGGAATCAATCGCATATCAAACTCCCTCCCATAGAAACGATCAAAAAAGGCGCCGGCCAGCCAAAGACCGCGCACCAACTACGCATAGTATGATCTTTAGCGGTGTGCGTCAAATAGAAGATACAAATTGTATGGAAATAGCAGGTGGAGAAGAGGCGAAATCTGGCGCTGTGGCCAGGGTTGACCTTCTGGCAGCTTTCGGAAAGCAAAGAGAGCCAGGATGCCCTGACTCCCTTTGCCTGCCTATCACTGTTGTAAACGACCTGTTTGGGCTTCAGTCCACGCCCAACATTACTTCCGTCGCCTTGACAACCACGTAGACGCGCCCGCCTTCCTGGATGCCCAGGCTGCGCACCGAGTTGGCTGTAATGGCGGAGGTGAGTTCTTCGCCGCCATCTAGCTTGACGACAACTTCTGCCATGACCGCGCCCAACGTGATCGACTGCACCGTGCCGGGCAGCTGGTTTCTTGCACTCAGTTTCATCGTGTAACTCCTTTCCAAGTATAGCCTTTGAGAGATGGGGAGGTTGGAGGGTAAGAGGCAGGGGATGGTGATATGATACTGCTGTCCTCACCGATCTCCAATCTCCGATTTCCAATCTCCCATCTCGAATCTCCAATCTCCAATCTCGAATCTCGAATCTCCCTGTCTCCTCTACTTATTGCGCCATGCCTCCGAATCCGGCGTAAAGAGCGATTGGCCGAACTCCTCTTGTCCGAAGGTTGCGATCAACTCCTGCGTGGGCACGGAGACGATCCAGTCCACGAACTGATTGGCCAGGTCGGCATTGACATTCGTGCATTTTTCCGGATTGACCACCATGACGCCATACGGGTTGAACAACACCGGGTCGCCTTCCACCAAAATTTCCAACTCCGTGCCTTCCAGTGTGCGCGCCAGATACGTGGCGCGGTCGCTCAGCGTGTACGCCTGTTGCTCGTTCGCCATCGTCAACACCGCGCCCATGCCTTGCCCGGCGGAGATGTACCAGTCACCGGCCGGGTCAATGCCCGCGGCCTTCCACACTGACTTTTCCTTGGTGTGCGTGCCGGAATCGTCGCCGCGCGAAATGAAAGGCGCCTGCGTCTCAGCGATCAGGCTCATGGCCGCGCCCGCGTCAGTCATGCCCTGAATGCCGGCTGGGTCGGACGCGGGGCCGAGGATGACGAAGTCGTTGAACATGACATCCTCGCGGCGCGAGCCATCGCCATTCGCCATGAATTCATCCTCGCGCGCACGGGCGTGCACCAACACGACATCGGCGTTGCAGTCCGTGCCAAGCTGAAGCGCCTGACCTGTGCCCACCGCGACGACATCTACATCGGCATTGGCCTGTTGCTCGAAATCCGGCAGGATCACATCGAGCAGACCTGAATCCTGCGTGCTGGTGGTCGTCGCCAGGATCAGCTTGGCGGGTGCAGCAGCTTCAATGCCGCCGGCCGGCGCGGTCACCGGCTGACACGCACCAAGCACGAGGCTCAACACCAAGACCAGAAACAGCCCCAACGGAAACTTGCGGTTCATAGAGATTCCTTTCTTCATCATGAATTGACAGTAACGAAACAGTTATAAGATGGGAGATTAAGAGAGGGGAGATTGTAACAACTGGACTGCCCTTCATTCACACTTCACCCTTCTTTCCTCTCCTCGCCCCTCGCAACTCGTCCCTCCTCAATACACCATTTCTCCCCGTACAAACGCGCCCGTTCGTGCATCCTGCGGCGTCTCGAAGAACGTGTGCGCGTCGGCCACCTCAACCGCGCGGCCGTCGAGCAGAAAGAGCACACGTTGCGCCAAGCGCCTGGCCTGGTGCACGTTGTGCGTCACCAGTACGATGGTCGTGCCATGCTCCTGATTGAGCCGCGCCACGATCTGCTCGATCAATCCCACGTTGTACGGGTCGAGATTGGCCGTCGGCTCGTCGAGCAGCAACGCGTCGGGGCGCAACACCATGGCGCGCGCCAGGGCCACGCGCTGCGCTTCACCGCCCGAAAGTGTACGCGCTGGCTGCTGCGCCAGTTCGGCCAGCCCGACCTCGTCGAGCGTGGCCGCAATTTCCGCGGCGCTGTCACGCTGGCCGCGCAGCCGCAGCCCATAGGCGACGTTTGCCTCCACCGTGCGCTTGAGCAGCACAGGCCGCTGAAAAACCGTCGTCACGCGACGGCGCATTGATAAAGGCGCGTCCTGATTTGCCGCAAACACACCCCCGTCGAAACGCACTTCCCCCGTCGTGGGCGGCTGCAGGAAATTCAGCAGCCGCAGCAGCGTGCTTTTGCCAGCGCCGCTCGGCCCCACCACAGCCAGCATTTCGCCGCGCTGAATGTCCAGGTCACTCACGGACAATACAATGCGGGCGCCGTAGCGCACAGTGACATCGCGCAGCGTGTAAAGCACGTTCATTCGTCAAAAGAGCGTCCCTGCAGGCGCAAAATAATGAAATTTGTGGTAAAAGCCATGCTCAGCAGGATCACACCGAGCGCCATGGCCAGCCCAAAATTGCCTTTGTTGGTTTCGAGCACAATGGCGGTCGTGAGCACGCGCGTCTGGCCTTCGATATTGCCGCCGACCAGCATCACCGCGCCCACTTCGGAAATGATGCCGCCAAATCCAGCCACGATCGCCGCAATCACGCCGACGCGCGCTTCATCCAGGATCGCCCATGTCGTCTGCCAGCGCGACGCGCCGAGTGACTGCACTTGTAGCCGCAATGCCGGATCCACTCCCTGCACCGCAGCCATTGTGAAGCCAGCCACCAGCGGAAACGCGATGATCACCTGGGCGACGATCATCGCTGCCGGCGTGAAGAGCCGTGGGATCCATGCTATGTTCAGGCTGCCCAGCACGCCCGAACGGGAGAGCATTAAATAGACAAACAGGCCGATTACAACGGGGGGGAAGGCCATGCCTGTATAGATCAGCGCCACCGCCAGCCGCCGCCCGCGGAAGCGCGCCAGCCCCAGCAGCGCGCCGAAAGGGATGCCGATGACGGTGCTGAGCGCCAGCGCAATCCCCGACACACGCAGCGAAAGGAGGACGATTTCCATC
>JACSRH010000427.1 GCA_014879855.1 Caldilineaceae bacterium | reverse complement strand
GAACTTGCTGCCGGGGTAGAAAGCTTCCTTGTCGAGAAAGAAGCAGTAGGCGCAGTCGAGGTTGCAGATTGCGCCGGTCGGCTTCGCCAGGAGGTGGAAGGCCGGCGGCGCGTTGGGCGGTCGCAGCGTTAGAGAAGGTTGCAGAATCGTTTTATGCATGAAGCGCCTTTGGTTTGAAGGCCGGGGCAAGCGTGACAAGCCGGATTGTCGATGCATCTAATCATACAACATCATGCCATACCGCGCCCGCAACCAGAAAGGTGCAAAAAAGCACCCTTTGGAAAGACACAACAGGCTACGAGCGCGCGCTAGTGCTCTGCCCATCAAGCAGCTTTGGGTTGGCTGCTCAAAAGGGAACACAGATGGACGCAGATAGGCTCAGATAGACGCAGATGCCTGGCCTGCTCAGCTCTTATCTGCGCTTATCCGTTTTTATCTGTGGCTATCTGCGTGCACTTGCCGTTGCTCTACCCAAAGTTTTGTGCTTGACGCTCTACTATAGATGTTCAGATAATGGTTCGTGGTAGGGGCGCACCCTTGCGGTTGCCCAGGGCAGGCGCAAGGCCATACCCCCTACAAGTATTTATCTGACTATCTATAGCGCTTTGACGCACTCCCGGATCGCCAGAACGGGTAAGATTTGTGCGTCAACCGGATCTCGTATGGGGACGTGCCGGGGACGGGCTTCCATCAGTTCGGTCGAGCAGACAACGATCAGCCCGTCCCCGGCACGTGCGGCCTCATCCCATGAATTTCGGTTGAGCCAGCTTTGTAAGCGAAAACAGGTTACGGCGCCGGAGGCTGCAATTGGCGCTGCAAGTCCATCATTGCCTGCTGGTTGACATTCAGCACGCCCTCCTGCGAGCGATTGAGATCAACGACCAAGAGCACCACCGCGGCAAAGACCAAGGCCAGCACCACCAGCGCCAATATATTCTGGCGCGATCCGAAGCTGCTTTGCATGCCGACCAGCACCATCGCCAGGAAAGTCACCACATAGAGCAGCACGAACAGAGCAAAGGGCAACTGCGTCGAGGCGGATATATACCGCACAGTATGCAGGTCGATGAGCTCGTTGAGCGCGACGATGAAGAGGCCGATCATCTCCGATTCTGGCTGCGCACGCGCCAGCGTCTCCGCGTGCGCCCACAAAGCCGCGTGGATCTCTTCCGATTGGGCCGCCAGTTCTGTCAGGTCTGTCACGCCGACTGCGGCCAGCCGCAAATCGACATAGTCGCGCAGCAGATCCTGGATCTCCTGGCGCTGGGGTTCGTCGAGATAGCCGGCGCGCAGAAACGTTGTGCCGATGGCGTTGGCTTCGTTTACGACCAACTGGCGGCGCGTGTCGTAGCGGTTCACCGCGATCCCCACGGTAAAGGCAAGCAAAAAGGCCAGCAAGCCGAGCGTGGCGCCGGCCAGTGCACCCACGCCTCCTTCTTTTTCGTTGGGCGCGCTGCGTTGCCAGCGCTTGCCCAGCCAATAGCCCACTTCAATCGACGCCAGCGTAAAAAACACCGTCAAGAGGTAAATTGCCCAAATTGGAAGTAGGTTAAGCAACATCAAAGGCCTCTGGTTGGATAGTAGGGTGCGTCTGCTGCGGTGAAATTCTTCACTGTGGCTTTCCGCACAAAATTTTCACCGGCGCCGTATAGCCGGAGTTATTACGCAGCATAAGTGAAGATGTGAGGAAATGTCATGAACCCAAAGGGAGCAATTGGGGCGGGAGCAATTGATCGGTCGAAGTGCGCGCAAGGAACTGCTGCACCTCCTCAGAGGGTCTTGCTCCAGCAGGCGCTCTAGCCAGATGTTGGTGTCTTCGCACGGCAACGCCTGCCTTTGACTCAGATACGCCTACACCCAGCCCAACAGCCGCGCCACCGAGGCCGTAACAAAGGTAACGGCAAAGGCCAGCCCCAACGGCAGCAGCGTAGCGACCGCGGTCCACTTCAGGTTCTTGGTCTCATTCCAGATCGTCAGAATGGTCGTGCTGCACGGGTTGTGGAGCAGGCTGAAGAGCATCAGGTTGACCGCGGTCAACATCGTCCAGCCGCCGACCTCCACCAGCACATTGTAAACCTGCGCGTTGTCCAGCTCCAGCATGACGCCGGCCTGCGCGCCGGCTACCGTGGCGCCGACCGTCATCGTCAGCATCAGGATCGTGGGCACGACGATCTCGTTGGCAGGAATGGCGACGATGTAGGCAAAGAGGATCACGCCGTTCAGCCCGATCAGCAGGCCAAAGGGGTTGAGCCAGGAGATCATGTGACCCGCAATGCTCAGGTCGCCGATGTAGATGTTGCTGCTCAGCCAGATCACCGCGCCGGCCGGGGCGGCCATCGTGATCGCGCGCCAGAGCACGATCAGCGTGCGGTCGATCATCGAGGTGTAGATCGTTTGCCAGACGCGCGGCGGGCGATAGGGCGGCAGCTCCAGACTGAAGGTGGAGGCTTCGCCCTTGAGCCACGTGCGCGAGAGAAAGGCCGAGACGAGCAGCGTCACCACAACGCCGATCACCGCCACCGCCACCACGCTGCCCGCGGCGATAAAGCTCGCCAAAAAGGGCGGCGCGGCCGCGCCGATGAAGATCGTCCCCATCAGGATCAAGGTTGGCCAGCGCCCGTTGCAGATGCTGAAGTTGTTGGTGATGATCGCGATCAGCCGCTCGCGCGGGCTTTCG
>JACSRH010000282.1 GCA_014879855.1 Caldilineaceae bacterium | reverse complement strand
GCCCGGCGCCGCCTTCGACCGTGACGCCTACGCCCGCCAGATCGAGTTGATCCAGCACGCCAGCGGCACACCGGTGATCTTCCAATCCTTCGGGCTGACCGGCCAGCCATCCAACGCAATCGTCGCCGCCTACGCCAGCCTCGGTACGCTGTGCGACCGCTTCATCGCCTTTGAGCTGGGGACGATGTTTGCACCCTTTGGCAAGATCTACGACCTGGAGACCTACGCGGGGCTGCTCGACGTGCCGCAGTGCATCGGCGCCAAGCACTCCTCGTTGAGCCGGGTGCTGGAGTGGCAGCGGCTGGCGCTGCGCGATGCGCGGCGGCCTGATTTCAAGGTCTTCACCGGCAACGACCTCGCCATTGACATGGTGATCTACGGCAGCGACTATCTGCTTGGCCTGAGCACCTTTGCGCCCGATCTCTTTGCGCGCCGCGATGCGCTGTGGGCCGCGAGCGACCCGGCTTTTTACGAACTGAACGACCTGCTGCAATACCTGGGTTTTCTGGCCTTCCGCGCGCCGGTGCCGGCCTACAAGCACAGCGCGGCCCAGTTTCTCAAACTGCGCGGCTGGCTCGCCAGCGACACGCCTCATCCGCAGGCGGCGCGCCGGCCGGCGAGCGATGTGGCGATCCTGCGCGAGATCGGCGAGCGGCTCGGCGTTGTTTGAGGATCACCGAAAACATAAAACATTTCAACGCAAAGTCGCAGAGGCGCAGAGGTACAGAGAACTCTCTATTCCTTTCTTTGCGCCTTTGCGTCTTAGCGTTAAGCAGTTAAACCCTTAGAAAGAAGCCAGCCATGACTCACTACAAACGGGTTGCTCAACTGCGCACGGCCGACGACTTCCGCGGCTATCTGCAAGCGCTGGGCGTCACCCTGCCCTTTGACGAGAAACTCCTCAGCGGGCCGGACGCGCCGCTGGCCCAGCCGGTGCAGGATGACGGCCGCACCATCGGCAACCGGCTCAGCGTGCTGCCGATGGAGGGCTGGGACGGCAGCGCCGACGGCCGCCCGACCGAGCTGACCGCGCGGCGCTGGCAGCGCTTCGGTGCGAGCGGCGCCAAGCTGATCTGGGGCGGCGAGGCAGTGGCGGTGCGTCACGACGGCCGCGCCAACCCGCACCAGTTGATGATCAACGCGCAGACGTGGCCCGATCTGGCGCGACTGCGTGAGGGGCTGGTGGCCGAACATGCCGCACGCTACACCCGCACCGATGACCTGCTCGTCGGGTTGCAACTCACCCACTCCGGCCGCTTCGCCCGCCCCGACGCCGATCACAAGCTCAAACCGGCGATCCTCTATCCACATCCGCACCTCAACCGCAAATTTGGCTTTGCCGACGACTACCCAGTGATGAGCGACGACGACATCCGCCGCCTGATCGACGACTTTGTAGCGGCGGCGCGTCTTGCCCAAAAAGCCGGTTTCGATTTCGTCGACCTCAAACACTGCCACGGCTATCTCGGCCATGAATTTCTGAGCGCGGTGGATCGTGGCGGTCGCTACGGCGGCGCGTTCGAGAACCGCACGCGTTTTCTGCGCGAACTGGTGGAAGGCATCCGCAGCGAAGCGTCCGGCCTGGGCATCGGCGTGCGGCTGAGCGCGTTCGACTGGGCGCCTTTCCAGCCCGGCGCAGAGGGCGCGGGCGAACTGGCGCCGCTCGATGGCCCTTACCGCTACGCGTTTGGCGGCGACGCCAGCGGTCACGGCATCGACCTGCGCGAGCCGTACGCGTTTCTCGACCTGCTGCACAGCCTCGACATCCGGCTGGTCTGCATCACCGCGGGCAGCCCCTATTACAACCCGCACATCCAGCGCCCGGCGCTCTTCCCACCCTCTGACGGCTATCTGCCGCCGGAGGATCCGCTGGCCGGTGTGGCGCGGCAGATTGCGGTCGTGGCCGCGCTCAAGGCGCACCGGCCTGAGCTACTCTACGTCGGCTCCGGTTACTCGTACCTGCAGGAGTGGCTGCCCAACGTGGCGCAGCACGTCGTGCGCACCGGCATGGCGGACTTCGTGGGGTTGGGGCGGCTGATCCTCTCCTACCCGGAGGTGGCCGCGGATATGCTGGCGGGCCGGCCGCTGGCGCGCAAACGCATCTGCCGCACCTTCAGCGACTGCACCACCGCGCCGCGCAACGGGCTGGTCTCCGGCTGCTATCCGCTCGACGATTTTTATAAAGAGCGGGAGGAGGCCACCCTGCTGCAGGCGGCCAAGGCGCAGGCAAAGTAAGCGGGCAGGGAACCGATAGTTCGCCCTTCCAGAGACGGCTTACTGTTCCAGGGGCGAAACGATCTTGTCGGCTAATTGTGGATAGGCGCGCCGAAAATCACGCGGGTTGAGGGTGACAACTTGTTCGGCGCTCGAAAGCCATGCGGCGTGTAGAAGCAATGCGTCATAGATCACGCCGCCAACAATTTCCAGGCTGGCGAGGTGGTTGAGCAGGTGCACATAGTCGTCGGCTGATAACGCAATGATCTGGCATATGTCGATGACATTGTGCTGGATCAACTGTAAAGCCAGCGTCGGCGAAATACGAGGGTTGACTGGCAGCCTGCTCAGGGTGGCGTACAGCTCGGCCAACGAATGCGCGGCGACAAAACCTGCATCGACTCTGTCCTTGACGCGCAGGAGCCGTGGCAGGGCGGCGGCGTGCGCAGGATGTCCTGCAACCATTGCGGCAACGAGGGTTGAGGTGTCAAACAGCACTTTCACAGGCTGGCCTGCCGCATCAGCTCAGCCATGCGTCGCTCATGTTCTTTTTGGACAAAATCGGTCAGATCTTCCAGAGGGTGGGCCTGAACAACCAGAATCCCACCTTGGTCGATTGTGATCGGATCGCCATCAGCGGCAGGCGCATCCAGTGGCTGCTGAGCCTGGCTCGCCAGCGCACCGGGGGACTCGACAAAACGCACCAACTCGGCGCGGCTGATGCGCCACTCCTTGCCGATCTTGACGCCGTGCAGATCACCGCGGTCAAGCATGTTGGTAATGGTGCGCCGAGTTAGTTGCAGCACTTGCGCCGCCTGCTCCGAGGTGAGCACCAACGGCAGTTCAGTCCAGTGTAAGGTGGTCATCATTTACCTCATCGAATCTTAAAATCGAATCTCAGTACTTTACGAAACTCACACAGAGACACGAAGATCACAAAGAATGTCATCTTCAACTTTGTGCCTCTGTGTCTCCGTGTGAGGCAGAATCGTGAAGTACTGGATCTTAAAAACGCACAACAACCGTCAATGACTGTATTTTACTTCAAATAACTTATCAGTTCAACAAGGTTTAATGGTGGTCATGCCAGGAAAAGTGAGGAATCTGTGTCACGTTATCGTGTCGCCTTAATCGGCGCCGGCGGCATCGTCGGCAGCCATGTGGAGGCCATTGCCGCGCTGCACGACCGGCTGGAACTGGTCGCGGCCGTCGATCAGAATGCCGCGCGCGTGGAGGCGATCTGCGCGCAGGCCGGCATCCCGCACGCCTACACCGACGCCGCCACCATGCTCGCCGCGGAGCAGCCCGACCTGGTGCACATCCTGACGCCGCCGGCCACGCACCTGCCGCTGATCGTGCAGGCGCTGGACGCGGGCGCGTGGGTCTGGTGTGAAAAGCCGCTCTGCCGCTCGCTGGCGGAATTCGACGAGATCGCCGCGGCCGAGGCGCGCACGGGACGCTACGCCAGCACCGTCTTTCAGTGGCGCTTCGGCTCCGCGGTCGAGCATCTGCGCAAGCTGGCCGGGGAAGCGCTGCTGGGCCGGCCGCTGGTCGCCACCTGCCAGACGCTCTGGTATCGCGATGCAACGTACTACGCCGTGCCCTGGCGCGGTCGCTTTGCCAGCGAAACCGGCGGCCCGACCGCTACGCTCGGCATCCACTTGATGGACCTGCTGCTCTGGCTGTGGGGCGAGTGGGAGGAGGTGCACGCGCTCGCCGCCACGCTTGACCGCCCGATCGAGGTGGAGGATGTGTCGATGGCGCTGGTGCGCTTTGCGAGCGGTGCGCTCGGCAGCATCGTCAACAGTGCGCTTTCCCCGCGGCAGGAGACGTACCTGCGCCTCGACTATCAGCGCGCCACCGCCGAGGTCAAAACCCTCTACCGCTACGCCAACGCGGATTGGCGCTTCACGCCGCTGCCCGGCGAAACAGGCGACGCGCTGGCCGCAGCCTGGCAGTCGATCCCCTGCGACCGCATCGGCAGCCACACCGCACAGTTGACGCTGCTGCTCGACAGCCTGGATCGCGGCGAGCGCCCACTGGTCAGCGGTGCGGAGGCGCGGCGCATCGTCGAATTTATCACCAGCCTCTACAAGTCCGCCTTCACCGGCCAGCCAGTGCGCCGCGGCTCGATCACGCCGGGCGACCCTTTCTACACAGCGATGAACGGCGTGAGCTATGGAGAAGGATAGACCGCGGATTAGACGGATTTGGCGGATGAGCACGGATAAAAATCCGCGAGAATCCGTCTAATCCGCCAAATCCGCGGTCTATTTTCCTGTCAGGAGAACTTTTGCATGAATCAGCCTGCTATCCGCTTTGCCGCCATCGGGCTGGCGCACGGCCATATCTTTGACATGACGCGGCGCTTGCAGGCGGTCGGTGCGGAACTGGTCGCCTGCTGGGACGATGAGCCGGCCAACCTGGCCGCCTTTGCCACGGCCTTCCCCTATGCGACAACCACACGCGCCCTGGATGACTTGCTTGAGGACCGGTCGATCGATCTTGTGGTCAGCGCGGCGATACATGACGAACGCGCGGCGCTGGGCATCGCCGCCATGCAGCACGGCAAGGACTTTCTGTGCACCAAGCCGGGCTTCACCACGCTGGCGCAAGTGGAGGCGGTGCGTCGCGTCTGCGCGCAAACTGGCCGCCGCTACACCGTCTACTTTGGCGAACGCTTTGGCAACCCGGCGACGGTGCGCGCCGGCGAATTGGTGCACAGCGGCGCGATCGGGCAGGTCGTGCACACGGCGGGCTTTGGCCCGCATCGCCTCTTTGGTCGTATGGAGCGGCCGGCGTGGGTCTTCCAGCGCGCGCGCTACGGTGGCATCCTCAACGACCTCGCCAGCCACCAGATCGACCAGTTTCTCTACTTCACCGGCACGCAGGACGCGCAGATCGTGGCGGCGACCGTCGCCAACCATCACCACCGCCAGTTTGCCGAATTCGAGGATTACGGCGAGTTGCTGCTGCGCGGGGCGCGGGCGACCGGCTTTATCCGCGTCGATTGGCTCTCGCCCGCGGGTCTCGACACGTGGGGCGACGTGCGCCTCTTTGTGCTTGGCACGCAGGGCTACCTCGAACTGCGCAAGACGTGGGATCTTCAGGGGCGCCGCGGGACGGATCACCTGTTCCTGGTCAACAACGAGGGGGAACGCTATATCGATGCGTCGACCACGCCGCTGCCCTTCATGGCTGATTACCTGGATGACCTGCACAACCGCACGGAGAAGGCGGTCACGCAGGCGCATGTGTTGGCGGTCTCGGCGCTGGCGCTGCAAGCCCAGCAGCAGGCGCACCGGCTGGGGGAATAAAGGAGCAGTGCTTCAGCCGCTAAACTCTTCCGCGAGGAGCGCGTACGCGTAGCCGTCGTGCCAGAGCGGGGCGCCCGCCGCATTTCTGCGAAAGAAGGCGTGGCGCTGGAAGTGGCCTTCGCGGCGCATCCCCAGCTTTTCCAGCACGCGCCAGGACGCCGGGTTGGCCGGGTCGCAGTGCGCGGTGACGCGATGCGCGTGCAGCGTGGTGAACGCGTGGCGCAGCAGCAGCCGGCACGCTTCGGTGCAGTAGCCCTGGCCGTGATAGGCCGGATGGAAGATGTAGCCCAGTTCCCACGTCATGAATTCGGCGGGGTCACTCTGGCTGAAGCAGAGGTGGCCGATCAACGGGCCGCGGGGTTTGAGCGCCACCGCCCAGAATGCCGTGCCTTGCTCGCGTGCTGCCGCGAGCGTTTGCGCCTCTGCCTCACTGATCGGCTCGCCCGGCTCAAAGCGGTAGGTTGCCGGCAGCGAAAGATAGGCGTGCAGATCCTGCCAGTCCGCCGCGACAAAACGCCTCACCAACACGCGTTGCGATTCAAGCTCATCCATTGCTACAACTTTCTATGCTTCAGAAGTGGCTTTTTCCGTCGGCAATCCTTGAATGGGCGCGCCTCTGCTGCTTCACTAACTCTGCGGCGAACCAGAATGCGCCTCGGGAAAAAAGAAGAACCAGGCGGGCGGCGCTATTCAATGCCCAAGTCGGGGATGACAATTTTGAGCGAAGGATCGTGCTCGTACTGCGTGACCAGCTCATTGTACTTGGTCAGCAGGCGATGGAGCTGGCGCAGCGCCTCGGTGCGATCAAAGGCGGCCAACTCGTCTAAATTTTGCGCAATGAACTGCTCTATGGAGAAAACATTGACTCTTTTTGTAAATCCTGAGCGGTAGGCTTCAGCAAACTGGCTCGTTCCTGCGACTATTTTGTTAGGCACCAGCAAGTAAACTTTTCTGCCACTCTCTGCGTTTTGCCATGCTTTGCGATAGTGGTCATCATTGGGGCCTTTTGTGATATGAAATACAGTTGATCCAATCTCAAAATCTCCAAGCCGGCCGGTTTGTAAGTCAGCAGTGGCGGACGTATGGTGTGTGATGTGTAGAGATTTGTCACTGTATCGAATCTCAAGTTTTGCACCGATGAGGTGTTGGAGAACGGCGCCTGGATTTGTCTGATGCGCGTCTAACAACTTTGAGATATGGGCCGTTATTGACTCCACCGCAGTGTATGTAATTTCGATGCCTCCAAGTTGCTGGTGCTCCAGTAACAATGCAAAAATGCGACTGTAAAGATAAGCAATTAACTGCTCGCCCTGTGCTTCTTTGTCTTCTGAAGGGACTTGGTTTAGTGCTGTTTGAATTAATCGTATAAATTGCAGACCAGCCAGTTTTGCACCTGTACTTGTTCTCCCTAGCTCGCCTTGACTCGCGCGTGGAGCCAGGTCGGCAAAGCCATGCGATTCAAGTATCTGTGCGATGCGCTGTCTCGTGTGGCCGACAATTGATCGATTGCCAAAAAACTTTCCAGGATCAGTTGAAACTGCCTGCGAAAGTTCAGAGTAGCTCCAGCGTTTCTTCTCAAGTTGATCCAGAATAACCAGTGCTCCATACAAGCGGCCACGCACCGGTAGCTGGGTGTGACTGTCCAGGTTGGTTTGACGCCACTGCTCAAACAAAAGATTAGCTTTAGATTCTAGTTCGTCAGCGAGATAAGCCACGATTATTGATCTCAGAAAAGGGTCAAAGGTTTATTCAACTCAATTAATAGCCCAAAAAAGCAGCAACTATCTGATGCTGTTGATAACTTCAGAAGGCTTTTTGTCCAGGATTCGCAACTGAAGTCCATTAGATTTGGGTCTGTAAGCCTCATCGACGCTCCAGCCGGGCGTCAGCGCCGGTGTAAGAATTGTCTCAGAAAGCCACGAAACCACCGGCACCGCCAGCCCATCACCCATCAGGTGATAGGCGTCGCTGTATTTTTCCGGCAGCACGTAGGAGTCGTCCACCCCCATAAGCCGTGCGGCTTCTCGAGGGGAAAGCAATCTGGAGCGAATACGATCCCCCTCAATCACCATGATAAATTGTTTGCTGGAGCCGCCGCTGCCGGTTCTAAGGCAGCCACTCAAATCGTCGATGCGGATTTCTGCGCGCTGCTGCTTCTGGCCGCCGCTTGTGCGGATGCGCCGGTAAATTGCACCAACAACGCGCTCTCCCTTTTGCTGCGCTTTTTTAACCTTTTCCAGGTTTACCGGACTCATCAATTCAAGCAGACGATTGGTTTCTTTGGCAGAATGCCACTGGACTCCCGCCGGTTCTTCTTCGATGATGTCAAGCAGGTTGAACGATCTTGGCGCTGGATAAGGCATGTTCCACCAAATCCATCTAGCCTTGACTTCCTTTGGCAGCATACTTTGCGCCCGCACAATGTTGACGGGATGCCAACGGGGATCGGGATGTTTTTGTACAATCGCCGCCGGAAGCTCGATAGAATTGTGAGCAGCAACCACAAAGAGCCTTGGCCTGGACTGCGGAATAAAATGCTGCGCGTCAATTACCATCGGGCCGACCCGATAATTGGCGTCAACCAGCGTCTTTAACAACACAGCAAAGTCTTGACCCTGGTTGGCTGTAATTGTGCCGACGACATTTTCCAACACAACAAGCGACAGCGGTCGATGCTCGTTTGCCAGTCCCTGCACCAAGCGCCAGAACCCCCAAAATGAACCGCTGCGCAGCCCATTCAACCCTTGTCCGTTGCCAGCAAGCGACAAGTCCTGACACGGAAAGGACGCCCAAGCCATATCAGCCCCTGGGGGAAGATCACTCACCTGCAAATCAAATACGTCGCCTTCTACAAACTCATCTGCTGGCGGGAAGTTCCTGCGGTAGCTTTCGGCTTTCTTCGGAGAGAAATCATTGGCCAACAAGCATGTCCACTGCGCGCCAAGTCCAAGCCGAGCCATGCCGCCGCCAGCAAAGAACTCGTAGTATTTATACGGAGCCGTCATTGGCGCTTTCCTCAAGAAATGCAACGATCTTCTTCTCTAATGACAACGTGTCTTTCAACTCACATTCCCAAAGAACAAGATGTCGCCAGCCTAGCTCGCTTAGCTGTTGATAGTGCAACAGATCGCGGGCTCGATTGCGCTGGAGCTTTGCCGTCCAGTAATCAGCATTTGTTTTTGGCTGCTTCATTCCCGCTTTACAGTGGTGGCCGTGCCAAAAACAGCCATGTACAAAAATCACCTTGCGCCGCTTGGCAAAGACAAGATCGGGTTTGCCCGGCAGATCCTTGCGATGCAACCGATAGCGATAGCCTAGTCTGAAGACAGTCCTGCGGACAGTCATCTCTGGCTTTGTATCTTGACTGCGCACACGTCGCATGGTGCGCAGCCGATCTTCAACTGACAGGTTGTCTTTCCGCATAACCATTGAACATCTTCTAACAATTTGCTAAAGCGGATCATGTATTACTATGCCACAAAGCCTATGATTAAGAAAACATGTTCTGTGCGGTTCCACGGCGCAAGACGCAACACCGCCAGCAACTACCTGCCGGCGGCCTACTTCTCCACAAACCCCAGCATCGTCGCCGGGAAGGTGTCGGTGACGAGCAGGAAGCCATCAAGATACTCTGTTTGCAAGCGGGCGATGCCTTCCCAGTTGCGCGCTACGCCGGGCAGCAGGCTCAATTGCAGCGGCGGCTGGTCAACCAGCGTGACGCCGGTTGCGTCCACCTGCATCTCCACCAGCCGCTCGACCGCGCGGTTGGCCGCGTGGGTGGCGCCGGCGCCGCCTTGCGCCAGCAGCGCATCCTCGGCCGGCGCCAGCTTTGCGGCGTCGCCAGGAAAGAAGTAGTTGATCACCCAGAAGCGGCTATCCACGTCGGCGGGCGTGGCGTCGGTGATGCGGTACTCGATGGTTGGGCTGGGCAGGCCTCCTGCCGGCGCGCCGGCCGCGTCAAAGCGATGCGCGGCCGGCTGCGGGTTGACATTGGCGCCGTTGGCCTCATAGAAGGTTAGCAAATCGCCATTGGGCAGCACAGTCAATGCCTCGTCGGACAGGTTCGACAGCGGCGCCTGCGGCGCGATGGCGACCAGGCTGGCCGGATCAAGGCTGATGCGCCGCGCAGCCCTATCAATGACGCCAGTGACAAGATACCCTTGCATTGCGCGGTCGCGCTCGGCTTCGATGGTGAGATAGACGCGGTCGCCGCTGATGGCAAGCGCCTCGAAGCCCTCAAAGCCCGGAATGGAAGTGGCAAGCCCGCCATCGTCGAATGCCAGCGGTGCAGGCGTCAACGGGGCGGTGGTCACGCCAGCCAGCACCTGCACAATATCGGCTTCGCGCACGGTGAAGAGGTTGCCATCGTAGCGGGCCGGATATTGGGGCAGCAGCACAAACTCGTCGTCCAGCCGCGCCAAACCAGAAAACTCGGCGTCGCGGTCAGCCAGCGGGCCGGCCAACGCGATCAGCGTGACGCGGCGCTCAGCCGGCCCGGCCGCTGCTGTTGGCGTAAACAAGGAGAGCGGCAAGCGGCTGCAGGCGCTCAACAGCAGCGCGACAACCAGCAGCGCCAATTGTTTTCCTACGCGCTTGCCAGTCACGCCAGGGCCGCCACATTCACCGTGAACTTTACCCCGCGCGCCGCCAAATCGGCCAACACCGCATCTGCGCAGCCGGACGCCCGGCCCACATACTCGGGCGGGCAGATGCCCGGCTGGCGAAACGCGCCGCTTGCCACCAGCCGCGCCACGGCCGTGCAGGTGTAGCCCGTCGTGCGCGCCATCGAGGTCACGCCCGTGGCCGCATCGAAACGGTCGAGCAGATCGTAGGTGTAGCGCACGCCGCGTCCCGCGTCCACGCCTTCCACGACAACTTGCAGCACGGTCAGGTCGTGTTCGCCCGCCTGGAGCCGCCACTGTGCGAAGAGGAGTTTCGCGGTCAGCCGCAGCGGGGCAATGACCACGCCATCCACCGCGATGGGGTGCGTATCGAGAAAGCCGCTCTCCCGGAAGACGCGCATCAGGTTGGCGTGGCCCGGATAGCGCAGCGTCTTTTCCTTCATAAACGGCGCATCCATGGTGCGCGCCAGCGTGCGCAGACCGTCGGTGTTGAAAGCTTCCAGCGTGCCCACCTGCGGAAAATCGAGCAATTCGATGTCAGAGAGCGCCGGGCGCACGACTTCACGCCCATGCTCGACATAGCGCGCGGGCCGCGTGTACTCTTCCAGCACATCGATTGGCGAGAAGACCGCCTTGTACTCGAACGGCCAGCATCGCATCTGCGGCAGCCCGCCGACGTAGCAATCGTAGCGGTCGATGCGGTCGAGCCGCCGCGCCAGATCGCCAAAGAGAATATTGCTCAGACCGGGCGCCACGCCACAATCGACCACCGCGGTGACCCCCTGGCGGCGCGCCAGTTCGTCGAGCAGAAATGGATCTTCGCCGAAAAAGGAGATGTCCACGACGTGCTTGCCAGCCGCGATAATCTTCTTGAGCGTGGCAAAGCCCAGAAAGCCGGGCACTGCGCACACGACCAGCTCGGCGCCGGCCAGCAAATCATCAAAAGAGTCGAGCGTGTGCAGATCCGCAACCACGCCGCGCACTGGCGCGTCTGCTTCGTGCCGGCGCGCCGTGGCCGCGTCGCGATCGACCAGCGTGACCTGAAACGCGGGATCAGCCGCCAGATCCTTGACGATGGCGCTGCCCACCAGCCCACCGCCCAACACGGTAATCTGTTTAGGCACGATCATGCCTCCGCTTTCGTGTAAGCCGGCACTGATGTGACGCGTTCGCCGCGCCCATCGTCGTAGCGCACCTGCCAGACAGGCGCCCAGGCCAACGCCGTCGCCCGCACATCGACATCGGTGCGCCGCGGTTTGAGTTGCTCCGTCGTCAGCGCGGCCGCGACCTGATTCCACCGTTCGGTGATCGCAGCAATATCAGCCCGGAGTTGCTCACTGAGCTTTTGCTGTTCCTCTTGGAGGCGGGCGATGGCTTGCTTGCTTTCCTCGACCCCCAGCGCGGCCTGCTGCGCCTGGTTGAATTTGCTGGTGGCGCTGGAAACCGCGCGGCGCGTGCTGCGACCGGTGAAAAAGTTCAGCGCACTCTCGGCAATGTTGACCCACTGCTCGGTCTGTTTGGCCTGCGCCTTGGCCTGATCCTGCGCCAATTCCTGTTGCTCTCTGGCGATCTTTTCGGCCACACGCTGGATTTCCTTTTCAGCCTTGGTGCGCAGCTTGTCCACCTCAGCATCGCGGCGTTCGCGCGCGGCCTGCTGGAGCCGGATGGTGAACGCCCGCTCGTCTTCACCGGGGCGGCGAAAGACGCCCAGATCAGGATGCACGGTTAAGTCCAACTGGGAATTGTAGTAGAGCCAGTCCGCCAGATCTTTGGCAATCGCAGAGATGGTCTTGGCGTTGGCCAGCCCCTCGGGGATTTCGGCAAAAAATGGCCCCTGGTCGCCGCTGATCACTTCAGGAGCGGGCGCAAGCTGATTGCGCGACAAGGTCAGACGCTCGGCGCGTCCCCAATCCAGCCCGGTCATCTGGCGGCCGCCCTGCGCCAGCAGCAGCATCTCGACCTGCTCGTCGATAGCGCGTTTCTGGTCGACAAAACGCACCGCGGCCGCACCCAACAGCCCGACATCATAGAGCAACTGCACCTGTTTGACGGAAACCTGCACGCCCGCGCGCTTGCCTGCCAGCCGTGCGGCCGCGCCATCATCGATCACACACGGCAGATAGGTCTGGGTGACCTCTGGCGGCACGGTGGGCTGCGCCGCCAGGAATCCGGCAGGCGCGGCGGAGGCTTGTCTGGCGGGCGCTGGCGCAGGCGGCGCCTGCACCGCTTCGGCCGCGGGTAAAACAGCCGACGCCGGCGTGACATGGGCGGGCGTTGGCTCCGGCTTCCCCACCAGAGTGCGCACCTGCGGCAGCGTCAGCGGGCCGCGCAGATAGCTCATCGCCCAGCGCGTGTGAAAGATGGTTGGGCCGGCGTCGTTGACGTTGTGCATCAGGAAAACGCGGCTGCCGAGCCGGGTGATCAGCGTGCTGAAATCGGTGGCGTCACTCTTGCCCGCTTCGGTGAGCGCGCCTTTCAGCCCAGCCAGCACGCGTTCCTTGTCGCGCTCGGCCTGCAACTTGCCGATAAACCAGGTGCCGGCGTTGGTCAGCCCCTTGTAGTCAATATCCACCGGATTTTGCGTCACCAGCACGACGCCCAGTCCAAAGGCGCGTCCCTGTTTGAGCAACGTCAGCAGCGGGCGTTTGGAGGAGGGTTCGGCGGTTGGCGGGAAATAGCCGAAAACTTCATCGAAATAAAGCAGCGCGCGCAGGCTGGTGGTCCCGCTCTGTTTGCGCATCCAGGTGATCAAGTTCTCCAGCAGCAGCGTCACGATGAACATGCGCTCGCTGTCGCTGAGGTGCGCGATGTAGATGATGCTGTGGCGCGGCTTGCCTTCAGCCGTGTAAAAGAGCTTGTCCACGTCCAATGGCTCGCCCATCAGCCAGGATTGGAACTTGGGCGACGCCAGCAGCGTGTTGAAGCTCATTGCCAGATTGAAACGATCTTTGGGGGGAAAGAAAACGTCCACCTCGAACGCGCCCATTTTCTTGACCGGCGGATTGGTGATGGCTGCAATCAGCTTCTCCAGATCCAGGTTTTCACCCTGTTGCCAGAAATGCTCGAAGATGTTGGCGAGCAGGATGCCCTCGCGGCTGCGCCCCGGGTCCGCGCTGACGCCGGCCAGCCCCAGCAGCGCGGCCACTGTGCCGCCGATGCGCTCGCGGATCGCCTCGGACTCGGTGGCCCAGTCGAGTTTGGGCGCGGCCAGGCTGCCCATAATATTGAGCGGCGTCCCCATCTCCGAGCCGGGCGTGAAGATCGTGTATTGCGTCTGCTCGGCCAGCAGCTTCATGCGCTCGCCAGTGATGCCCCAGTCGGCCAGGCCGTTGCGCCAGGTTTCAGCCGTAGACGCGGCAAACTCCTCGACAGTCTTGTCCTTGCGTCGTGCGTCGTCAGCGTTGATCCACGGCTCGAAATCTTCTGGGCGCAGTTCGGGGAATTGCAGGAGCAGGTTCGTAATATCGCCTTTGGGGTCAATAAGCAGCGCCGGCGCCTTGTCGATGGCCGCCTCTTCCAACAGTCCGATGCACAGACCGGTCTTGCCGCTGCCGGTCATGCCGACGCAGACCGCGTGCGTCACCAGATCGCGGGCGTCATAGTTGACCGGCGTCTCGGTGCGCTTGCCATTTTCCAGGTCATAGACCGCGCCCAAGTAGAAGGATCCCAATTGTTCCGGTGGTGCTTGCATCGCAATTGCCTCACTTCATTTGCAGTTCGATCAAAAATTGTGTGTCACACGATGTTCCACCTCTGCGCTTCATCGCGTGATGAGCAGGCTCGCCAGCTCGTCGTCCTCGAGCTGCCGCCGCGGTTGGATCGTGCGCCGCTTCTGCAACTGGCGCGGGAGGCCCAGCAGCCCGTCCACCTGCCCACGCAGCCGCGCGCGCGCGGCTGCGCCACGCCAGTTGCGCAAAGCAGCCAGCGTCACGGCAAGTTGACCGGCTACAATAGCGAAGGCGTTGCGCCGCAGCAGTGTGCGCGGCATGTTTTTGGCGATCAGCCAGAGCGTGTTGCGGCCAACGTAGTAGCTGGCGAGCACATCGCCGCCGCTGGCGCTCAGGCGGTGATAGACGCGCGCCTCAGGGGCAAAGACAGCCTCCCACCCTGCCAGGCGCGCGCGGAAACCGAAATCAACATCTTCCAGATACATCCAGAACGTTTCGTCGAAGCCGCCCAACGCCTCCCAGACCTCGCGGCGATAGGCCGTGGCGCCGCCGCAGCCGCTGAACACTTGCGTCGCCGCGTCGTACTGGCCGTGGTCGCGCTCCCAGACCCCGCGATTGCGCGGGATGCCGTCCACACCGAGCATGTCCCCCGTGGTGTGCAGCGTGTCGCGGCGGTCGAACAGGAGCAGTTTGCTGGTCACCGTGGCGGCGTGCGGGTTGGCGACAAATGCTTTGACCAGCTCCGCCAGCCACGCCGGCTCCGGCTCGGTGTCGCTGTTGAGCAGCACGATGAGCCGCCCGCGCGCCGCGGCCGCGCCAGTGTTGCACGACTGGACAAAACCGGCATTGTGGCGGTTGACGATCAGCCGGATGTCCGGGTAAGCACTTTCCAGCAGCGCCACCGAATCGTCGCTGCTCGCATCGTCGACGACGATCACCTCAAAGTCGGTGAAGCGCTGGCGATGCAGGGCGGCGAGCACAACGGGCAAATGGCGCACACCGTTGTAATTCGGCACGATCACCGAAACAAAGGGGGCGGTCATCTCACGCAGCGGCGGGAAGGAACGCGCGGGGCGTGGGGTGAACCCCTCCGGCGCGGCGCGAAAGTTTTCCAGATTGAGTGCAATGGCGTTGCGCATGACGACGCGGTTGTCTTCGCGCAGCCCGCTGTAGGTGTCGTCCAGCACGATCGGGTTGCGGTTGCGCCCCTCGCTGTCGGCCGTGGCAAGCTTTTCCTTGGCCTGGTTGATCTGCTCGGCGCGTGTCGTGGATGGCTTGTGGCGTGCAGATTTGGCGGGATCGGGCTGTGGCTTCAGTTCTTCGGACATGCAATCTCCTCAGTGGGCGGACGAGACGTCCGCGGTGCATTTTCAACAGACGGGCGCGATGCCCGCGCTCCAGGTTAATGGGCCGGGACGAACTCCTGGCGGCAATACTCTTCGACGGCTTCGGCCCAGGGGCGCAGGCGGATGTCCAGCGCCGCGGCCGCCTGGTTGACCAACACGGCGTGCAGAGGCGGCTGCGTCTTGCGTTGCCATTCCTTGTGCGAGATCGGCGTCACTTCGATCTGCGCGCGGCCACTGCACGCCAACACCTGTTGGGCAAATTGGTGGCGGCTGCACCAACCCTCGTTGACCAGATGGTAGACGCCAAAGCGTCCGGTCTCGATCAGCCGGACGATGGCGCGTGCGGCGTCGGGGGCGTAGGTTGGGTTGCCAAATTCATCGTCGACCACGCGCAGCGCCCCCAGACGATTGGCCGCGTCGATGATCTTGGCAGGAAAGTTGGCGCCACCAGGCCCAAAAAGCCAGGCCACGCGCACGAGATACAGACGGCGCACCATGCGCGTCACGGCAATCTCGCCGGCCAGCTTGCTGCGTGCATAGACGCCCACCGCGGTGGTCTGGTCATATTCGTGATAGAAAATACCAGAACTTCCCGGAAAAACTTCGTTTGTGCTGACGTGCACCAGGGCCGCGCCGCAGCGTTCACAGCCTTCGGCCAGATATTTTGGCCCCAGCGCGTTGACAGCGTAGGCGGCGTCGGGGTTGCTCTCGGCGCTATCGACATTGGTCCACGCCGCGGCGTTGATGACCACATTGGGCGCCAGGTCCGCGACGCGGTCGGCCGTATCTGGCAGCGTCACGTCGAAGGTGGGTTGCCGCCAGATCGTCACCTCATGCTGTGCGGTCGTTGCAAAGACGTTGCGCAGCGCACTCCCCAGTTGGCCATCGCCAACCAACAACACATGCATCGTTTATTCCTCCGCCCACTGTTCAGGATCGTCAAATAAGGGGGAAATCAGCGGCACAAAGCGCACGCCGCCTAACTTCTCGACGCGCATCTGGCCGTCCAACTTGCGCACAAGCCATAATTGTTGGTCATCCTCATGCTGTCCAACCGGCAGGATCATGCGTCCGCCTTCACCAAGTTGCTCCCACAGCGGGCGTGGCACATGCGGCGCCACTGCCGAAGCAATGATGGCGTCGAAAGGCGCAGCTTCCGTCCAGCCCGCCGCGCCGTCGCCCACGCGCAGATGCGGCGCATATCCCAGGCTGGCAAGCACATCCGCGGCGCGCGCGAGCAGCCCCGCGTGACGCTCGACGCCGTAGATCGTGGCCCCGCGCACGCCGCCCTCGGTGGCCGTCAGCTCGCACAGAATGGCGGTCTGAAAACCAGAGCCGGCGCCGATCTCCAGCACCTTGTCGCCGGGCTGCAAATGCAGCGCCTGCACCATCAGCGCCACGACAAAGGGCTGGCTGATCGTCTGTCCCTCTCCGATCGGCAGCGGCGCGTCCTGCTCGGCGAAACGCGCCAGATGTTCTTCGATAAAGGCGCGGCGCGACACGGCTGCAAACGCAGCCCGCACACGGGGATCGACAATCTCGGGCCATTGGTCGGCCCACGGAAATGGCTTTGCCGCCTGGTTGGTCATCTTCACCCATCCACACATTTTCTGCCACAGCCAAGCGATTGTACCATCGATGCACCCGTTGAAAAAGGACATCGGCTTGTGGCGATTCGTCAATCGCTCAACAACTCCGGCAGGATCAAATCGGCCATATGGTGGCGCACGGGGGGCGCATCAATAAAGCCGCAGTGGCCGCCCGTGGGATGAATCTGGATGTCAAGCAAGGGGTGAGGCGCCAGCGCGTAGAAATCAACCACCGGGATCACAGGGTCGTTCTTGGCGGTGATGATTGTGGTGCGCACGGTGAGATGGGCCAACGCATCGCCCAGCACAGCGTACGCGGCAAAGTATTCGTCAGCGTTGCGGAACTGCCGCAGGCTTGTCGCCGACGGTTGCCGGATAAACCAGTCGGTCATATCGCGCACCAGGGGAATGTGCTCCAGTTCGCCAAGATCGGGCAGTGCAGGGTCAAGGCGCTGCTTGGCGCGCAGCGAGCGCAGCCAGCGCACGCGAAAGTAGCGCCGCGTGCCGGGGTTGCGGTCGAGCGCATCCGTGGCGCGCGCCGGGTTGATGGCCGGACAGACGGCCACCACTTTGCGCAGGTTGTGGAATGGCAGACGTTCGCTGTGCCATTTCGCCAGCCGCAGCGCAAAGTTGCCCCCCATTGACGCGCCGAGAATATAAAAAGGTGCGTCCCCGGCAAGTTTGGCCACCTGCGCCGTGGCAGTCGCCACCTCTTCGAGCAGCGTGGCGCGAAAGATCCCTTTATTGAGCGTGTGTGGATTGACATGCAGCCCTGGCCCGTGGTCGCGCAGGTTGAGCCGGAGCGTAGCAAAGCCCTGCTCCACCAGATGTTGGGTCAGGATGACATTGTAGTTGGAATGGCTGCACCCTTCCCAGCCATGCAGGATCATCACTAACCCACGTCGAATCTGCGGCACGCGGCTGGCGTTGTAGTAGCCCAGCAGGCGCACCGGCTGGTCTGGCGCGGCGCCGGTGTAATCGTAGCCAGCGTCGAGTAAAAGAGGTTGCTCGTCCGCCGTGACGTCGATCCCTTTGGGCCGCACCATGGCGAGCACGGTCTGGACGCTGCCCGCCCGCACCAGCGGGTTCGGGCGAAATGATGTGCGCGGTGTGCGATGGTTGATCATAATCAAGCGAGTATACTATTTTGCTTCTACAACGCCAAGCAAGCCCCCCAATTTAAGAAGATTGCAGACACACCTGCCGCATTGTCATCCTCCTTGCCACAGTGTACAATGGCTGCCGAGAGCTTCTCTGTCAGACGCCCTTTAGCCATGATGCTGGCGGGGCGCGCCCAACGCACCATGTTTTCGACCGCGCCACAGCTCTCTCCGGCCGGACAATCTGTGCTTGGCAGGCGCGGCGCCGCATAAAACTGGCCCTTCTAGATCGGGTAAGGGGTTCGCTAGCGACAGAGGCTTCTCATTGCGCTTCCTCCCTCGCTATCGCCCCCTTTTTCATGATTTGAAGCCAAGCTGTAACGTCGCCAATCGCAAACGAACGGAACAATGAGCGTACATCAACTCTCAGATCGCAATCTTATCCTCACTGGCTTTATGGGCGTCGGCAAGAGCACCGTGGGCCGTCTGCTGGCGGAGCGCCTCAACCGGCGATTTGTGGATATGGACGACGTGCTCGTCGCACGCTTTGGCAAGGAGATCCCGGCGATCTTTGCCGAAGAGGGCGAGGAAGCGTTTCGCGTGGCAGAGGCGCGCCTGTGCCAGGAACTCGCTGACGAACATGGCCTGGTCATCAGCACGGGCGGCGGCGCGCTTGTCAACGCGCAAAGCAAAGCTGCGCTGGAAGCAAGCGGCACTGTGCTGTGTCTCCACGCGGCCGAGCCAGTGATCCTGGCGCGGCTGGCGGCCGCAACTGGCCGCCCCTTGCTGCCCGGCGAAGCAGAGGAGCGCCGGCAGCGCGTGCACACGCTCTTGCAGCAACGGCGCATGGCGTACGGCGCGATCGGCTATCAGATCGACACGACAAACCTGACCGGCGAAGAGGTCGTTGATCAGGTGATCGAAGCGGCCGCAGGCGATCAGGAAGCGCGCGGTCTGCATCGCATCTCTGTCTATTCGCCGGCCGGTGACTATGATCTGCTCCTGGGCAACGGCATCCTTGCCGATGCGGGGCAATTGCTCGTCAACCGCGGGCTGCGCCCCAGCCTTGTTGCGCTAGTGACCAACGACATGATCCGTCCCCACGCGGAAACAATTGCCGCCAGCCTGGCCGAGGCGGGTTTTGCGCCGGTGATCTGCCTGGCGCCGGAAGGCGAGGAGCACAAAACCCTGGAAAGTGTGGCGCGGCTTTACGATCAGTTCATCGCGGCGGGTCTGGACCGTCAGGGCCTGGTGATGGCGGTTGGCGGCGGCGTCATCGGCGATATGGCCGGCTTTGCCGCGGCCAGCTACTTGCGCGGGGTGCCCTTTGTGCAGGCGCCAACCTCGCTGCTGGCGATGGTGGACGCTTCAGTCGGCGGCAAAACGGGCGTCGATCTGCCGCAAGGCAAGAACCTGGTCGGCGCGTTCAAGCAGCCGGCCGCGGTGCTGATGGACGTGGCCGTGTTTGCCACCCTGCCGTCGGACGAATTCCGCTCCGGGCTGGCCGAGGTCGTCAAACATGGCATTATCGGCGCGCCGCAACTCTTCACACAACTGGAAGAGGAAGGGCCTCCCAATTTGCTGCAATTGGTGGTGGACGCGGTGCGCGTCAAGGTGCGCGTGGTGGAGACCGACCCCTACGAACAGGGAGTGCGCGCCACGCTCAATCTGGGGCATACCTTTGGTCATGCCATCGAGCAGGTCAGCCACTATCGGATGCGCCACGGCGAAGCAGTGGCCGTGGGCATGGTCGCCGCGGCCAACATGGCGGTCGCGCTCGGGCGCTGTGATGCGGCGCTGGCCGCGCGCATCCACACGTTGCTGACGCGGCTGGGGCTGCCGGTGAGTGTTGCCGGCTACGGCGTCGAGGAGATTCACGCCGCGATGGCGCAGGACAAGAAGCGCCTCGGCAAAAAGCTGCGCTTTATCATTCCCCAGGCGCTGGGCGAGGTCGTAATGATCGATGACCCTGGCGACGCGGTGGTGCGTCAGGCGATCCAGTCGGTGCTGTGTTGAACCCATGATATACTGGCAAACGGTGCACAAAAGCACAGTGCACGAAAACACGGTGCGCAAAAACACGGTGCGCAAAAACACGGTGAACAGAACCAATGGCGAAAATCGCATTGCTGCACGGGCCAAATCTAAACCTCTTGGGGACGCGTGAGACCCACATTTATGGGTCGGTGACCATTGCTGACATCGACGCGCGCGTGGCAGCCGCGGCGCCCGGCCATGAAGTGCGCGCCTTTCAGAGCAACCACGAAGGCGCGCTGATCGACTACATCCAAGAGGCGCGCACCTGGGCGCAGGGCTTGCTCATCAATCCGGGCGCGTTCACCCACTATTCCTACGCCTTGCGCGACGCCATCGCCGCGGTCAGGCTGCCTGCCGTCGAAGTCCATCTGAGCAACATCCACGCCCGCGAGGAGTTCCGCCACAAGTCCGTCATTGCCCCGGTGTGCGTGGGGCAGATCTGTGGCTTTGGCTGGCGCAGCTATCTGCTCGGACTACGCGCGCTGCTCGACCATTTACAGGATCAGTCATGAGGCACTCATTTTCATTATTGCATCATTCAGGATGGCGCAGTGCAGGATGGCGCGGTGCAGTAACCTTGGCCGGGCTGCTCATTGTTTTGCTCGCGCTGCTGGCGGCCTGTGAGGATGCGCCCCCCGCGACCGACGAAGCCGCGGGGGCCGGCGCCGCCTCGGTCGCGGCCGGTGAAGCAACGCCAGTCCCTGGCGACGCGCCACGCCAAAGCGTCCTGCCCACCGCCACACCAACGCCAACCCCACTCGCTGGCCGCATCGTCGTCTGGCATAGCTGGGCGGAAGGCGACGGCGATGCCCTGGCCGCCATTTTGGAAGCGTACCAGCAGGCGCAGCCCGGGGTCACAGTGGACACTCTGTTTGTCGCCTATTCGGATCTGCCTCAAGCCTATGCGGATGCAGTTGCTGGCGGCAGTGGCCCCGATCTGGTGCTGGCGCCAAACTGGTGGCTGGGCGACCTGGCAAACGCCGGTGTGCTCCAGCCACTCGACGACTTGATCTCGGTGGAAGAACAGGCATCCTACTGGCCGGCCGCGCTAGGCAATTTTGCCTGGCAGGGACGGTTGTACGGGCTGCCCACCAACTATGAGCTTGTCAGCGTCTTTGTCAATCGCGCGTTGGCCGACCCTGGGGCGCTGCCCGCCACGCTGGATGGCTGGCTGGCGCAGGCGCAGCAAGCGCCCACCCTGGGGATCGGTCTGTACAACAACCTCTATCATCTGGCGTGGGGATTGCCAGCCTATGGCGCTCGCCTCTTCGATGACAATGGCGTCGCGGTGGTCGATCAAGGCGGCGATGCCGCGGGCTATCTACGCTGGCTGCGCACGCTGAGCCAGACGCCGGGCAGCTATGTGGACCCGGATTACGGCATGTTGCTCGACCGCTTCAAGAAAGGTGAATTCGCCTATTGGGTGGATGGGCCATGGGCTATTGAGGAGTTGCGCGGGGCGTTGGGCGAGAATCTGGCGGTGGCGCGCTTGCCGGCGGGGCCAGCGGGCCCGGCGCAACCCTGGCTGAGCGCCGACGGCGTGCTGATGAACCCACGCCTCGCGCCCGACCAGCAGCAGATCGCCCTCTCGTTTGCGCGCTTCATGACGACCGCGGAAAGCGGCGCGCTGATCGCCAGCCTGGGCAAGCGGCTGCCGGCCGCGCGCAACACTGCGCTAGGCGGCGATCCGTTGCTGCAAGGCTTTGCCCAACAGGCGCTTGAAGCGCAGCCAATGCCGGCGTTGGCGGAGATGTCGCAAGCGTGGGGGTATGGCGGCGATATGTTCGTCAAGGTGGTGGATGGCGACGCGGATGCGGCTGCCACCGTGATCGAGACGGCCGCCCTGATCAACGACGCCAACAGCAGATAACGAGGCGCGCCGTCCAACCGGCGCCAAGCCTGATGCGTAAGACTTTCCAGCCCTTCAACCTGAATACTATGTCCGGCGTCTTTCCCGGCACGCGCACGATGGTTTTTCAGCGCGTGCGGCTGGCGCGCCTTGACGCGCCATTTGTCGCCCATCCCGGGGAAGGACGCTGGGCGCGCATCCTGTGGTATACAGATCCTCGCGCCTGCGTGGTTGAATTAGAGGAACGTGATGAACTGTCCGCGGGCGCGTCGGACGCGCCGCACGAACAGGCAATGCCCCTAGAAAGGATTGTCGTGTCCGACCCGGCGGATCTGTTGCCCGCGCTCACGGAGGCGCTGGCGCGCGCGGGTTGGCGCCTGGTCACCTGCGGCGTCTGTGCGCATTGGCAGCCCGCTCCCTCGCGCACCAGCGACGACCTGAGCCTGGGCCACTGTCGCTGGCAGGCGGATGCCATGAACACCACGCCCTCGACCCTGACCGCCCAGTCCATCTTGGCGATGTCTTGTGCGCACTGGCGCCCCGCCGTGCAAAAGCCGCCCGCGCCCGCCGCAGACGCGCCACATACAGACGCGCCACACACAGACGAAGCCGCCGCGCGCCAGACGCCCGCGCCCATGCGCAAACGCGCCGAGCAAGAAACCAACGAGCGCTGGACGCTGCTGGGCCAGTTGCGCCGCTGGCTGCGCGCCACACCGACGCCTGCCGCGGCGCCGTCGCCCCTGTGGGAGGATCGCATCGTCGAGCGCAGCGGCGTGGGCGCGGGCACTACGCCATGTTTCGCGTGCCAGGGACGCATCGCCAACCTGGGCGCGCTGGCGGTGGCGACGCCAGAGGGAGACAAGCAGACGTTCAGCATCTGGCGCTGCCGGACATGCTACACCTACTATCTCAACGATTGGATCGACCGCTGGGAGCGCACTGACAGCCTCGAAACCGAAGAGCGGTACTACCGGCTGAGTCCCGCGGAAGCGCTGGAAGTGCTGGCCGTGATCGATGATGTAATTGATGCCGAGCACCCCGCGCGACGCCACGAACGCACTGCCCAGCGCGACTGGATGTTGGCGTTCCTTGCTGGGCAGACTTTGCTCAGCCATCAGATCCGTCAGGGACGGTAAGTAAAAGAGAAGGCGAGTGAGGAGAAGGCGAGTGAGGAGAAAACGATGATTGTGGAAAGCCGGCCGCCGACTCTGATTGCGGCCAGGTACGAAGAAATGCCATTCCCCACGTTGCAGCCGTTGCAAGAGATTGCGTTCGATCTGGGCATCACCGCCACTGACCGGCCCCTCGAGCTGCGCGGCGTGGTGTTTCAAGGCTACAACGACCATCAACTGCTCTTCGAGCAGCGCTGGCCCGCGCGCGCGCTGGCCCAGCATCTCGGCGCGCCTGACCTGAGCATCGCACCCGGGGCTGGCATTGCCCTGCGCGGGCTGCATTTCATGACGCCGGGCTATGAGCTGTTGACGCATCTGGAAGTCACTGTGATCGCCCGCGCGGAAGGACGCGCAACCGATGCGCAGCCTTCTATCCAGATTCCAGTGCGCTTTCACACGCAGAAGACTGACCTGCACTTTCCATTGCGGGGGGCATGGTGGGCGATTCAGGGTGCGGATTGGAGCGACCGCCACAAGCAAGAGGTTTTCAGCCAGACTTACGCCACAGATTTCGTGCGGCTAGGCCCCGACAACCGCTTCTTCCGCGGCAATGGCATGACGGTGGAGGAGCATTACAGTTGGGGCCAGTCGGTCTATGCCACCGCGGGCGGCAAGATTGCCGCGGTCATATACGACATGCCCGATCTGGCCCCAGGCGCGCCGCCCGACCCGCGCATGTTTCAGGGCGACCCGCGACGTCTGCTGGGCAATGCCGTCGCCCTCAGTCACGGCAACGGCGAATTCAGCTTCTATGGCGCGCTGCAACAGGCCAGCCTTGCAGTCAACGCGGGCCAGGTGATCCGCCGCGGCGCGCTGCTCGGGCGCGTGGGCAACAGCGGCATGTCGCCAGGGCCGCATCTCCATTTCCACCTTGCCGAGGGGCCAAATCCATTTATCGATCAAGGGCTGCCCATGCGCTTCAGTCATTTCGAGGCCGGCGGCCAGTGGTTTGAGCAATTGATGACCATTCCTTCGCGCATGATCGTGATTGCGCCTGACACGCAGGAGTGACCCATGACGAAAACGACGAAGGGGACGCAAGCGGATAAAGAGCTGCCTTTGCTGACGAGCGTTGATGACGAGACCTACGATGAATTGGCGGCCTTGATCGGCGAGCGCATCGTGCACGTTGCCCTGTGGGAAGATTCACTGGCCGACGCGCTGGCCGAGCGCACCGGTGAGACAGAGCCACAAACCACATTTGACCTCGACCTCTACCTGGAGGATGGGGTCTACTTCGAAATGTATGGCGTAGCCTGTTTTGACGATCCTGGCGACGATGCCTGGCAGGGATTGGAGCAAGCCGGCGCCAAACTTACCGCGCTCGTTACAGGCCGCGCCCAACTCGGCGATGTGGCAGTGGACGAGGATGACGGGCTGGTTCTGGTCGTCACCGCCGCGCAAGGTCGCACCGTCTATCTTGCGGTCAGCGCCTGGCTGCTTGCCGAATGGGACGAGTTGCCAGACGCATAATTCGCCTTTTGCGCAGGTTGCACAACCTGGAATTTTCGTCTATGATGGGCTAACCTGTCTTGAACGCCTCATCTCCAACGCCAAGGAGTAATTACCATGATTCCGCTGACTAGTGCACTCTCAACCGCAAACGCTGGCGCGCGTCCGGGAACAAGCCCGTGGATGGCGTCACTCTACGGAGGCATCGCCTCTGCCCTGATTGCAGCCGCATCCGGCTTATTGCTGGGCACGAACATGCCTGTGCTCTATCTCCTCGCCTTTATCTTGATCGGCGCCGGCCCAGTGCTTGGCTATCAGCTCGCCGCCGGCAGATTGGGGCAGGATTGGAAAACATTGCTCGGTGGCATCATTGGCTTTATCCTGCCGATTTTATCGCCCCTTATCCTGTGGCCTTTGCTTGTCTGGGCATTTAACCGCGGCTTTGGGTTGGGCAAGCTCTGGCTCGGCAGCTTGCTCGGCTTCATCCTTGGCGTGGCCGGCTTTTTTGCGCTCGGCTTGATGATTGGTCAGGATCCAGCGTGGGTAGGCATGGGCTGGGCCGTGTTGTGGGCGCTGTGGGGGGGCACAGCCGCGGCCTTTATGGCCTCAAGCGTCAACGAATAACTTTCGGCAGCGCGTGCGGCGCGGCGCATAGTTTGCGCGTTTATCGAATCTAGCTGGACGGCGGCTGTTTCTTAGCCGCCGTTTTTTATTGGCCTGCTCCAGACGCAACGCCAGACGCCGCAACCGTGCAATCGCGTGCTCTCTTTGGCGGCCTTCGTGCAAGTTGAACAATTTGCGCGGCAGGCCGGCTTTGCAGATGAATTCAAACCGGCTCTATAATAGCCAAAATGCGTTGTTTTCAGCGCAGATCGAGAAATTATGTACAAAAGCACCGCAACACTTGGTGATGTCTATCATTTGGCGCTTCCATTAGAAACCCAGTTGCTGGTGGGTGGAGAATTCCTGAACCGGCCAGTCAGTTGGGCGTGCAGCTTGCGCCCAAGCCCACCAGCCTTTCCGAAGTTAGACGGCAACGAACTGGCATTGGTCGATATCGAAGACCTGCGCCGTCTCGACCCCAAAGCCCGTCTCGAGCGCGTTATCTATAGCCTGCGAACGCCGGGCATCTCTGGCGTGGCAGTTTTGGGGCCAGTCTCAGCTACAGCCGTCGCAGCAGCAAACGACTGCCACATCGCGCTCTTCCAGCTGCCCGACACGATCTCGCTGACCCAGGTTGAACGCGCCATCATCCGGTTGATCGTCGACCGCTCAGGCTATATCACACAACGTTCAGCCGAGTTGCAACGTGAATTGAGCCGGGCAGCGCTTAACGGCGGCGGATTGAAGCAGATCGTCCAGCATCTCTTTGCCTTTGTACAGCAGCCCGTCATCCTGATGGCGGAGGATGGCCGCGTTTCTGTCGCGGCGGGTCTGGAAAAAGGCGGCCCCGACCAACAGCAGGTGATTCTGGACGCGCTGCCCAATCCCACCCTCCTGCGCAGTTGGATGGCGACGCAGACAACAGGCGCGCTGCCCCAAGCTGTCGGCCTGCTTCCCCTTGCCAGCAGCAGCAGCGCATTTCGCGAATCGATCGTCTCGGCAATCTGTGTGGGTGACGTCGTCCGCGGGTATTGTTTATTGCTGCGCCGCGAGGCAATGAGTGGACAGGATATCTCGGCTGTCGAAGAAGTGGCCGCGCTCCAGGGCGCGTCCGCGGCCGCGCTGGAATGGGCAAAACAGAATGCGGTTGGCATTGCCGAAGACCGGATGCGCGCCACTTTTCTTGACGAGTTGCTCGCCTCTGAAATTGCGGACGAACAGGCGTGGATTCAGCGCGGCGCCTCGTTAGGATATGATCTGGTGAAGCCGCATGTTGCGATCCTGATCGAAGCCACGCATGTGCCGAACTGGCCCACACCCCTGTTGCGCTTTGTGCAACAGCAGAACATCACGGGGCCGTATGCGAAGCGCGAGGAAGGCATCCTTATCTTCTGGCCGGTCGACGACCCCAAGAGTGGACGTGCGCTCAAAGCCATTGCCCACGACCTGACCGCCCGTCTCCAGACCACCCACCCCAAAGTGCGCGTGGTGATCGGCATTGGGCGGCCTGGCGTCGGACCAGCGAACTGGAGACAGAGCCAGATGCAGGCGCGTGAAAGCTGGCGATTGGGCAAAGAATGGGAGACTTCTCCCGTCACCTATTTTGGCGATCTGGGTCTCTATCAGCTTTTGACCGGGCTGGGCAGCAACCCGGAGGCAGCGCGCTTCTATCGCAAAACGCTTGGCAAGCTGATTAGCCACGACGACAACCGCAACGCAGAGCTGGTGCAGACGCTGGACGCCTTTTTTGTCTGTCACGGCAATCTAAGCCAGACTGCCACGCGCCTGCACATTCATCGCAACACGTTGACTTATCGGCTCGAACAGATCGCGCAGATCACCCAGTTGAATCTGGACGATGCCGATGCACGCTTTTCTTTGCAGCTTGCCTTAAAGCTGCGTCCCGTTATGAAATAGCATAGCAAAAAAGGAGCAGAGCCAGATGGAAGATGGAAAACTTGGGCCAAGCGGCGGTAACGGCGGTCTCCCACTGCAAGGGGTTGTCATCCCCGCGGGCGCTCGCATCAGCGAAGTGCGCGTCACGTGCGGTTGGTTCGTCGACTCGATCCAGATTGGCTACACCGACGCCGCCGGTGAAAGCCATCTGCTGCCTGAGGTTGGCGGCCATGGTTCTCACGCGCATCAATTTGCGCTCGAAACCGGCGAGTATCTCGTAGGCATCAGCGGGCGCAGTGGCCGCTATGTGGACAGCATCGTTTTTCACACCAATCTGCGCGTGTCCCCCACCTATGGCGGCGACAGCGGCGAGCACGCATTTTCGTTCCTGGCGCCCGAAGATAGCGAGGTCGTCGGCTTCTTTGGCAATGCGGATTGGTACATTGACGCAATCGGCATTCTGACCCGTGGGCGACCGGACGCTGTGGCGCAAGGTGCTCTAGCGCAAAAGAGCGCCGAATCGGTTGTCCCCGTTGAAGCGCAGCCCAAGCCAGCCAAGCGCGCGAAGAAGGCCACTGTGGTCGCAGCCGACACAGACGCGGCGGAGCCGGCTGTCGCCGCGCCGGCCAAGCCGGCCCGAAAAGCCAAACCCTCCCCCGCGGCGGTCGAAGCGCCTGCCCGCCCGGTCGCGTCTCCACTCCAGGATGCGACGGTCGCGCCGGCTGTCGCCACGCCAGCCAAGCCGGCCCAAAAAGCCAAGCCCTCCCCCGCGGCGGTCGAAGCGCCCGCAGAACCGGCCTCGCCGCCAGTGGAGAGCAGACAGGCGGCGGCTGTGGCGACGGATGTGGCGGCGGATGTGGCGACGGGTGCACCGTCTGACAATCTCGAGTTGATCGAAGGCATCGGCCCCAAGATCGCCGAGGTGCTGGCGCAGCATGGCATTGCCACCTTCGTCGTCCTTGCCAACACACCGGTGGAGCGCCTGCGCGAAATTTTGCTGGGGGCCGGCCGGCGCTTCGCTGTCGCCGACCCAACAAGCTGGCCCAACCAGGCGACGCTGGCCGCCAAGGGCGACAGGGACGCGCTGAAGCTTTTGCAATCCAGCCTCAAGCGCGGGCGCGCAAAGTAGCTGATTGCTTGCGGCGAGATCCAACAGATCTCGCCGCACTGTTTGTCGCCAAATGATGTCAGAGCATGTCAGAGCAGATAGGCCAGTCCGCTGCCCGCGGCAGTGAAACCTGCACGGGCGTAAACGAGGCCCGCTTCTGCATTGGCCGCGGTGAGAAAAACCTGCTCGACGCCCTGCGCAAAGGCATCCGCGGTCGCGGCATAAGTTAGCGCCGCGGCCAGACCGCGGCGGCGAAAGGCCGCGGCGGTGGCAACCCCGGCCAGTTCGGCGATCCCTGCATAGGGCGCGGTCAGGCTGGCCGCGCTGACCGCCACGTCGCTTTGCCGCGCCAGGAAGAGCTGCAGCGCGGCAAAGCGTTGGCGAAACTGGCGCGCCTCTGCCGCCGAAGCGCGCGGCGCGTCCACATCACCGAACGCGCGCGACTGAAGCGTCATCAGATCCTGCACCACGTCGATCGGCGTCTGTCCATCCACTTTCTCGACTGTCATTCCTTGCGGCCATGGCGGCTGGATCAGAGATGCCGGCGTGCAGATCATCAAGAGCGAGCGCATCTCGCAGCGATAGCCGTGTCTTTCCAGCACAGCCGCCAGATCGGGCGCAAAGGCCTCCAGATATTCAAAGCGCGGCCGGCGTTGGCGGGTGCGAAAATGGTGCGCCACCTCCTCCAGCGCGCGATCGACCCCGGCCGCGACCGGTTCATCTGGAAGGACGGCGTTGGCATAAGTGGCATCGCTGTCCGGGTTGAAAAAACAGGTGAAGGGCGGTGCGGCCACCGCTTCATGGCTGAGATGCATCGCGGCGCGCAGTTGCGCCTGGATCCGTTCGACGTCGATCAATGTTGTGCTCCTGTCTATAAAGGCCTTTCTCTGACGCAGAGGCGCGGAGATGTAAAGAAACGCGAGGACTGCTGGACGAAAGCTTCTAGCTTTTTCTCTGCGCATCTCTGCCACGCTGCGCCTCTGCGTCGAGAATGTCCCCAGGAAAATGGTCTCGCAGGCAGCTGCTCACGGCTAGACAACGGTCAGACAAAGGAGAATACTTGCTTTTTTTGCAATGGACAAATCATTGGGCGGCTGTCCAACTGGAGAGGAGCGGCGCCTTGCCCGTCAGCCAGAAGCCACCCAGCCTGGCAACACATCCGGCTAATCGCCCGACCTGCGCATCGTGGAACAAATGGCGATCGGCGCGCCAAGCCACCCATGCAGAGGCAACTGGTGCAGACAGCCCGGTCTGCACGTGCAAACACAATACTTCAGGAAGCTTATGCGAAGCCGCGAAGAACGCGGGAAGGCCCATCTTCAACTTCGCAGCTTCGCGTGGGGCAAAATCGCGAACTACTGACACAAGAGAGGCTCAAGATGAAGGTTCACCAGATTAACTTCTCGACAATGGCCAGCAGCGTCCTGCTCTGCTGGGCGCTGCTGGCCGGCTGCACAGGCGCGCCAGTGCAGGAGCGCAACACCAGCGGCATCGATGTTGGCGACGTGACAGAGATTACGGTCGAAAACATCAACGGTTCGCTCGAAATCGTGACAGGCAGCGCGGGCCGGCTGCAGGCAGACGTCACCAAATTTGCCCCCGCCGATCAAGCTGCGGCGTTGGCTGCGCTCGACTTCACTTTCTCCGCCGACGGCGAGCGTGTGCGGGCTGCGAGCATCTGGGGAGAGGACGCACCGCCCGAGAGCGACGTGGGGATGAACGTCAAGCTGACCGTGCCAGCTTCGGCGCGGCTCACAGTGCGCAATGGCAACGGCCCCATTCGCTACGACGGCCTGCCGGGCGGGACGCTGCTGGCGTTGACCACGGGCAGCGGCGACATCACGATTGAGCTGCCGGTGGGCGTGACTTTCCGGGTCAAGGCGCTGACCGCCAATGGCAGCATCGAGACCAACTACCCGCTGGCGCCCAGCCGCACGGACGCGGGCGCCGCGCTCGATGGGATGCTGGGCAACGACCCTGTGCTGCAGATCGAAGCGACGACGGGCAACGGCAAAATCATCCTGGAGCGGACGCCATGACAGCCTATCTGCTCCGCTACCTCTTCATCGCCGGCCTGCTGGCGCAGGAGATCATCCGTTTTCCGCACCGCCGGCGCAACCGCCGCGAGCAGAAGGCTGGTCGCTTTGTGGATGATCGCAGCCAAGGGCTGGAGCTGGTCATGAGCATGGTTGCCTGGACGGGGATGGAGATCATCCCGCTCTTCTATGCCTTTACGCGCTGGCTGGAGTGGGCGGACTACCCGCTGCCGGCGTGGTTGGGCTGGGTTGGGTTTACCCTGCTGGCCCTGGCGACGTGGCTGCTCTGGCGCGCGCACGCGGACCTGGGGCGCAATTGGTCGCCGACGCTGCAGGTGAGCCGCGAGCAGCAGGTGGTGACGTCGGGCGTGTACGGCTATCTTCGCCATCCGATCTACGCGTCGCTGCTGCTGACCGGCGTGGCGCAGGCGCTGATGCTGCCCAACTGGATTGCGGGCTGGTCCGGGCTGGCCGCCTTCCTGCTGGTCTACCTGGTGCGCGTGCCGCGCGAAGAAGCGATGATGGTGCAGCACTTTGGCGAAGAGTACACCGCGTATCGCGCCAGGGTCGGTGGCTTGCTGCCGCGCCGCCGGTGAGAAGCGATTTGAACCGCGTCATCCCAGGACATTAGCAGCGCGTTCATGTTTTCTTAGAAATTGTGCGCTCATGAAAAGTGGCTACAATGTGTTTGGAGGTGAGTTTATCATGAAAGTACAAACGAAAGAGAGCACGCTGTATAGATTTCTGTTGATTTGTTGCGCTTCCCTGGTCCTGGTCATTGCACTTCCCTCTTTTATCGGCAGGGTGACGGCCAGCACCATCTCCGCTGAGCCGGCCTTTCAGCCGTCCGCGCCATTTTATGCTACGTTTTATTACCCCTGGTATCAATCTCCGGCCAGCGACGGCCGTTGGGGCGGATGGGAAGGTCATGAGAATCACCCGCCGGCCACCTGGTTCTCCCACTATCTGCCGGATATAGAGACAACACAGTTCGATCCAGCGCAAGAATTGTATAGCTCTCGCGATCCGGCCGTCCTGTACTGGCAGTTGCGCAAGATGGCCGAAGCCCGCATCGAGGTTGCCATCAGCTCGTGGTGGGGCGCCGGCGGCCAGACCGACCAGGCATTTGCCTTCATGCTCGGCGATGTGATGCAGCGCCCCGACAATCCGTACCCCAATCTGCGCTGGGCGCTCTATTACGAAGCGGAGAGCACAGGCGACCCGACGCCGCAAGCCATTGCCAATGATCTGAACTATATTGCAACGCATTATGCGGACGAATCGGCGTATCTGCAGATCGACGGCAAGCCGGTTATCTTTGTCTATGCCGATAACACGGATGATGCGGCGCTCACCCAACGCTGGCATGAGGCCAATCAACTGGCGGGAAGGCCCTTTTATGTTGTCCTGAAGGTCTTTGCCAACTACAGAAACGTCACGCCACAACCTGACAGTTGGCATCAATATGCCCCGGCTGTGCGCGCCAGCGACCAAAGCCCGTATTCTTTTGGCGTCAGCCCAGGCTTCTGGCTGGACACAGCCAACACAGCGCCCAAGTTGCCGCGCAATCCAGCTGAGTTTCGCGCGGCTGTGGAAGCGATGGTTGCATCGAATGCGACGTGGAAGCTGATCACCACGTGGAACGAATGGGGGGAAGGGACGGCCGTCGAGCCTGGCGACCCGGTGGTGTTCAATCCTGCAACCGGCCGTGAAGAATATGACGCGAGCGGGGCGCCATTTCAGAACGGATATATCAGCGTGCTGGCGGAGCTGCTGCCACCGCTGGAGAATGGCACGGGCGAAGGGGGCGCGCCGCCGCCAACCCCGCTGCCTGGCGGGACGCTCCCGCCGCCCGCGTTCAGCTTTGCCGCTGGCGGCGACCACGGCGGCAATGACCGCACGACAGCGACCCTGGGCAGGCTAGGCAAGTCAGGCGTCGACTTCTATCTGGCGCTGGGCGATATGAGTTACAGCGATATCACACCGGAATCAGCCTGGTGTGCGTACGTCAAAAACCAAGTGGGACCGGCGTTTCCTTTTGAGGTGCTGGCCGGCAACCACGAGGACCAAGCTGGGGAAAATGGCTTCATTGACGAATTCGCCCAATGTCTGCCCGACCGTCTTGGCGTTCAGGGGATTTATGCGCACCGCTATTTCTTTGATTATCCAGGCAACGCGCCGCTGGCGCGCTTCATTCTGATCGACCCGGCGCTCGATCGCACCGGCACGCGCGTCGAGTTCTGCAAAAAAGGCGAGGTGGAAAACTGCGATTGGTTGAAGGCGCGGATTGATGAAGCCCACGCCCAGGGGCTGTGGGTCATTGTGGGCATGCATAAAAACTGCATCACAATGGGAGAGAAATCCTGTGAGATCGGACAGGAGCTTTTGGATGTGTTGGTCAGTAAAAAGGTCGATCTGATTCTGCAGGGTCACGAGCATCTCTATGAACGCAGCAGACAACTGGCGCTCAACGCCAATTGCCCCACCATAGCGGTCAACGCCTACGATGCGGATTGCGTGGTCGCTGCCGGCGCCGGCAATCGCTTTCCGCGCGGCGCCGGCAGCCTTATCGTCGTGGCAGGCACGATGGGCGCCAAATTGCGCGATGTCGCGCTGAATGACCCGGAGCAACCTTACTTTGCCGCCTGGATGGGAGCCAACGAACAGCCATCCTACGGCTTTGTGCGTTATACGGTCTCGGCGTGCGCCATTTATGCAGAAACTGAGGCGGCGATTGGGGACTATCGCGACGAGTTCGTGATTGTAACCGCCGCCGAGACCAACCCCGCGTGCACCGGGGTCAGCGCGCCTCCGCCCGCGCAAGGCAATCTTATTTCAACGATGGCCCAACTCACACCGTCGATTCCAACAACCCTGACCGCGACGGCTTCAATGGGCAGCGTCTCCTCAGTAACCATTGCGTTGCTTTTCCCTTCCGGCGCGGTGACCGAGTCAACGACAGTCACGCTGACGGTCACTGCGCCCGCGGCCACAATGGCGACTAGCGCAGGGCAAGAGGCTCCAACTCTGCAGGAGAGCGGCCTGACCAACCTACAGTTTACGGTGGATGCAATTACAGCGGGGGGCGTTACGCAGACGCAATTCATGCTGCCGTACACGATTACGGTTCACTATACGGATGCCAATGTATCTGATATTGACGAACAGAAGCTGGCGTTGCGCATCTATCATCCAACCGTTCAAGTCTGGGCTGCCATCGAAACCCAGCCAGATCCGGTCAACAACTGTCTGTCCGCGGCGGTCGACCGACCAGGGGCGTTTGGCATCACCGTCGTCGCTGGCGCCTCACAGCCGTTCGTCACCCATCCGCCCCCCTGTTCGGGGAGGGGCATGCAGCTATTTCTGCCCAGCATCTATTCATTGCACGCTTTTCAGAAATATCAGCGCATCGGGTCAGAATGGTGATGAATAGCGCACCTGTTTGTCAAAAAGAGCGCATGGCCAGCCGCACCAAGCTTAGCGCTGGCGTGATGATATTGGCAGACGCCGTCGATAACAACCTGAAGACTCTGTTCGTTGTTTTTGATTAGAGTTTATTATACACTGGTAAGCACAAGCAATGAGCCGGATCGCGCTTGTTATGCTTCCGCATAAAATCTCTCGTGGTGTTTCCGGTGTGCGTCTGATCAATTCGTGCAGGGTTTGCGTAAGATTATGTGGAGTTGGTCGAGCATTTTTATCGTCTCGACGCTACCTGTTGTGACGATAGTTGTTATCATACGGCGCATTTTAGTATGTCTCTTGCCTGTGAGGAAAATACCTCAATGGTTTACGACCTCCCCAAACCGCTCGTTGCTGACACCATGGCGCTAAGCTATCTGCAAGAAGCGCTGCATGCGAGCGAGAGCAAGCTGCGTGTTTTTGTCGAGCACTCTGTCGACGGTTTCAGCATGCTCGATGCCGAAGGTCGCATTATGATGTGGAGCGCGGCTCAAGAGCGTATTACGGGATTGCCGCCCGCTAAAGTTCTTGGCAAGTTGATCTGGGACGTCCACCATGCGCTCACACCTGTTCACCGCCAGACTGAAGCCAACTACGAGAGGATGCGGCGGCTTTTTCTCAACGCGTTACCATCCAACCATGGCGCTGATCTGCCTACGTCTGCGGAAATCGAGATACAACGGCTCGGCGGTGAGCGGCGCATTGTTCAGCAATTCTATTTCAGCATTCCAACCGCCGAGGGCTTGCGGGTGGGGTGTGTCTGCCGTGATATGACGGAGATCAGACAGACCACCCAGAATTTGCTAAGACGCAACACAGAATTGATCCTGCTAAATCGCATCAATGGCGTGCTTACTTCCTCTTCAGGCGTGGAACAAATACAAAAAAGGGTGCTGGAGGAAGTCATCCAGGTGCTTGACATCACAGGGGCTAGCCTCTGGATGGCAGGTAAGACAGGTGACGACCTTGTCTGCACCCAGAGTCTTGATCGAATGGGGAGATCATTCCCTGATGCTGTCCTTGCGCCCTGGATACTGTTTACGCAAAGGGTGTTCAAACATCGTCAGACGCTGCTTTCATCTAACGGGATGAACAGTGAAGAAGCGCCCCCTTCCAACAACTCAGGTGAATTTCCCCAGGTAAGGTCTCTGATGGGGGCGCCCATCCACTTTAAGGAAGCTGTGCTTGGTGTGTTGCTGTTGGTGGATGAAGCGCCGAAACGCTTCCAGCAGACCGACCTGGATATTCTTGAATTGATCGCAGCGTCGGCCGCCATCACATTTGAAAACGCGCGTTTGTATAGAGCAGGTCAGGAATTGGCCGCCCTACAAGAGCGAAATCGATTGGCGAACAGTCTGCACGATGCGATCAATCAATCATTGTTCTCGGCAGGATTGATCGCGGAAGTCTTGCCGCGGCTGATCGAGCGCGACCCCGATCAGGCGAGCCAATCCGTCCAGGATCTGCGGAAGTTGCTGCGCGAAGCTGTGGCCGATCTGCGCGAAGTGCTTGCCGAGATGCAACCGCAACGGCTCGATAACATCCGCTTTGACGAGCTCCTTTGCCAGCTAGCCGATAAATATACAGAGCGCACAGGCGCCAGTGTTACGATCAATCTTGATCGGGAAACGAATTTTGACGCTGGCGTACAGGAAGTATTATATCGGCTGTGCCGGGAAGTGTTTACAAACATAGCGAAACATGCGGAAGCAACGCAGGTATGGGTGGAGCTGGTGCATAGCAACGACGGTGTGGAGCTTGTCATCATGGATAATGGCCATGGGTTTGATATGCGTCTAATCCCAAACGGTCATTTCGGATTGGCAATGATGCAACAGCAGGCAACAACGATCGGTGCAACGTTGAGCATTGCCAGCCAGAGCGGCCACGGCACGAAAGTGCATCTTTATCTACCAACATCTAACTGAGTTCTCGCCGCTCCACTGCTCACGTGAGAGAAGAAGAAAGGATAAGGTCAGGAGAATGTAACCATCCATCGATGCTATCATGCCCGTGTTGTTATCGTGCATTCCCTAAAATGAGCCTTCGCCACCGCTAGGAAGGATACGTCAACGAGGATCGCGGAAGGTGCAATATGCAAGCCCCAAAAATCCGCATCATTATCGCAGATGATTTTGCTATGGTTCGCACCGGTTTAATGACCCTTCTGAAGGAATTTGATGAGTTGGAGTTCGTTGGTCAAGCGTCAAACGGACAGATAGCCATTGAACTGTGCGAACAGATCTCGCCCGATCTGATGCTGATGGATATGCAGATGCCCGTCCTGGATGGCATTGCAGCCACCCGCATTATTCATCAACGCCATCCAGACATCAAAATCATTATGTTGACGGCTTATGCGCAGGAGGAGATGGTCCAGCAAGCTTTGCAGGCCGGCGCCACCGGTTATGTTTTCAAGGACATCTCACCCGATAACCTTCTACAGACTATCCGTTCTGTCTTTGCTGGCCAGTTGACATTATCACCGCTTGCTGCCAAGTTTCTTTTGGATACACCTCCTGCTGAACACGAGTTCGGACACAAATTGACCACGCGTGAACGCGAAGTGCTGCAACTCATGAGAGACGGCCTCAGCAATCATGCAATTGCGGAGCGCTTACATGTCAGCCCGGCAACGGTGAAATCCCATGTCAGCAATATCCTTGCCAAGCTGGAAGTTTCCACACGCGCCGAGGCCGTCGCGCTAACCATGCGTCGTGATTCGCACCCATAACCAGTCTACGTCCCCCTGAAGGCGTACGCCTTCAGGGGGATAGCACTTCCTCTCAATATCCGCCGCTTTTCCGATGTAACTGCAATTAAATGTTGCTATTCTACCCCCATGCCGCGAGTATTCATCGCCAGTCGAAATGCAGTGGAGCGAGCCGCGCTTCATGCCTTGATAGCGGAGCTGAATACAAAAGTTGTAGGCGAAGCCGCTGATTGGGCCATGGTATTGGCGCTCTCTCCCAAAGTGAAGCCGGATCTGATCGTCATCGATTGGAATGTGATGGTGGATGTGCAGACATCGACAGTGTCGCCATTGCAAGAAGTCTGCCCTGACGCGGCTGTCGTCATCTTGATGAGTCGCCTGGATGCACGCCAGCAACCCGCGATCTCCGCGGGAGCAGACGTTCTGATCAACAAAGATGAGAGATCCGACCGATTGGTGGAGAATCTGCGTTGCACAATCGATGCGATCCGGCCAGCAACTCCCGGTGAACGGCAGGTAGAAAACAACAGGCTTCCCAAACAAGCATCTGTATAAATAGAACTCGTTACCCAATGGAAAGCCTCAGAGGGATCGCAGCCCTCTGAGGCTTTAAGCAGCACGTAGTATGTCCCAGGCGAAAGGTCCAGTTGCGTGCGCTTATTTGCCAGTATAGCACAATTGCACCGTTATTTGCTCCTCCTGACTTTTCCGGTGGAATTGCGCAGACAGATCGTATGCTCCGTCCATCTACTGTGCGGGCAGGCTGCGCACAGAGGATGGGGAGGCAACGACCAAGGCTGATTGGCAAATAATCAACGCCGCTGGCCGTCTCTACACAAAGGAGAGAAGGTCATGGCTGTTCTACCCAATACCCTGTACCCTCCTGTTCCGGCCCGCGCCCGCGAACAGAAGGAAGCGTCATCGTTCGCACCGTGTGAAGAAAATGCAACGGGTTCAAGCCCTATTTGTGAGGATGCGTCACAGCCGTTCCTGTCGGTCATCGTACCGACCAAGAACGAGTCCGCCAATATCAAGGTGTTGCTGCAGCGGATTGAGGCCGCGGCCGCACCTTGTATTTCTGAAGTAATTTTCGTCGATGACAGCACCGACGATACGCCAGCGGTCATTCGCGCACTTGCTGATGCATTCCCATTTGCAGTTCGCCTGGTGGCGCGTCCGCCAGAGCGCCGCAATGGTCTTGGCCGTGCAGTGGTGGAGGGGATTCGCGCCGCAACCGCGGAATGGATTTGTGTGATGGATAGCGACCTGCAGCACCCGCCCGAAGCAATCCCCCAGCTAGTGGCCAAAGCCAGAAGCGCCAATTCGAACCTGGTGGTTGCCAGCCGGATGGCCGAAGGGGGCAGCACAGCGGGACTGTCGCCGGCGCGCAGGCTGATTTCGTATACGCTGGCAGCAACGACGCGCGTGTTGTTTCCACAACGTCTGCGCCAGGTGACCGATCCGCTGACAGGCTTTTTTCTGGTGCAGCGCAGCGCCCTGAACCCGGACATTCTGAATCCGGAAGGGTTCAAAATTTTACTCGAAATCCTGGTGCGCACGCCACACTTGCAGATAAGCGAGACGCCATTTGTGTTTGGCGAACGTCACGAAGGCGCCAGCAAGGCGAACGGGCAGGAGATGGTGCGCCTCTTCCGCCAGACCTTGAAGCTTGCCTATCTCTCGCAGCGCCAACTGCTCATGTTTATGGTCGTGGGGCTTACGGGGCTACTCGTCAACACCTTGCTGCTGGTTCTGTTCACCGAGCGTTTTGGGCTCCATTATTTGTGGTCAGCCCTTCTGGCCACCCAGGGTTCAACGCTGTGGAACTTTGCCTGGACTGAAAGCTGGGTCTTCCGCGACCGGCGCCAAACCAGGGGCGTCGGCATCCGCTTGCTGGGCTTTTTTGTGATCAACAACATCATGCTGGCTTTCCGCGGGCCGATGCTTGCGTTCTTTGTTGGCGGATTGGGCATCTACTACGTGGCCGGCAACATCCTGACCATCGCCATTATGACGCTTGTTCGGTACGCTGTAGCCGATCATGTCATTTGGCGCACAAAGCCCGGTCATGCCGCCAAGAGCTACTATTACAACATCCATGACATCATTCGGGTCCGTTCGATGCAGAAGTTGCCCGAGCTTGGCTATTTTCGCACAGAAGGCCCGTTGGACGACATCGACATCGATGTGGTGATCGACGGCGATTTGGCAGCGCACCGCACACCAGATTCGATCAACTACACTGAGGCGCTTGGCTGGCTTGGCTTCAGCATTGTCATCAATCAGAACGAGACGCACACAAAAGTCGTGGCGGCGCCGCTGGTGGGACGGTCGCCGCACGTGCTCTACACCAATGTAGTGGAATCTCTGCTGCGCTGGACCTTTACCCGCAAAGGCTATGCGCTGATGCACGGCGCCTCGCTGGCGTTTGGCGACCGGGCGCTCTTTATCACAGCGCTTACCGACACGGGCAAAACGACGACGATTCTTCACACGATGCGCAACAACCCACAGACGAGCCGCTTCCTGTCCGACGACATGAGCATTCTCAGCCCGGATGGCACGATTCGCAGCTTTCCCAAGCCACTGACCATCAGCAAACACACGTTGCAAGCGATCGGCGGGGCGCCGCTCAGCCGGTTCGAGTATGCCGCGCTCCAGGTGCAGAGCCGCGTGCATTCCAAGAGTGGGCGTCGTTTCGCTATGTTGATCAGCCTGCTGCGCCTGCCGGCCGCGACCATCAACACCGTTGTGCAGATGCTCATTCCGCCGCCAAAGTATATGGTCGACCGCATCCTCCCGCAGGCGCGCTATGCCGAATCAGCGCAACTGAGCCACATCGTATTGATCGAGCGCGGCAAGGATTTCCAAGAGCCGCTGCCGGAAGCGGAGAAGTTCGCAACGCTGATCACCAATGCCGAAGACGCGTATGGCTTCCCGCCCTACCCACAATTGGCCTCACGTCTTTCGAGCTGGCAGGCAAAAGACTTGCATGAGGCGGAGCAAGCTATCGTCACATCAGCAGTCACTGGAATGCCAGCAACGCGCATGGGCAGTTCAACTTTCGACTGGTATCGGCGCCTGCCCGTTCTGCTGAGTGGATCCGGCGCAGATGGCGACGAAGCTCATCCGCATTGGGTGATGCCTGATGCCGCAAACAGCTACAGCGCGGCCGCCGATTGAAGTAGGGGTAAAGTGAAACCCGTCTGCGGCGCCGCCTGACGGCCCGAGACACTGCGGAGCACAATTGAAAATGTCTTTCGCCTCTGCCTCTTTGCGCCTCTGCGTCGAGATTTGCCCTTTTCAAACAGCTTCTGAGAGAACGGCGGGGCTGTCAAGGAGCTGATGCGTCATAAAAGCAATGAGGAGGCTTGGGCTGCCTGCCCGGTTTTATCAACGCTTGCTTATGACGCATCAGCCATAGTTTTTTGGTGGAGAAGATCATATCGCCTATGACTCGCAAACAAATTGAAGAGACGACTGCGGCGCTGCCGGCGCCGCGTCTCTGGTTACGAGACCAAAACGCCTCGCTGATGGCAACGCTGGCCTGGCTCTTGCCATTGATCCTGATCATTGGGCTGGCGACTTACATGCGCATGGTGGACCTCAACGCCCTTGGCTACAACAGCGATGAAGCAGTCTATGCGGGACAAGGCGCGGCGATCGCCCAGGTGCCAATTCTGACTGATCTGTTCCCCGTGTTTCGGGCTCATCCGCTGTTGTTCCAATTTACGCTGGCGGTCTTTTACAGCTATGACGCCAGCGACGTGATCGGCCGGCAGGCGTCAGCGGCAATCGGTGTTGCAACCGTGTTGTTGGTGTTTCTGCTTGGCAATCGGCTCTATGGACGCCGCGCTGGCCTCATCGCGGCGTTGTTGCTCGCGGTCATGCCCTATCACGTCATCCCGACGCGGCAGGTTTTATTGGATGGGCCGATGACGCTGTATGCAACGCTGACCCTTTACCTCCTTGCCCGCTTTGCCGATACAGAGCGCCCGGTTTGGCTCTACGCCGTCAGTATCGCAATGGGCCTGACTTTTCTCGCCAAAGAGACCGGCATTCTGCTGGTTGGCGCGATCTACGCCTTCCTGGCCCTCTCGCCCGAAATTCGGGTGCGTATCCGCGATGCCGTTTTATCGTTGGGCCTGATGGTGCTGACCATGCTGCCCTATCCACTTTCGGTTTCCCTGGCAGGTGGCGGCAGCGGCGGGAAAACGCAACAATACCTGGTGTGGCAGCTCTTCCGCCGTCCAAACCACACCTGGGATTTCTATCTGACGGTGGCGCCGCCAGCGATCGGCATCGGCGTGATAGTGGCGGCCGCCGCCTGTCTTTGGCTTCTGCGTCAACGCATCACCTGGCGCGAAAAGTTGCTCATCATGTGGATTCTGGTGCCGGTTGCATTTTTCCAATTATGGCCGACCAAAGGATTCCAGTATCTTCTTCCGATTGCACCGCCGCTTACCCTGCTGGCAGCGCGCGCCTTGACATACTGGCCGCAGAAATCGCTGCGTTGGCGGCAGTTTCGTCTGCCGCAAGCCATCCCTGGCGCAGTGATGGCTGCTGCGCTCGCCGTAAGTCTGATTCTGCCTACCTGGCGCCAGATTCATCCCTATGCGTCTGACACATTCCTGGCTGGCTCGGGTGGGGTGCCGGGCGGGCGCGAGACGGGTGAATGGATCCAGGACAATATCCCCAAAGGCGCCCGGTTTCTGACCATTGGCCCTTCCATGGCAAACATTGTCCGCTACTACGGGCATCGAGAAGCGTTTGGGCTGTCGGTAAGTCCCAACCCGCTGCATCGCAATCCTTCTTACGAACCGATCTCTAATCCGGATTTCAAGATCCGCACAGCCGAACTGCAATACCTGGTCTGGGACTCCTTTTCCGCGGCGCGGTCGACGTTCTTCTCCGACGCGATCTTTTACTACGCGCGCAAATACAATGGGCGCGTGCTCCACACGGAGAGCGTCACGGTCACAACCCCGGATGGACAACAGGTTGAACGCCCGGTCATTATCGTCTATGAGGTGCATCCCCAATGGTGAGAAATATGTTGATTGCGTCCTTGCTGCGCATCATTCAGCGCGTTGGCCCGATCGCGATCATGATTGCAGCGACTACACTGGGACACATCGGTTCGGTGCAGGCGCAAGCGTCCACGACTTTCGCACGTCCCGCGCAAACACCGATCGAGCACCTGATCGTGTTGATGCAGGAGAATCACTCCTTCGACAATTACTTTGGCGTCTATCCTGGCGCGGACGGCATCCCTCCGGGCGTCTGTATGCCGATCGATCCCTTCAGCCCGACCAATACCGAGTGCGTAAAGCCATTCCGCATTGGTGACAACGACGTTGAATTGTCCGATCCTGATCACAGCGACAGCACGCATCAAGTCCAATACAACGATGGGCGCATGGATGGCTTCGTATTTGCGCTGAACCAGCGCAACCAGGATGGCCGGCTGGCAATGGGCTACTACGACGGCAGCCAATTGCCCTACTACTGGAACATCGCCGACGAGTATGTGCTCTTTGATCGCTTCTTCAGTTCCGCGGCCAGCGGCAGTTTCACCAACCACATGTACTGGGTGGCGGCCGCGCCGGAGCCTGAGGCCGGCGCCGCACCGGTCAATTCACTCCCAACCATTTTTGATCGCTTGCAGGAAGCTGGCGTCACATGGAAGTTCTATGTCCAGAACTACGATGCGGGATTGAATTACCGGACGAGCCATCTCTACCCTGGCAACCGCGCCTCGCAGGTGATCTGGGCGCCGATCCTCAACATGGATCGCTTTCTGGATGATCCGGAGCTGGCCAGCCATATCGTTGATCTGAACGAGTATCATGAGGATCTGATCAATGGCACGCTGCCTCAGGTCGCCTATATGGTGCCCTCTGGCCCGAGTGAACATCCGCCGTCCAGCATCATGTCCGGGCAGCGTTTTGTAAAGACATTGATCCAGATGTTGATGCAGAGCGCTTATTGGGAGAAATCAGCATTCCTGTGGACATACGACGACTGGGGTGGCTGGTACGACCACGTCCGCCCCCCGCGCGTGGATGCCCACGGCTATGGCTTTCGCGTGCCCGCCTTATTGGTGAGCGCCTATGCACGGCGCGGATATATCGATAGCACGACGCTTGATTACACTTCGATCATCAAGTTCATCAGTGACAACTGGAATTTGCATTCATTAACCGAGCGCGACGCCCAGGCCGATACGTTCATCAACGCGTTCGATTTTGCGCATGGACCGCGCGAACCAGCGTTTGTCCAGTTCGAGCGCGACGCCGCAGGCGCCAAACCCGCGCCCAAGCGGCCTGTGATCTACCTCATCTATGGCGCAGGCATGATTCTTTCAAGCGCATTTATTCTGTTAACGCTGATCTGGCAGCGCAACGGCCGTCGTCGGATCCGCTATGAGGAAGATATCTGGAAAAGGAGTGCGAAATGACAATGCGCTTTCTGCCCGTAGCCGCCATTGTCTTGGGCGCTATGCTCCTGTTGAGCGGCTGTATCCAACCGATTGCCGCGCCAGCGAAACCATTTCCTGCGCCGACCGAACGGCCAACATGGCCGCTGCCATCGGCGTTGACGCTGTCGGTTCCAGCCCCGGCGCCAGTTGGCAGGCCAGTTCGCGCGCTCGTGTTCCTCCACAATACGGAGGGGCGTGGGCTTCCCAATAAGCTGCTGTTTGTTTACCTCGATCATGTTCTGCTGCGCCGGGTGCGCACCAACGAGGCTGGCAAGGCCGAAGTCTATCTAGGACGCGATCTAAGCGTGGGTGACCATTGGCTGCGTGTCGTCGCCGACCAGACCGAGGCCTACCAACAGGCCAGCGCGACGGCTCAGATCACCGTGCGCCCTTCGATCCTTGCCATCTATACCGTCCCGCCGTTGCCTGGCATCGAGTTTTTACTGGATGGCGTTTCCTTCTCTTCCGGGCCAGACGGGGTTGCCCGGCACGAAATCGTGCAAACCGGCGTCTATTCCCTCACTATGTTGCCGGTGGCGCCGCGCACGCAAGGCGACGCGGCGCCGATGGCGATCGAGTTCATTCGGTGGGCCGATCAATTCTTCACACCAACGCGTCCGGTGGAAATAAAAGGCGATGTCGAACTTTATCTGGGGCTGTCGCGCAGCTTTCCAGTGGGTCAGAGATTTGTCGACCTGGATGGCGAACCAGTGGACGCGTCGCGCATTACCCAGTTAACCATCAAAAGCAGCCATGGCACGCGCTATTCATATCCAGATGGTGCAGCACGCTGGCGTGGCGCCAACCGGATCGCGCGCTTGAAGAATGGGCTCGAAGCCACAGATGTGCAGTTCGCGGTGGAAAGCGTCATTGTCGATGGCGCCAATGTAGTCAATCAAAATCAACAACGCTTTCTTGTGGACAAGCCCGCCACCTGGACAATCCAATTGTTACTCTTCGATGCACGCCTGCGCACCCGCGACGCCCTGTATGGATTTCCAATTGGCGCCGGCATCGATCTGCACTATCCCGACGGCAATGTCCGGTATTTCCCTTTTGATGAAGAGAACAATGTGGAGGTGCAAGACCTTGCCCGCGGCATGTATAAAGTTCAGGTGGTCGGCGCCAATGGCATGGCGCCGTTAACGCCGGTGGCAGTCTCGCGCGACCAGGATGTCGAACTGAAGGTATTGAGTCTGTGGGACATTGGAACGTTTCTGCTAGTGGGCGCTGTCATGGCTTTTGGGTTGTTGTTCTGGGGAAGGCCCCAGTTGATGCGACTATCCTGGTGGCGCCAGGTGTTCACGCGCAAACAGAGAAGCACGCCAGACGCAGTGCACAGGGATGCAGCGTTGCCGGTCGTGACGGACGATTCGTATTAGCTGGTCAATGAAGGTAAAGGGTGAAGGCGATGATCCAAAAGCAGACAATTCACGCCATGGGAGCAGGTTGGCGAGCCGCTCTCCCGCGGAATTATTGGATATTGGCCTGCTGTCTCCTTGGCGCGGCGCTAATCGGCCTCGCCGGTGTGTTTCAGTCTGCGATGGCTCAGACCCGGGGCAATGCACAGCTGGCGCAGAATGCGCCGCTGATGGCCTATTACTACATTTGGTATGACACGCAATCCTGGTCGCGTGCTAAGAATGACTTTCCGTTGTTAGGGCGCTATAGCAGCGATGACCCGGAGATCATGCGCCAGCATATCAAGTGGGCCAAAGCCGCTGGCATCGATGGCTTTATCGTCAGTTGGAAGAGTACGCACCGATTGGATAGCCGCCTCGAAAAACTCATTTCTATTGCCGAGCAGGAGCACTTCTGGCTGTGGATTATCTACCAGGGGCTGGACTTTGATCGGAACGCGCTTCCGATCGAACATATCGAATCCGATCTGGACCTTTTCGTGAGAGACTATGCAGACCACACTGCGTTTGGGCTTACCGACCGACCGGTGGTGATCTGGTCCGGCACCTGGAAATATACGCCCGAGGAGATCTCCCTCGTCACCAGTAGATTCCGGGACAGGTTGCAAATCCTTGCGTCCGAACGCAATGTCGCCGGCTATGAACGCATTGCAAATCTCGTGGAGGGCAACGCCTACTATTGGTCCTCCGTCAATCCACAGACCAACACAAACTATCGCAGCAAGTTGAAAGCCATGGCAGAAACTGTCCACGCCCATGGCGGCCTGTGGATTGCGCCGGCGGCGCCGGGCTTCGACGCCCGCTTGGTCGGCGGCACGAGTGTTGTAGAGCGACATTATGGCGATACCCTGCGCCAGGAACTGGATGCTGCGTTTGGGGCATCTCCAGACGCAGTGGGGCTGATCAGTTGGAACGAATTCAGCGAGAACAGTCATGTCGAGCCCAGCAGAGAATATGGCAGCACCGCGCTGGATGTGCTGGCGGAAGCGCGCAATCGGGCTGCATTGCCGATGGGCGATTTTGACTCAAGCGCACCTGCAATTACGGACATGGGTGAATACAACACGCTTTTGATTTTGGGAGGCTTGTTAGTTTTGGTTTTAGGCAGCGTTGTGATCGTTGCGCGACGGAGTAACAGCAACACAGCAACCAGTAGCCAAAGGGCAAGTGAACTATGAGAAGGTGGAACTTCAATATCTATGCGGCGCTCATCATGGGGAGCATCGGGCTCTTGCTGGCCATTGTTCTGTCAGGTCTGGATTTGCATCATCCTTTTCAGACTCTCACTGCTGCGTCATCCAAGGGCGAAAATCTATCTATCCGGTTCTCGGATCAACCAAACGCCATTGCCAACCATGACGCCAATCGCGGCGAGGCTGCGGCAAAACAAGCCGGCGTTGGCGCCGCTGTGATCGACAATGACGGGGATGGCCTGCCTGACGACTGGGAAATCCAGCATCGGCTGAATCCACAACGCGGCGCTGGCATCGACGGCGCGATGGGCGATCCAGATGGCGACGGGCTTCCTAACATTGACGAATATTACAACTTCACCGACCCGCGCCATCCTGATACAGACCAGGATGGCCTCTCCGACCTATGGGAAGTTGAAGGCGGCCTTGACCCTGTCGATCCATCTGGGATCAATGGCGGCAATGGTGACTTCGATGGCGATGGGCTTGCGAATAGTGATGAGCAGAAAATCGGAAGCAGTCCGGCTGTCTCCGATCCAGGCCATGTCACGGCAGATCATTGATGCTCCACATCGCGCCGAAACGCAGCAAGGTGGACTAGCGGTCGTTGGTTAGCAAGTTATTTAGGAGCAAGCGTATGATTCCCACGCAATTGGCACTCGTAAGAAAACGGGCGCATCATCCGCATTTGATGCGTATCCTTTATGTTTTGGCAATGGCCTCTGTCCTTGTTGCCGCGAGAGCCGCAACAGCCTACGAACATGCCATGGCTTTTCAAGCGGGCAACTGTGTGTCTGACACACGCTCGTCCTACACCGTAACGATTTGCCTTACGACGCCCAGCGCTGGCAGCGTTGTCTCCGGCATAACGCCGGTCCAGGCGACCATTTCTGTCACAGGCGCCAACCCAGGGGTGCGCCGGCTCATTTTTTATGTGGATAACCAATATGCGCTGACAGCATTTGGTTTGCCCTATGCGTTTGATCTGCCGACCAACCAGTGGGTGGATGGAGCGCATATCCTCTCCGTGGAGGCGTTGCTGCGCGATAACTTCACGACCAGCCGCGCCGCTGTCAACCTGACCTTCGCCAACGGCGTCAGCGCGCCGCCGGTCAACAACAACTCCTTCCAGGTTACAAGTGGCTTCTCAAACCTGGGAAGGCCGCTGATCGTTGCTGCTACAGGCGACGGCGGCGACGGACAACAGGACACGGATGATGTAGTCAACACTATCTCATCAGTAAACCCCGACATCTTCCTCTTTCTCGGTGATGTCTATGAGCAAGGGTCAATTACCGAGTTTTATAATTGGTATGGTGTCCAGGGTGTGCGGTACGGGCGTTTCCGCAGTTTCACCAATCCTACCGTGGGCAATCATGAATACGACAATGGGGTTGCGCAGGGGTATTTCAATTACTGGGACAATATACCCGACTATTACAGCTACGATGCCGCCGGCTGGCATTTTGTCAGTCTAAATTCGACTTCCCAATTTGGGGAAGTCGCCCCTGGCGCCCCGCAATATAATTGGCTTCAACAGGATCTCGCTTCCAGCCAGTCGCCCTGCACAGTGGTTTATTTTCATCATCCAGTCTTCAGTACAGGCCCACAGGGTGATACGACTTCACTCAACGCGATCTGGTCTCTCCTCTATCAGTATGGCGTGGATGTCGTTCTCGCCGGTCACGAACACAGCTATCAGCGCTGGCTGCCACTTGACCAGAATGGCAATGTTTCCAATCAGGGCATTGTTCATTTCGTCGCCGGCGGCGGCGGTCACGGCATCCAGAACTTTGTGCGCACGGACGCGCGCCTGGCCATTGGCTACGACAACCCAGCCACTGGATTTGGCGCGCTGCGCTTCGAAATGAACCCCAAAGGCGCCGCGTTCCAATACATTCACACGAGCGGCGCGATTATCGATGCCGGCGTTATCCCCTGCCGGGGTGCAACGCCCGACACACAGGCGCCGACCACGCCACAGAATCTGCTGGCATCGGCCGACTCTTCTGGTCAAATTGTTTTGCAATGGCAAGCGGCGCAGGATGACACCGGCGTAGCCCTGTACAGAGTCTACCGCAACGGCCAGCCTATTGCTGACGTTGATGGCTACATGACCAGCTTTACCGACGGTGCGGTCATGTTCAATTCCAGTTATAGCTATTGGATCACCGCGGTTGATCCAGCCGGCAACAGCTCAGGCCAGTCAAATCAGGCTGAAGCCTCTACCGCCAATAGGGGCACGCTTGTGCTCAACCCTATCGGCGACGCCTATGTCAACGCAGGCAGCCCAACCAGTAACTATGGCGGGATCATCAGCTTGCGCGCAGATGCTTCACCCACCACGCGCAGTTACTTACGCTTCAACGTGCAAGGGATCATTGGCCAGATCAACCGCGTGACATTGCGTGTGTACACGAACAATGGCTCCGGTACTGGCTACAGCGTCCGCCTGCTCAACCACAATAACTGGTCTGAGTTGACGACCAATTACAATAATGCACCCGGAATGGGCGCAGCCGTTGGCAGCTCGGGGCCGTTCATCAGCGGCGTGTGGACAGAGGTCGATCTGACTGCGCTCGTCACCGCCAATGGTATGCTTGACCTGGGCATCGACACCAGCAGCAACACAGCCATCAGCCTGGCCAGCCGTGAAAGTCTGACCCCGCCAGAATTGGTCATTGAGATGGGAAGTTCTGCGCCAACCCCACCCACAGCGCCCGGCAATGTAGCTGCCACCCTTGTGAATCCCGGACAAGTGGACGTGACGTGGTCTGCATCGCAGGATGAAAGTGGCATAGCCAGCTACCAGATTTACCGTAATGGGGACTTGCTGGCGACGGTCGATGGCGCCACACTCAGCTACGCCGATACAACCGTGCAGAGCGGCGCCTTGTACGATTATACAATGACCGCCACGGGCAATAGTGGGGCAATATCAGATCCTTCGCCGCGCGTCAGTGTTGCGATCCCATCATCCGATGTGGTCAGCTTTGCCCCAGTCGCCGATGCCTACGTCAGTGCGGCGAATTCTGGCAGCAACTATGGCGCCAGCACCACCCTGCGCGCCGACGCCTCGCCCGACATCCGCTCGTATATGCGCTTTGAAATCAACGGGATCAGCCGCTATATCTCCAACGCGACGCTCTACATCTATTCAAACAGCAATTCCAGCGCTGGCTATGAAGTGCGTCCTGTCGGCGACAATACTTGGCTGGAGGCTGGCCTGACCTACAATAATGCTCCCACATTTGGCCCAGTCGTCAATATGTCTGGCGTCTTCAGCAAGAACGCCTGGACCAGCGTCGATGTGACATCGCTTATCAGTGGCAACGGCGTATTGAATTTGGCGATCACTGGCGCAAGCTCGACCGGCATCTCATTCAGAAGCCGTGAAAGCTCCTTTCCACCCCGCCTGGATCTTACTCTTTCGGGCGTCGCGCCGACGCCAACGCCAACGCCCATGCCGACGCCTGTTCCTACAGCGACATCCGCACCCACCCCCGGAACTTTAACTTTTAGCCCTACAATCGACGCCTATGTGAACGCGGCAAACCCCGCCAGCAACTACGGCAGCTCTGCCTCGCTGCGCGTCGATGCTTCACCCGTGACACAGAGCTTTTTGCGCTTCGACGTACAGGGACTTGTCGGCTCGATCGTTTCAGCCACCTTAAGAGTCTATGCGAACAGCGGCTCGAGCGCCGGTTATCAGGTGCGCCCGGTGAGCGAAAATGCCTGGACAGAGTTAGGCGTCACCTCGGCCAATGCGCCTGCTGTCGGCGCTGTTGCCGGCGCCTCGGGGTCATTCTCCAGTGGCGTCTGGACGAGCGTTGACGTGACTGCGCTCGTCACTGGTAATGGCAGTCTAAATCTGGCGCTAACCGGAAGTAGTAATACTGGCATTGCTTTTGACAGCCGTGAAGGCATAAACTTGCCTGAACTGGTGATTACGACAGCTGCCGTTGCAGCCGCGTCGCCGGCAGACAGTACAGCCGCCACCACAAGATTGCAGCCAGACGCAAGTGATGCAGACGGCGATGGTCTGTCAGCCACCGACGAACGCCTTAACGGGACGAGCGACCATTCCGCGGATACGGACGGCGATCAGATGCCCGACCTGTGGGAAGTCGAGATCGGGCTCAATCCAATCCATAACGAGGCGATGGCTGACGAAGACGGCGATGACGTGTCGAATGTCGCGGAATTCCTCGCCGGTACGGACCCGTACGACGACCAGAATATGCCCGGCCTGAACGCCGACCATGTGCTTTACGTCCCGTTATTACTTCGCCAGTAACCACCAAATCTGCGTCCTGGACAGCGCCAAAATCAATGGCGCCATCCAGGACGCCTCTAAGAAACTGACTTGAAAATAGTTTCTTAACGCAAAGGCGCGGAGAAGCAGAGGCGCAAAGGCGTTT
>JACSRH010000037.1 GCA_014879855.1 Caldilineaceae bacterium | reverse complement strand
GGCGCCGGTGTCCACCATCAGGTAATAGGTCTTGCCCGCTTTCAGCGAGGGCGGCAGCGCAAGGTCAAAATAGAGCGGCCCGCTGCTGGCGTTGGCGGCCAATGGCGGCACGGTGAGCGTCCCGCTGGCCTCATCGACGAGCGGCGGCCCGTTGCGCGTGGCGGCGAGCCAATAACGCAGCACGTGGGGCCACTGCGTCGGCGTCTCACCCAGATTCTCGATCTCCACCAGACCGCTAATGCCAGAGCCGGGATAGGCGACTGTGCCCGGCAGCCAGTCCAGCCGTTGCAGCGCGTACTGCGCCTGCGGACAAGCGCCTGCGGTTCCCAACATCAAGGCGGCGTCGTCGAGGTCGTACAAAGACCCTTCGCTGCCGAAATAGATTTCCGGGCGCCAGTGGACGGCGCTGCCGCTCTGTGCGGTGAGCGTCGTCTCCAGGCAGATCCAGCGGTCGTCGGTCAGCGTGAAGGGCGTCTCGGCGGTGTCGGTCTGGTCGCCGATGGCGCGCAGCGCCAGTTGCCCGCGCGCAGGTGTGGCGCCAGCCGCGCGCAGCCAGATGCTGAAGGTGGCGCTGTCGCCCGGCGCAATCTCAGCGAAAACATCCTGAAAGAGCGACGCACATTCCGCCGCCTTCTGTGCGCGCACAAAACCGGCGCCGCTGTGCGCTTCCCCCTCCTGCGCGGGCGCCAGACAGCGCCCGATTTCCTGCCACGGCGCCGCGTTGCTCGCCTCAAAGCCGGGGTTGAGCAGCAGTTCCTGCGGCGGGCAGAGCGGGCGGTCGCCGGTGGCGATCCACGCATCGTCCACGGCAAAGACCGCGTCCGGCGTGTCGAAGTAGAGTTCGGCGCGCAGGCGGTCATACGTCTCCAACGGCGCCGTCAGCGCGGTTTCCACACAGCGCCACTGGTCGGTGGCGACGACCCGGCGCGTGCTCGACGCCGGTTCCTCGCCCAGCGCCCATAAGGTCCACGATGCCTGCACCGGCGTATCACCGGTCGCGCGCACCCAGATGCGCGCCCGGTAGGTGACGCCGGGCAGCGGCGCGCTCAGAACGTCCTGGAAGAGCGAGGTGCACTGCGGCGAGTCGCGGTCGATGTTCAGATAATGTCGGCCTGCGTGACTGCCCGCGCGGTCGGTGACGACCTCCCACGAACAACCGTCTTCCGCGAGGAATGACCAGCCCAGATGCCGAGCACCGGTCTCAAAGCTGGCATTGGTGAGGCGCGGCGTCTGCCCCTGACAAGCCGACTGCCCGTCGAAGTGCAGCGACGCCTCGTCCAGGTCAAGCTGCGCCGCGTCGTCGAAATAGATCTCGGCGCGCACCAGGTTTACCGACGGCGCGGCGATGGGCAGCGCCACTTCCAGGCAGCGCCAGGCGACGTCATCGAGCGTGAAGCGGGCGAATTGCTTTGGCCCCATGCTCGGCTCCCCGGTGCTGCGCTGGCCGGGCCAGAGCACCAGTTCCACGGCGGCAGTGTTCGGCCCGACCGCGCGCGCCCAGACGGCGAAACGGGCGGTGGCGCCGAGCGCAGGCGGGTTGACCAGGTCGTAACGCAAGGAGTCACAGGCGGCGGTGGCGTCGATGCGCAGGAAATGGTCGCCGCTGTACGCGGCGGCAGCGTCGGCCACGCGGTGCGCGCAGGTAGGGTCGCCCACCACAACCCACGGCGCCAACCCCTGCGCCGCCTCGAAGCCCAGGTTGGCGTGCAGCGCTTCGGGGGCAGCCGGGCCGTTGCCAAAGAGCGGATTGGCGACGATAAAATTGGGCATGAACGCAGCCACGGCGAGCACGAGCAAGGCGAGCATCCCTGCCAGCAGCCCGGCCAACAGCAGGCGCCGCGAAGCGGTGGCACGCGGGGCGTCCTTGCCAGTCGCGACAGTCCTCGGGGCGAACTCCGGTTCTACCGCCGCAGCCGCTACGGGCAGCGGGGCGGCTTCCTCCACCACGGCAGGGGCGGCAGAGACGGTCGCGTCGCCGCGCAGTTCGCGCAGATCCACGTCGCTTAGCGGCGGCCAGTCCCAGGCGATGGCGATCTCCTCCCAAAGCGCGGCGAATTCATCAGGGTGGGCATGGAGGCCCAGCGCCTGCCAGAGATAGCGGCGAAACTGCGGGCGCACCGCGCTGTTGGGGACCACCTCGCCGCTCTCCCACTGGCCAACGGAGCGGTAGCCGGTGCTCTCGCTCAGACCCAGATAGGCTGCGGCGGCCGTCTGGGACAGACGTGGGTACGTCGCAAGACGCAGTTGACGCAGCCGGCTTGCCACGCGGCGGCGCAGCAGGGCCAGTTCAGCGGGCTCGATGGGCGCGGTTTGCAGATGGGTTGTCATCGGGTGTCCAAAACGGTTGGCAAGCAGGTGATTGAGTACAGGCTGGGAGATGCCCACTCCCGCACTGTACATTTTGACCATTGCTGTGCGTCACTGCCCAGTCCAAAACTGGATATTCTGCACATCGCATGGCTGATTCGAGTATGCCATAACCGATGCGTTGCACCAAGCACCGGCAGGCGTCGCGTGGGCAATGCAGGCGTCCATTCCCCCGAGGGCGTCTGGGGGCAATGAACGCTGTGATCGGCAGCGGCGCCGAGGGTTGAAACTCTGGTCTGGCACGCAAAGTGCGTTGAAACGCACTGGCAAACCGGCGATCATGGCGTTGGGCAACCGGGCTTCAGCCGGTTTCTCTTGCCAGACAC
>JACSRH010000039.1 GCA_014879855.1 Caldilineaceae bacterium | reverse complement strand
CGGTCGAAGCGGATGACGCCGCTCGTGCCAGTGAAGCTTTTGGGCGCGCGCATCATCTCCCCACCGCCGATGACAAGTTGGTAGCCCAAAACGCCGTTGCCGAGTGCAGTGCGGTGCAGGCGCGCCACGGTGACGCGCCCGGGCTTGAGCGGGAACTCAAAGAGCAGCGGCAGCTTGCGGTTGCTGTGAATTGCGCCCAGGATCTCGCTCTGCGGATCCGCCATGCTCACCGGCGCCAGCCCGCAGTGCCAGAGCACCGCGCTGTCGCTCTCTGCGTCGACGGAAACCAGGTCAGCGATAAAGACCGGCTGTTCACTCAACATCTGCAGCAGCAGCGACGTGACCGTGCCGTTGACATCGGCCTCGCAGCTCGCGGGACACTGCTCCTCGTTGAGCACACTCATGGCGCCACACGCGGCGCAACCCAATTCGGTGAAAAACTCGGGCCAGCAGCGCACCGCCACCCCGGAAAGCGCCTCTCGATCCGCCAGTTCGCGCAGCGCGTGGTAGACGCCCGCCGTGCCGCGCACCGCGCTTTGGTCCAGCTCAGCTACGGTCGGCGCCAGCTTCGTGACGCGTTCGACAAAGTGGTCGCGGGATTCGGCGCTGGCGGCTGCGGCCTGCAATAACGTCTCCTGTAGGGCAACCGGTCGCACCTTGACGCCGAAGATCGCAGCCAGATCGCCGGCGTCGTAGGCGCAGGTGTCGAAGCCGGCTGGGTGCTCGCCGATCACCCCGACTGTTGCGCCATTCAGCATGTGCAACGCATGGCCGGCGCGTGCCAGCGCCGTGATCGTTCGCAGCGCCGCTGGATCATCGGCAGGCGTCAACAGATAGTCGTAGGGAATCTTGCGCACCATCAGCGCATGGCCGGCGAGGTTGATGCCGCACAAGCTGTTGAGCCGCAGCCGCCCCCCGGCGCGCGCGTCGGGAACCGCCCAGAGCAGCACCGGGATTTGGCGCGCAGCGGCAAGTTCGGCGAGCGCCATTGCCATGCTGCTGTCGGCAAAGCTGGCCTGCAGAAGAACGAGCAGGTCGAAGTGTGCGGTGTGCAGCTCCTGCTGTGTGCGCGCTGCGCCGTCGGCGTCCATGATCAAGGTGTTGCCGGCGCCAACCACGCGCAAACCTGTCTGCTCGATCTGCGCCAGCGCCATATCGGCGATCGACTGCGCGAGCGGAACGTCGAAGGTCGGTCGTGCAATCGAAACCAATGCAACGGCCGGTTGCACATTTGATTGGCGGGTTGGTTGAACAATCGCGCTCATGCTGCACTCTCCGCGGCCAGGAATGCGGCGACGTTAATCGGCGCACCAGTCTGGGCTGAACGATTGGCAGCAAGCACCGCCGCTGTCGATGTCAGGCCGTTGTGCAGTGGCGTGCAAATGTGCGAGCGGTCGCCGCTGCGCACCGCAGCAATGAAGGCGCGGTTGACGCCGCGATGCAGTGGCTCGGTGTTTGCCCAGGTTTCGACGCCGCTGGGTGTATAGCGTTGCACGCGCTTGTCGGTGATGCGTACGAGACAGTCGCGCAGCGTGAAGTCCGCTGCTGGCTCAAATTGGATTTCGGGAAAGAGGGCGTAGGCGCCTGCGCATACGCCGACTGCGCCGCGGGCAAAGCGCATGGTCAGCGCGTAGCCGTCCCAGTTGGCGAACTCCGGCTCGTGATTGGCCTGTTGCTCGTTGTACGCTGCATAGACTGTCGTAATGTCCCCTGCCAGTGCGCTGCCAACGTCGATCAGGTGGATATTCTGATCGACGATTTGCCCGCCAGCCAGCGCGCGATCCCACATCCAGCGGATCGGCGGTCGCGTCCAGTACCAGCGCAGGTTGACGAGCGCAATCGGCTCGTCGCCGATCAGCTCCTCAGCGCGGCGATAGGCCTCGCTGTAGCGCCACTGCAAGCCGGTCATGGCGAGGGTCTGGTCTGCGTCAGCAGCTTCAACAAAGCGGCGCGCCAGGTGCAGGTCAAGGTCGAGCGGCTTTTCGACATAGAGCGCCACCCCGTACGGCAGGCAGTCCAGGCCGATCGCAGCATGATGCGTCGTGGGCGTACAGATGTAGACCGCGTCGAGCCGCGCTTGCTCCAACATGGCGCGGTGATCGGAAAAGGCGACGCCGCCCCACTTCTGGACAAAGGCAGCGCTGCGCGCGGCATCGGCGTCGGCTGCCGCCGCAATCTGCACATCCGGCTCCTTTGCGATCAAATTGGCATGAAGATTAGCCATGCGTCCGGCGCCAATGAAGCCGACGCGGATCTTTGTAGTCATCGTGACAATCCTTGGCAGTCAAGACAGTGGAGATAAGGAGATAAGGAGACAATCCTTCAACCAATGTCGCTCTTTGCAACGCGTCCCTCAAATTGGTTTCACACCGGCCACTTTTTCCGGCGCCACCTGCTCGACAGCAGGCACCTCCACCGGATCGGCAAGAAATTGTTCGAGATAGCGCTTGCTTAGCAGCAGCGATTGCAGAATCTGCCCTTCGGAGCGATCCCAGACCGCGTCTTCATGCTCGATGCTGAGGCAGCCGCCGTAATCGACGCGCTGAAGCTCAGCCAAAATCGCTGCCCAGTTGAGTTCGCCCCAACCCGGCAAGGTGTAGCGCCACCAGCCGTCGCCGTCGATGCCTTCGCGGGCAAGCCGGGCGCGGTCGATGCGCGTGTCCTTGACATGGACATGGCGCACGCGTCCGGCA
>JACSRH010000115.1 GCA_014879855.1 Caldilineaceae bacterium | reverse complement strand
ACTAGCTCAATTGGCAGAGCAGCTGACTCTTAATCAGCGGGTTCTAGGTTCAAGTCCTAGGTGAGTCACCAAAGAGGGGCGGCCATGGCCGCCCCTCTCTTGTTCCTCTGATTGCCTGTTGCACAGACTGCTTTTTGAACCGGGTCAGGTTGTATAAGTCCGCCCCTGTGCTTTGCCATCTGCCTTTTGCCTGGGCGGGGCGAGCTTCCGACTGATCGCGAGAGTGTGGATGATGGCATGATTCCTCACACTATATTGATGCAAGTCAGCGCCCAGTCCCTTGTGGCGCGCCACTGAACCATAAAAACGGCTTTGCACTTTTGTGTTAAAGATGCTTCAAGTCGCTTCGGAAGTCGTCTCCGCTGTGCGCTCGTGGCGCTTGAAATAGCGCGACAGCGCAATGCTCACCACGAACATAACCAGCGAAAGCGCCAGCGGGCGCCAATCCAGGCTGGGCAGTTCGCCGGTCAAGAACAGAGTGGCGATCTCGTTCGGCGCCAGCGTCGCGCCCAGCAGGACAAACGCAATCGTGCCTGGGATCGACCCCAGGATCGTCGCCAGCAAGAAAGACCAGTAGCCGATACGCAGAAAGCCGGCCAGGTAATTCACCAGATCGTAGGGCAGGAAGATAAAGCGCATGATCAGCACAGTCTCAAAGCTGTTCTCCCGCATGCGCCGCGCATAGCGCTGCATGAAGCTATCGGCGTTCTCATCGTCCAGCACACCCTGACCAAAGTAGCGCCCCACAAAAAAGGCGACGGTCGCGGACAGGTTGGCGCCAATGACCGTGTAGATAATGCCCCACACCGGCCCAAAAAGAAAACCGCCTGCTAAAGTCAGCAGCACGGATGAAAAAAGCGTCAGCGGCCGGATGGTGTAGATAATAATGTAGGCCAGCGGCGCCAACGGATTATCCTGCACCCACGTCATCCCAGCCAGGAACAACTCGGAAAGCGTGAGATCGTTGGTGCGCATAAACAGCAGCAGCCCACCGATGAACGCCACCCAGAGGGCGGCTGCCGCCACTTTTTGCCAATGTTGCTGCCACCACTGTTTTTTCCACCACTGCTTTTTCCACCACTGCTTTTTCCACCACTGTGGATTTTGCATCGTTTTTTGCCTCGATTTCCGGTAATTGGTGCTTGAGCAACGATGGCGCGCGCCTGGATGTCGCGCTGTGTGCTCACCAGTGTGCTGAGATTATGCTGCCCACAGCGCTTTGCCTCTGTAAGTGATCCTACCTGCTAGGATGGGCCAGGTGTAATGCATGACATATATTGCGTCAGTCTCTTTGCGATTTGACAAGGCGTTGGGGGCATGGTATCTTGTAGTCACGCTGTCGGTGGTGCTGGGCCCCAAACCCAGCTTCGGGGGACCATCGACAGCGTATTTTTTATTTATGCAGAAATGGCGTTGCGCATGAAAACCCGGATTGCGGTTCTGGCCGACTATGCCAGCCTCTCGCTTGAGCACAAGCTCAACATCATGGGCATCTTTACCACCATCAACGCGGCGCAGCTCCCCATCGCGCATCCTCAAATGAAGTTGGTCACCCAGTTCGAGTTTGACGCCAGTGAGGCTGGCCAGCATCAGATGCGCATCACGCTGGTCAACGACGACGGCCATGAGCAGTTTACCATCGCCGCGCTGGTGAATATCCAGCACCCTCATGATGGACGCCCGGTGCTGATGAATCAGATTTTCGACATGGCGTCTCTTTCTTTTCCCACCTTTGGCAATTACGAATTTCGCATCCTGCTCGACAATGAAATTGCCGCCGAAGTTCCGCTGACCGTGGCGCACCTCCACCTGCCGAAAGCCTGATCACCCACCTGATTGTCTCCACTTGTAGCGATACCCACACCGTTGACCTCTATCTTCTGGCTTACAGTATCTGTAGCGGAGTCTACTGACCGCACGCTGGCAAGACCGCATAATGGCAGAATCAAATCATCTCATTTCGTGCTTGTAAATCAGCGCGATAGGACACAGGAGTCTGCATGAATTTACGCATCAACGGAACCGAACGGGAAGTCGCCGAAGGGTCAAGCGCGCTGTTGATCTATACATTGCGCGACGAATTGGGCATGACCGGCGCCAAGATCGGCTGCGCCGCGGGCTTCTGTGGCGTGTGCACAGTGCTGGTGGATGGTGTGGCGACGCGCGCGTGCATCACGCCGCTGGCGGTGGTCGAGGGCAAGGAGATCACGACCATCGAAGGGTTGGCGCAGCAGGACGCCAGCGGTGCTGTGCGGCTGCATCCCGTGCAACAGGCGTTTATCGATGCCCAGGTTCCGCAGTGCGGCTGGTGCATGAGCGGGCAGATTCTGACCGCGGCCGCCTTTTTGCAGACAAACCCTGCGCCAACGGAAGCAGAGGTCGTCGCCGCGATGGGTGAAAACTACTGTCGTTGTGGCTGCTATCATCGCATCAAGCAGGCGGTGCTGGCCGCCGCCGAGCAGATGGCCGCTCAGGTTGTCGCAGCCACGCTGCCCACGGAGGTGCGCGCATGAGCGGCGATGCCAACACACAACCTGCTGGCGCGGACCCGAATCCTTCGCGGGACGCCCAAACGGCTGATCAAGCCGCAGCGCAACCCACCAAGCGATCTCGGTGGCGACTCAGCCGCCGCGGCTTTCTGATCGGCGCGGGGGCCGTGGCGGGCGGGCTGGCGCTTGGCTATGTTTACGGCGTGCCCTGGACGCGGCTGCAGCTTGCCGGCGTCTTCGAAGGCGCGGAAGGCCAACCCAGCCGCTTTCCTGAAGACCCGTGGGCGTGGTTCGAGGTGCTCCCAGACAATCGTATCCGTCTTTATTTGATGAAGGTCGAGATGGGCCAGGGTGTGCATACTGCGTTGGCGCAGATCGCGGCCGAAGAACTTGGCATTGCCTGGGAAGATCTGGACATCGCGCAGGCCACCACCGGGCGCGACATGGGCGACTCGCTCATGACCAGCGGCAGCAGTTCGGTCAGCGGCGTCTTTCAGCCGCTGCTGGAAGCAGCCGCCACCTTCCGCGCCATGCTGGCCACCGAAGCTGCCATGCTGCTTGGCGCACCCGCCGACCAAGTGATGGTGGCAGGGCGCGGCTTTGCCGTCCAGGGCGATCCGGCCCGCCGCGTCGATTTCGCCGCCGTCGCCACTAGTAAAACGGAATGGGAAGCGCCCAAGGAGCCTGTTGCGATCAAAAACTGGCAAGATTACAGTGTTATCGGCCAGCCGCGCGCCCGCGTTGATATTCCGGCCAAAGTGACCGGCCAGGCCATCTACGGCATGGATGCGCGTCTTGATGGCATGAAGTACGGCGCGGTCGTGCGCCCGCCGACGATCTCCGCCACCGCAAAAAGCCTGGGCGCAGGCGCGGCCGCGGAGATGGCAGGCGTGGTCAAGGTGGTCGTTGCTGAGGATTTTGCGGGCGTTGTCGCGGACACGCGCACTGCTGCCTATGCAGCCGTGGCGCAGATGAGCACAGAGTGGGATCTGGGTCACCCCTGGCAGCAGGCGGAACTGGAAGCCATCGTCACCGTCGATGGTCGCGACGGCATCGTCATTCAAGAGGTGGGCGATGCGTCGCGCCTGCTTGGTGAGGAGACGACAGTCACTTCAGAATATCGCACCCCCTTTGCTATCCACACGCCGCTCGAGGCGCAGGCCGCGCTGGCGGATGTGCAGCCTGACCGTGTGCGCGTCTGGTGCTCTACGCAGGGACAGGGCTTTGTGCGCGCCGAGGTGGCGAAAGCGATCGGCGTCGACGAGCAGATCGTCGAAGTGATTCCGACCTATCTGGGCGGCGGCTACGGACGTAAGGCGGGCTGGGAAGTCGCCATCGAAGCCGCGCGCCTCGCACAGGCGGCGGGCGTTCCTGTGCACGTGGGCTGGTCGCGGCTGGAGGAGCTGCGCTATGGCTACTTCCGCCCGCTCACGCATCATCAGCTTGCCGGCCGCGTCGACGCCGCGGGCAACCTGCTTGCCATTGAGCACCGCCAGGCCAGCGGCGACGTCGCCTTCGATTTTCTGCCTCCGCTGATGACAGCGGTGATGGGCGCTGATTTTGGCGCTTACCGCGGCGCGACCATCCGCTATGATGCACCCAACAAGCGCACGGTCGCCTTCCGCCGCGACCTGCCCATCCGCACCGGATGGTGGCGCGGGTTGGGGTTGCTGCCCAACACTTTTGCGGTCGAAAGTTTTATTGATGAGCTGGCGCACGCTGCTGCCATCGACCCGCTGGCGTTTCGCCTGCAAAACTTGCACGATGAAGGAGATTCAGGCCGGCTCAAGCGGGTGCTACAAGCGGCTGCTGATTTAGGGGAGTGGGGCCAGCCTGCGCCGGCAGGACGCGCCCGTGGCATTGCTGCTACTGTTGATGTCGGCACCGCGGTGGCTATGGTGGCCGAAGTTTCGGTCGATGTCACGACGGGCAAGATTCGCGTCCACAAAGTGGCGGCGGCGATGGATTGCGGCCTCACCGTCAACCCCGATGGGGCCAGGGCGCAGGTGGAAGGCAACATCATGTGGGGCGTTGGCTCGGCGCTGATCGAGGAGATGACCGTCCAGGACGGGCAGGTCGTTCCTGCCAACTTTGACCGTTATCCGCTGCTGACCATGAAGGAAGCGCCCGACGTCGCGGTTGTGTTGCTCGAGGCGGGCGACGGCGTGCCGCGCGGAGTCGGCGAACCGCCCATCGGGCCGGTGGCGCCTGCCATTGCCAACGCGTTCTATGCGCTCACCGGCAAACGGGTGCACCAGTTGCCCATGAACGAGGCGCGCGTGCTGGCTGCATTGGCATAGAAAAGCATGGCACGCGGATTGGGCGGATGTGCACGGATGTTATCCGCGTTGAGCCGTCAAATCCGCGTCATCCGCGTGCCATCGTGCGACTTTACCTCGACTGGCGCGCGGTCTCGACCGGGAAACGGGTTTGATTGCGCGCCAGCTTGCGAAAGATGGCGTCGCTGACATCGATGCCGCTGCTGTTGGCAAAACTCAGCGCGTAGATCAGCACGTCGGCCAATTCGTCGGCAATCTCGGCGCGTGCGGCATCGTTTGCCACGCGCGCCTGGCTCTCCTCAATGGTGAGCCATTGAAAGTGCTCCATCAGCTCGGCGGTCTCGATGGCGATGCTCATGGCCAGATTTTTGGGCGTGTGATAACGCTCCCAGCCGCGCGCGGCGACAAAGTCATGCACGGCGCGGCGCAAGTCGTCGACGGTTGTCAGGTTGTCCATCCTCAATCCTCGTTTTTCGCAATGTCAAAGATATATTTGGGTGAGTATATCATCAACTTTGCTGCTGCACCGCTCTTTGATGCATACTGACGAAGTTGTCTTCTGCTTTGTCGCTATACAATTAGAAATCAGAAATTGGAGATGATATGGATAAGCCTTTGAAGGTAGCCATGATTGGGGTGGGCGGGATCTCGCGCACGCACATGCCAGGCTGGCACGCGTCACCCCATGCCGAGGTCGTGGCCGCGGTGGACGTCAACGAAGTTATGTTGCAGGATTTCGGACAGAAATTTGGCATCGAGCGACTTTACACTGACGTTGCCACGGTGTTGAGCGACCCCACAATCGACATCGTGGATATTTGCACGCCCAATCGGCTGCACGCGCCGCAGGTGCTGGCCGCCCTGGAGGCAGGCAAGCACGTGATCTGTGAGAAGCCGCTGGCGCCGACGCCTGAGGAAATTCGCGAGATGATCGCCGCGCGCGACCGCGCCGGCAAGCTGTTGATGACCGCGCAACATTTCCGCTTCAAAGCCAGTTCACAGGCGATGAAGCGCGAGATCGAGGCGGGCGTGCTGGGCAATATCTACCATGCGCGCGCCTGGATGCTGCGGCGCAATGGTTTGATTCCGACGCCGACGTTTATCCGCCGTGAACTCAGTGGCGGCGGGCCATGCATCGACATCGGCGTACACATTCTCGACCTGACGCTGTGGCTGATGGGCAACCCGCAGCCGGTTGCGGTCACAGGCGTGGCGCGCACCGAGCTGGCGCTGCAAAAGGATGCGTGGGCTGTCTGGCGCGACGCGCCCATTCCTCTGGACTTTGATGTGGAGGATTTCGCCGCGGCCTTTGTGCGTTTTGCCAACGGCGCCACCCTCATGCTCGAAGTGAGCTGGCTGTTGCATCACGACACCGAAGGCGAAGATATGCAGATGTGGCTGTATGGCACGGAAGGCGGCAGCCATTGGCCAAAGGGTGAAATCTACAGTTCCAACAACGCCACGCGCCAGCTTTACAACCGCCAGCTCAAGTTGACGAAGGATACGATGGAGCCGCACGCGGCCGAGTGTGTGGCGTTTGGGCAGGCGGTCTATGAAGGGCTGCCTTCGCCGGTGCCACCGGAACAGTCGCTGCAAGTGCTGACAATTCTGGACGGCATCTACCGCAGCCAGCGCGAAGGACGCGAAGTTTCGCTCGCTACACAGGAGGTCGCTCATGCCGCTTGATCTAGCTTTTGCGGGCGTCGCCCACATTCACACGCCGAATTTTATCAAGCGCATCCTGGCGCGCGACGACGTGCGCGTCACGCGCGTGTGGGATCATGACGCGGACCGCGCCGCGCAGCGCGCGGCCGAACTGGGCGCGGCGGTGGTTGCCAACCCCGCGGCGCTCTGGAACGATGGATCGATCTCAGCCGTGGTCGTCTGCTCCGAAACTGACCGCCACGAGCCGCTGGTGACCGCGGCCGCGGCCGCCGGCAAGCATCTCTTTGTCGAGAAGCCGCTGGGCATGGGCCGCGCCGACGCCGCGCGCATGGCCGCCGCCATCGAAGGCGCGGGTGTGATCTTCCAGACCGGCTACTTCATGCGCGGGCAGCCTGTTCATCAATTCCTGCGCGAACAGATTCAGCTTGGTCACTTTGGCAAAATCACGCGCGTGCGCCACTCCAACGCACACAGTGGCTCGCTGGGACGCTGGTTCGATGCGGGCTGGCTGTGGATGACCGACCCGGTGCAGGCGGGCGTCGGCGCATTTGGCGACCTGGGCACGCACTCGCTCGACATCCTGATGTGGCTGATGGGCGACGTGGCGCGTGTGACCGCAACGATGGACACCGCGGTCGCCAATTATGGGGCGACGGACGAGTTTGGCGAGGGATTGCTGGTGTTCGACAACGGCGTGGTGGGGACCTTGGCCGCAGGCTGGGTCGATGTGCAGAACCCGGTCACCGCGCTCGTCAGCGGCACAGAGGGCCACGCCTACGTGTGCGAAGACAAGCTCTACTTCAAGAGCAGCCATGTTGAAGGCGCGGATGGCAAGACGCCGTGGACAGCACTGCCTGAAGCCTGGCCGCACGCGTTCGAGCTTTTCCTGGACGCAGTGACCGGCGGTTCGACCGAATGCTTGGTTACGCCGCGCGAAGCCGCGGCCCGCAGCACGGTGATGGAGGCCATGTACGCCGGCGCCCAGGCCAAGACGTGGGTTCAGATCTAAAGTAACGATACAGGCGGCTATGGCCAGCACGCGGATGGGGCTGATTTCCAGGAAGTTTCCCTATTCTGATCAGCGAAAAGTTGCTCAATCCGCGCCATTCGCGTGCTGTTTTTCCACGTGCTATTCCTCCAGTGCTCGCGATCAGCAACGACTCAGCAACGACTCAGCAACATCTCAACAACGACGTCTATCACGCCAGGGCGTTCGCTCATGGCTTTTGCGCGGGCAGTACGCTGAATAGCCGAGCGCGGCCAGAGGTTCGCGCGCCAGGCTGAGAACTTTTTATCTCACATGATATATTGACAAAATGAGCAAATACCGGTATCGTTACCGCGGCTAAAAGTCAATGACAACATTGATAGTTTTGCAGATGTTCGTGAGCAGATTCCGTCCTTGATGAAACGTTTGATCTGATACATGATTGCCATCGCGCCCAGCGGTGGTTGTTGGATCGACGCTACTTCAAATCAGGTTTCCGACCCGAATTCTAAACCGAATCACCCAAATTCATTTCTTTAAACTCAGTAAAGGAACGCACCAATGAAGAAACAATTTCTGTTCGCGCTTGTGCTGATCTCCGCGCTTGTTTTGGGCGGCTGTGCGACTGGCAGCCCGGCCGACACCGCCGCGCCCGCCGATGCAGCCGCGCCGGCTGATGCGGCCGCGCCCGCCGATGCAGCCGCGCCTGAGACAGGCAGGCTCGTTGGCATTTCCATGCCGACCAAATCCTCTGCCCGGTGGATCGCCGATGGTGAAAACATGGTCAAAGTGTTCGAAGCCGCCGGCTATGACACCGACCTGCAATTTGCTGAAGATGATATTCCCACCCAGTTGACCCAGATCGAGAGCATGGTTGCCAACGGCGCAGATGTCCTCGTGATTGCGGCCATCGACGGCTCAACGCTGACCGACGTGCTACAGAAAGCACACGACGCCGGCATCCTGGTCATGGCGTACGATCGTCTGCTGGTTAACACCGAAAATGTGGACTACTATTCCACCTTCGACAATTTCCAGGTTGGCGTGTTGCAGGCCAGCCAGATCGTCGACGCTCTGGATCTGGAAAATGCAGAAGGCCCCTTCAACATCGAGCTTTTCGGCGGTTCGCCTGACGACACCAACGCGTTCTACTTCTACGATGGCGCCATGTCGGTGCTTCAGCCCTTTATCGACAGCGGCAAGCTCGTGGTCGGCAGCGGCCAGATGGGCATGGACAAGGTCTCCACGCTGCGTTGGGATGGCGCAACCGCCCAGGCGCGTATGGACAACCTGCTGAGCGCCTACTACGCCGACAAACGGATCGACGCAGTCCTGTCGCCTTATGACGGCATCAGCATCGGCATTCTCTCTTCGCTCAAGGGCGTTGGCTACGGCTCTGCCGAACAGCCCATGCCGGTGGTGACCGGACAGGACGCCGAGATTCCTTCCGTGCGTTCGATCCTGGCGGGCGAGCAGTATGGCACGATCTTCAAGGACACGCGCGAGCTGGCCAAGGTGACGGCCGAGATGGTCGACGCGGCTTTGAAGGGCGAGGAAGTCCCGATCAACGACACCACGACGTATGACAACGGCGTAAAAGTGGTGCCTTCCTATCTGCTGGTTCCGCACAGTGTGGATGCGAGCAACTGGGAGCAGCTCCTGGTTGACAGCGGCTACTACACGATGGATCAAATCCAGTAGGTGAGTGACAAACGGCTGTGCAGATATCACCTGCACAGCCGTTTTTTTGTGTCAGGAGCTTGTGTCAGGAGCTTGTGTCAGTAAGGAATGCAGAGCATGTCTGATGTCATTCTGGAAATGCGCAATATCACCAAAACCTTTCCCGGTGTAAAGGCGCTTGACAACGTGAATCTCAGTGTGCAGCGCGGGGAGATTCACGCCCTGGTCGGCGAAAACGGCGCCGGCAAATCAACCCTGATGAAGGTGCTGAGCGGCGTCTATCCTGCCGGCTCTTACACAGGGGAAATTGTCTTCGAGGGCGAAGAGCGCAGCTTCAAGGATATTTCTCACAGCGAAAAAGTGGGGATCGTCATCATCCATCAAGAATTGGCGTTGATCCCGCTGCTTTCGATTACGGAGAACATCTTTCTTGGCAATGAGCGTGCGCGCTACGGCGTCATCGACTGGAACGAAGCTACGATGCGCACCCAGGCGCTGCTGCAAAAGGTGGGTCTCCACGAATCGCCCAACACGTTGATTACCGATATCGGGGTCGGCAAACAGCAGTTGGTCGAGATCGCCAAGTCGCTTTCCAAAGAGGTGCGCTTGCTCATTCTGGACGAGCCAACTGCCAGTCTCAACGAGAGTGACAGCGACGCGCTGCTGCAGCTTTTGCTGCAATTCAAGGAGCAGGGCATCTCGTCGATTCTGATTTCACACAAGCTCGGTGAGGTCTCACGCGTGGCGGACTCGATCACGATTTTGCGCGACGGCGCCACGATCGAGACGCTCGACTGTCGCAAGGATGTCATCACCGAAGACCGCATCATCCGCGGCATGGTCGGACGCGACATGACGCATCGCTTCCCAGCGCGCACACGCAATATTGGCGAAACAATCTTCGAGATCCGCGACTGGACGGCTTATCATCCCGCGCACGCCGACCGCAAGGTGGTCGATCAGGTCAATCTCCACGTGCGCAAGGGGGAAGTCGTTGGCATTGCCGGGTTGATGGGGTCGGGACGCACCGAACTGGCCATGAGCATCTTCGGCCACGCTTATGGTCGGAACATCAGCGGGACGGCTTACAAACATGGGCAGGCCATCGACCTCAGCTCCATTGATCGGGCGATCGCCAACGGCGTCGCCTACGCCACCGAGGATCGCAAGACCTTTGGGTTGGTGCTCATCCAGGATATTAAGAACAATATCACGCTGGCAAATCTACCGGCTGTCACCAGCAGATTTGTAATCAATGAACCCAAAGAGATGGTCGAGGCGCAGGCATATCAACAGCGGCTGAGCATTAAATGTTCCAACATCCTGCAGAAGACTGTCAATCTCTCTGGCGGCAACCAACAGAAGGTGGTGTTGAGCAAGTGGCTCTTTGCCGAGCCAGAAATCCTGATTCTGGATGAACCGACGCGCGGCATCGATGTAGGCGCCAAGTACGAGATTTACACCTTGATCAACCGGATGGCGGACGAGGGGAAAGGCGTGATCGTCATTTCTTCGGAGTTGCCCGAGATTTTGGGCATCTGCGACCGCGTCTATGTGATGAACAAGGGAAAGTTAGTCGGTGAGCTGGCGGGCGAGGAAGCTTCTCAAGAATCCATTATGAAATGCATTATGAACCAAGAGGTGACCGAAGCATGGAAAATCTAAAGCGGATATTTTCGGATAATATTCGTCAATATAGCATGCTGATCGCGCTGGTCGTCATCATGGTCTTTTTTCAGATCATTACGGACGGGGCGCTGATGAAGCCTCTGAATCTGACGAATCTGGTGCTGCAGAACAGCTATGTCGTGATTCTGGCGCTGGGCATGTTGCTCGTGATCGTGGCAGGGAATATCGATCTCTCGGTAGGTTCGGTGGCAGCTTTTTCCGGCGCCATTGCTGCCGTCCTGATTGTGAACTACAAGCTGAATTCGGCGGTTGCCGTCCTTGTCTGTCTGGCAGTGGGCGCGCTGATCGGCTCGATGCAGGGATACTTTATTGCCTATATCAAGATCCCTTCCTTTATTGCGACGCTGGCCGGCATGTTGATCTTCCGCGGCTTGACTCTGGTGCTGCTGCGAGGCCAGTCGATCGGCCCCTTCCCAGGCGAGTTTCAGGCGCTTAGCTCCGGCTTTATCCCCGACATCTTTGGCAGCGGCGGGCTGCGCATCACGACGCTGGTGATCGGCGCTATCATTTCGGTGATCCTGATTTATCTGGATGTGCGCTCCCGGCAGAACCAGAAAAAATATGGCTTCGAGGTTATGCCGCTCTATTTCTTCCTTATCAAGAACCTGGTGATTGCGGGTGCGATCATGGGCTTGAGCTATCTGCTCGCCTCCTACAATGGTCTGCCCAATGTCTTGATCGTCCTGGGCGTCCTGATCGCCCTCTACGGCTTTGTGACGACCCGCACCGTGATCGGGCGCCGCGTCTATGCCTTGGGCGGCAATCAGAAAGCCGCCAAGCTCTCCGGCGTCAACACCGAACGGCTGACGCTCTATACTTTTATCAACATGGGGATTCTGGCCGCGATGGCCGGCTTGATCATCACCGCGCGGCTCAACTCGGCGACGGCAAAGGCAGGAACGGGCTTTGAACTGGATGCAATTGCCGCCACCTTCATCGGCGGCGCATCAGCCACGGGCGGCATTGGCACGGTCTTTGGCGCGGTCATCGGTGCGTTCATCATGGGCACGATGAACAATGGCATGTCCATTCTCGGCGTCGGCATCGATTGGCAGCAGGCAATTAAGGGCAGCGTGCTGCTCATCGCGGTTTTCTTCGACGTGTACAACAAGAACAAGAGCTAAGTGGCCTAGGCGGCACAGCCTATTACAAACTACATCCATGCGCATCTATCCACGATGGCATGGGTGTCACAGATAAATTCGCCAAAATCTGCCCAGTCTGTGCCATCTGTGGATGCGCTATTTTCCTCACGCGCGCTCAAATCGCCTCTCCTGGTCATACGGAAAGAAGTCGAGGATCTCACCCGCGCCAGTGCGCTCCTGTAGCCCGCGCCAGAACTCCACGGTGAAAAGTTGGCTGTGGTGCGCTTCCATCACCTGACGCAGCGGCGCGGGAAACCAGAGAAATTTGCGGAACTCTTCAGGAAAGATGTCGTTCTCCGCCACGGCAAACCAGGGCTGGTCGGACAATTCATCCTCGTAGGTGCGCGCCTCGGGCATGGTGCGAAAGTTGCAGTCGGCCAGCAGACACAATTCATCGTAATCGTAGAACACCACGCGGCCATGGCGCGTCACCCCAAAGTTTTTGATAAAGAGATCGCCCGGAAAGATGTTGGCCGTCGCCAGATCGACGATGGCGTGCCCGTAATCGATCACGGCTTCCTTGGCTTTTTCGAGGCTCATCTCCTTGATGTAGAGATCCAGCGGATAGAGCCGGCGCTCCGTGTAGAGATGTTTGATGATCACCTCATCGTCAGTGATGGTGACGGTATTGGACGCCGTCTCTTGCAACTCCTGCAACAACTCCGGCGCAAAACGGTCGCGGCTGAAGCTTAGCCCTTCGAACTCCTGCGCATCGACCATGCGTCCCACGCGATCGTGTTTGAAGACCAGCCTGTAGCGATCCTTCACCTGGGCGCGCGTCGAGGTCTTGGGATAGGCGAAGCGATCCTTGATAATCTTGAAGACCATGTCGTAGGACGGCAGCGTAAACACTGTCATCACCATGCCGCGCGCGCCGCGGGCGATCTCGAACTTGTCGTTGGAGTTGTTGAGGTGGCGATAAAGCGCGCGGTAGCGCTCGGTTTTGCCATGTTTGTTGTAACCGATGGAAATATAGAGCTCCGCCACCGGCTTGAGTGGCAGGATGCTCTTGAGAAAGCCGACCAGATCGCCTGGAGTGCCCACATCCACGTGAAAGTAGGAGCGCGTAAAACTGAAGACGATGCTTGCCTCCTCTTCGGAAAAGAGCGCGGCATCGACAATGATGCCCTCGTCCCTGTTGAGCAGCGGCAGGATAATCGGGATCACGCGGTTGCGTTTGCGCACGCGCCCGACCAGATACGCGCCTTTGTTGCGATAGAAGACCGACTTCACCATCTCCACGGCGTCGAAGTCGGGGGTTTCCCAGTAGAAGCGCAGATATTCCTGCATCACACGCGCCACCCGCTGCGCATCACCGTCCATGTCCTGATAGGGGATGACAAACGCATAATCGCGCAGGATGGACTTGATCATATCTTCGAGCGTGTTGACCTGGCTGTAGACGCGCACGATGGGGGTGTCGCCAGTGGGAATGGTTGTGGCGCCAAACCAGACGAATTCCAGCTCCGGCTCGACGCCGACAGTCGTCAGGATGCGCCGCGTCACCGAGTTGTAGAACGTCTCCGCCAGCTCGACGTCCCTGCGTTGATTGATAAGGCGGGCGTAGGCTTCTTTGATGGCGGCCCACACATAGTAGCTGTTGGCGTGCGCACCTAACAGCGCGCGCAGTCCATTGACCAGGCGTTGGATGACCTGCTCGCGCAACCCCAGCCGCTCGGTCGCGTCCTCCTGCCATTTTGCCCATTCACGGCGCTCGAAGCGATCCTGTGCACGCCGCGTGACTGCCTTGAATTCGTTGTGATAGTCATCGAAAGCGCCGTGGATCGTAGCCGCGGCATTGCGCGCCAAGTTGGGTTTGATCGGTTCGCCACTCATCTTCTGCAAACACCTCGTCGGCAATCTGCTTGTGTGCGGTTAACACCATGGCTAAGGCTGCGTGACGGCGCAGCACCCCACAGTATACTGCAAAAAGCGCCACATCAAGAGCCGAGCGACGGGAATAGAACACGACGCCAGCGGCAGATTGGGCGGCTATTGCATCTCTACCACTGCCTTCCAAGCCCGCACGTGGGCCCGCCGCAAAACGCACCCATCGCCACTCAAACTGAATCCAACTGCCAATACGAAGCTGAAAGATGAAAGAAAGACGAAATGGTTATTGCGCCAGGCGACGAAGCCAGGCAACAACCGATTGAAGCGCTGCTTCGACTGCCATCGCTTGTTTCACCTCCTTTCCGACATGTTCATTCCAGTAGTGCGTCGTCTTGGCCACCGCGGTGATGACATTTTTCACTTCGCGTTTAACCGTGAAATGTTCGCCCGCGGGCACAAACAGTCGCTTGCCTGACCAGTGGCTTTCCACGTTCTCCTGGTTGATCTGCTCGCTAAGCCAGCGGGCCTGCGTCGTCGAGGTGCATTCGACGACGATCCAGCCTGGCTCGCCGGTTGTGGCCTCTAGCCCGCTCACGAGCCGGATGCCGCGGATGATTTCTGCAGCCACCGTGTGATAGGCAGCGCTTCCGGCATCGACGTTGCATGGCGCGCGGAGCAGATCGCTGCGGTGCGGCGGCCCGCCGACGCTCGCCAATTCACAGAAGGACGTCCACATGTGATCCCAGGCGACGCTGCCATCATCGTTGTAGGCGATCGGGGCCGCGGCCATCGGCGCGCGGCGGTCGCGCTGGGGGGCAGAATGGCTTTCCGCGGGCTGGAGCAAAGTTGTCATCACAGTTCCTTTCTGGCTAGTCATTTATTCTGGTCAGTCATTTACTGATGGCTAGATAATAAATTGATGCTGGTCTGCAATCTTCCCGGAAGCTCCAAAGCTTCCGGGAA
>JACSRH010000040.1 GCA_014879855.1 Caldilineaceae bacterium | reverse complement strand
ATCTGGCCCTGGGCTTCGAGCAAATCAGCCTGCTCCTGCGTGATGGCGCCGGCTTCGACCGCCGCGCTCAGCGCATCGGCAAAGCTCTGGCCACGCTCGGCCGCGTAGTACTGCATAAAGGCGCGGCGCGCCGCCATCAAATCAGCCTGCTCCTGCGTGATCGCGCCCGCCTCCACGGCTGCATCGATCATCGCTTGCTGCGCCTGCTGCTGCGCCGCTTGCAGTTCCTCGACGGTGATGCCAAGCGCGTCGGCCAGGTATGCCTGGTGCTCGCCGCGCATCTCGCCCCTATCAAAGCCTCTCATCCCAAACATCATGCCGCCGCAGTCTAAAGGCGTGGCAGGAGTAGCCGCGCTGTCGCCACTGCTGTCATCGGTTTGGGCAAAGGTTATCTGCGGGAAGATGGTTGCGCCGGTCAATGCAACCGCGCCGACCAGCACACCTGCGGCCAGCCATTGTTTCCAAGTTTGTTTCAGATTCATGATGAGCACCCTCCGATACCAACTGTTATTACGATCTGTGATTACGCTTCTCGATGGTTGTGTAGAGCCTGCTGGCTCTGCTGTAGTATGCGCTGGAATTGCAAACCTCCTGCATGAAAAGTGTAAGAAGGCTGTAAATTCTAGCCTCGCTCAGCTATGCAACTATGCTATACTCCAGTGCACGTACAAACCCGTATAAAACTGCGGCTCGCGTTGATCGCAGGAAAGGAAAGAGAAATGAGGGTTGCCGTTGCTGCACCGCCCATCGAACGCTACCGGCTGACGGGCGCCATTGTGCGCCAGATGGTGCGCCACAGGCATTTGCCGATGTCACAGTCGGTGTGAGCGAGTTGTTGGACCCCTCTTAAAGGCGAAAAGAAACTATGCGACCCACTGGCCATCGCCATCCAGATACGATCACACCCCAACGCATTGGACGGCGTTTGTGGGTGACGCCACCCGCGGATGACACGCCGCTCGCGCCAGGGCAGATCGCCATCCGCATCGACCCTGGCGCGGCGTTTGGCGACGGCGCGCATCCCACGACGCAGCTCTGCCTCGCCGCGCTGGAGCGCCATTGCAAAGCCGGAGCGCTGCTCGACCTGGGCGCGGGCACGGGCATCCTGGCGATTGCAGCGGCAAAGCTGGGCGCAACTCCGATCCTGGCGCTGGACATTGACGCCGCTGCTGTGCAGATAGCGCGCGCCAACGTGACCCTGAACCAGGTCGATGACCGCGTGCGCGTGGAGCAGGGGTCACTGTCCGACGTGCTGGCCGGGCGTTGCGGCTTGACGCAGGCGCCGCTGGTCGTCGCCAATATTTTGTCTCATGTGCTCGTCGACTTTTTTGCGCAGGGGTTGGCCGAGACAGTGACGCCCGGTGGGCTGTTGATGCTTTCTGGCATCCTGCGCACGCAAGGCCCGGAGATACGCGCCAGGCTGGGGTGGCATGGCATGACGCAGGTGGCGGAGGAGCGCAGGGAGGAGTGGCTTTGCATCCTTGCGCGGCGGGGAAGAGGGATCCTGGGGTGAAGTGTAATTTTTCAGCAAAGGCGTCTTCAAAAAAACGAGCCTCTTCAAGAAGCTCGTTTTTTCTATTGCCCACCTGATTGCTGGCTACTGCTACTGTGCAGGAGACGTTCCTCGCCCCTCAGCGATACTGCGGCAGCCACTCCCCGTGCGCCTCGATCAGGTCGTCGACGAGATGCCAGATCTGGTCGAGGCTCAGTTCGGCCGCGGTGTGCGGGTCGAGCATGGCCGCGTAGTAGATGTACTCGCGCTTGCCGGTGAGCGCGGCCTCGACCACCATCTCCTGCACGTTGACGTTGGTGCGCATCATCGCGGCCAGATGCGGCGGCAACGCCCCGATCTGGGTGGGCTGCAGGCCGTTCTTGTCCACCAACACAGGCACTTCGACGCAGCAACCCTGCGGCAGGTTGTCGATCAGCCCGTTGTTGGCCACATTGCCGTAGACGACGCGCGGCTGGCCGGTCACGATGCTGTGCACGATCAGCGAACCGTACTCGTGGCTGCGCTGCACTTCGTTGGCGCGCTCGTACTCCTCGATTACCCAAGGCATGTGTTCGGCTGGCACGCCCGCCTTGCGCATCGCCGCGGCGAACTCTGTCTTGAGATCGGCCTCCGGCTCCTCCAGCTTGCGGCGCATGAACTCCCAGCCGGTGAGCTGCACTTCACAGCGGCGGATGTACTCGTCGAGCGGGATGTTGAACTCCTCGATCAGCTCCGGCCGGTCGCGCTTGATAAACCACGGCACATACTCGCTGAAGTGTTCGCTTGACTCGGTCACAAAATAGCCGACGCGATTGAAAATCTCGTAACGCACGCGATTCCAGTCGGGCACGCGGCCCTCATCGAGCACCTGGCGAATCTTCGGGTAGAGATTCTCGCCCTCGCGCTCGAAGCGCAGATAGAAGGCCATGTGGTTGATGCCGGCGCAAATGTAGTTGATCTCCTCGATCGGCACGCCAATGTCTTCGGCGAGTTGTTCCGCGGTGCCCTGCACGCTGTGGCAGAGACCGACGGTCTTGATGCTGCTGGCGCGGCTGATCGCCCAGCAGTTCATTGCCATTGGGTTGACGTACTGCAAGAAGGTGACATCGGGGCAAAGCTCCTCCATCTCGCGCGTCATGTCGAGGAAGACGGGGATCGTGCGTAGCCCGCGCATGATGCCGCCGATGCCCAACGTGTCCGCGATCGTCTGGCGC
>JACSRH010000127.1 GCA_014879855.1 Caldilineaceae bacterium | reverse complement strand
AGATGTGTATAAGAGACAGGCGTGCAACGGCTTGCAGCACCAGCGCCTGGAGAAGACGATCCGTCCATGCTTTCGTCGTTGCCTCTCGCCGCGCGCGCTCCAGCACAGCCAGCGCCGCGGACGGATCGCCTTGCGCCAGATGCACGCGCGCCTGGCCGAGCAGGAGGTCGTGCGTCTGCGCCAGATCCAATGCAGCCGCCAGCTTCCCCTGCCGCAGCAACACAAGCACCTGAACCGCGGCCACGTCAGACATCCGATGCGTAAAGTGTTGCTGGCGCACAAACTGTTCAGCCTGCGCCAGCAGCGCAGACGCGCCGTCTACATCGCCCTGGGCCAGACGCAGCCGCGCAAGAAACACGCGACAGAGGGCAGGGTTGTCGACATTTTCTGTCTGCTCGGCCAGGATGAGGCTCTGTGCCCCGTGTTGTTGGGCGACCTCCAGCTCGTTCCACTGGTAATGAATGCGCGCCAGCCCCAGATGCGCTTCACCGGCAATCGCCTGCGACGAATTATCAACCAGGTTCAGCACATCACGATAGGTTTCCGCGGCCACGTAAAGCTCAGTCTCTGTCTCCTGAATCTGCCCCAAGCCGACCCGCGCGGAGATATTGACAATCATGTTGCCGGACGTCTGGCTGGCAGCGATGGCCTCTGTGTAGGCGCGACGGGCCGCGCCGCGTTCTCCCTGGAGATGATGGGCGATGCCCAGCTTCCAGATCGTGGCCGTGCGCACAGAGAGATTTTCAGGGTGCAGATATTCGAGCGCGCGCTGCGACTGCGCAATGATGGTTTCCACCTGGTGCTGTACGGAGGCCAAAAAGGCGCGTATGGCGGCAACATGGCCGATGAGGTTGCGAGTCTTAGCATCCGGTTCGAGATTTTGCAGCGCGGCTTCGGCGCCTTGCAGCTTTTCTTCGACATTGGTCAACTGACCGCTCATGGATAGCGCCGAGGCATACATCACCCACAAGGTGGGGTTGGCATCCAGGACTGGCTTGGGCAGCGACGCCAGCCAGTTTAGAACAGGCCGCACCGCACCGCGGAAGTGCAGCGGCATTCCTTTGCCTTCGATCAGATGAGCGGCGCGCGCTACATCGCCGGCCGCGGTTGCATGATGAAACGCGTCAAGCTCCAGGTCGTTCTCTTCATACCACTGGCTGGCGCGCTGATGGTATTCAGCTATGCTGCGCTTCTGATCTCCATTTGCCAGCGCGCGGCTTTGTCCCAGCCGCTGTCGCAGCAATTCGGCAAAGAGATGGTGATAGCGATACCAACGTCGCTCGTTGTCCAGCGGGACGAGAAAAAGGTTGGCGCGCTCTAACAACTCCAGCGTTTCCTGTCCGGGCGTAACAGGCTCGCACACAACAGCGTCGCACAGCGGGCCACACAGGCGGTCAAGGATCGACGTCCGCAGCAGGAACGTCTGGATGCTGGCAGGTTGTTGGTGCAGGACTTCCTCCACCAGATAGTCCAGCACAAAACGATGGCTGCCGGTGAACGCCGCGATAAAGCTGGCATAGTCCTGTTGTCCGGCAGCGTGTTGTCCTTGCATGGAGATCGCGGCTAATTGCAGCCCGGCAATCCAGCCTTCGGTGCGGGCTTCGAGCAAAGCCACTTCTTCGGCTGAAAGATGCAGCCCCATTGCCTGGTTGAGAAAAGCGGCGGCTTCGTCGGGCGTAAAACGCAGATCCGCGGCGCGCAGCTCGGCCAACTGACCGCGTGCGCGCAGACGCGCCAGCGGGATCTGTGGATCTTCGCGTGTGGCAATCACCAAGTGCATCTGCGGGGGCAGGTGATCGAGCAAAAAGGTGAGGGCATGGTCGGCTGCTGGGGCATCCACTACATGGTAGTCGTCAAGCAGCAGGACGAATTCGTGCGGAAAGGTCGCGATCTCGTTGAGCAGCGCGGTCAACAGCGCTTCGGCCGGCGGCGGCTGCGGGGAATCAAGGAGCGCCAGCATTCCTGCGCCCATCTGCGGTGCAATTGTCTGCAAAGCCGCGGCAAGATACGCCAGAAAGCGCGCGACATCACGATCCCCCTCGTCCAGCGAGAGCCAGGCAGCGCGCCATTCACTGCCGGCGACCCACGCACTGAGCAGCGTCGTCTTCCCAAAGCCGGCCGGCGCCGAAATGAGGGACAGCTTGCAGTGCATCCCCGCGTTCAGTTGCTCGATCAGGCGCGGACGGTTTACAGCTTGCGGGCGCGGCTGAGGAAGATACAGTTTTGTGGCTAAGCGAGGCGTAAACATAGCTTGGTCTGACAAAGCAGCTTATGGCGATGATCCGTTACTGGCAGGAGAATATCATATTTACGCTCTTATCATGTCATTGCGCAGCATAAGTGGTCAGCCCCCCGTTTCCAAAAACAGCGCAACTTCAACGCACCAACTGGCTCTGGATAGCCAGCATCGGCGCTGTTGCCCCCTTTCTGGAAGAGTAAGCCAAAATCCTGGGGGCGCCGAAAAAAATGGGTTATAGCAAAATGCTCAATTTGGTGTAAAATGAAAAGTGGGAAACACAGCAGTTTTCATCTGCCGTGCCGCCAACGCAAAAGTTCCGTCTTCAACAACAGCTAGAAAGGGGTAACACATGGATTTCATCGCGTTAATCGTAAGTATCATCTTGGGAGCACTGCTCTACGGTCTGGTCATTTGGGTTGTCGGTCGAATGGGCATGGGCATGGAGGTCGACGGCTTCGGTCCGGCTTTTATTGCCGCCTTAGTAATTGCCTTGGTCGCCGGTATCGTAAACTGGCTGTTGTCGGTGCTGGGCATTCAGATTGGAGGAGGATGGCTTAGCGCCCTCGTCAATCTGGTGATCGCTGCCATTGTGCTGATGATTAGCGGAAGCTTTGTGCGCGGCATGCGCGTCAATGGCTTTGTCGGCGCGCTGGTTGCAGCGATTGCCATCGGCGTCGTGGCCTGGCTGATCAACATAGTGCTTGGCATGGTCGGGATTGGGGTTGTCAACCCACTGCCTTAAGCAGTTGTGCTACTAAAAAACGGGTCATCTGCACATGCAGATGACCCGTTTTTTAGTAGCAACCGCGGCGTTATTCGGTCACCCCTCTCTGAAAGCGGTACAACTTCAGTGCACCGACTGGCTCCGGGATGGATACAGCGCCGCTGTAGATGCAGGGCGCACCTTTCCCTGCGCCGATCGAGCCAGAGGGCGATCTCTTCTAAAAACTCGATATAGGCGGCTGCCTGCTCTGGTTGAGCCAGCATCATCTGAAGCTGCGAGTTCATTTCCTTTTCCGTACAAGTTAATAGAGCCGTTCGACATCCAGCACATTGCGCAGCGGGCGCCCGTCCAGATAGCGGCGCAGGTTGTCGCAGAAGAGATCCGTGATGCGCTCGTTCTCGCGATCGCTGGTGCTGGCCGAATGGGGGCTGACCAGCACGTTGGGCATCCCCCACAGCGGGCTGCTGGCGGGCAGCGGCTCCTCTGCAAAGACATCCAGCGCGGCGCCGCCCAGTTTGCCGGATTGCAGCGCGGCAATCAATGCGTCCTCGTCCACGGTGGAGCCGCGACCAATGTTGATGAAGAGTGCGCCGTCGGGCATGGCCGCGAACTCGGCCGCGCCCAGCATCCGCTCGGTCTGCGGGGTGTGCGGCGCGATCATGATCACGACGCCGGCCTGCGGCAGCACGCGGTGCAGCTCCTCTGGCGGGTGGAGCTGATCGACGTGCGCCACCGGCGACAACGTGTTGCGCACGCCAATGACGGTCATGCCAAAAGCCTGGCAGAGGCGCGCCACCTCGCCACCGATCCTGCCCAGCCCGATGATGGCAACCGTCTTGCCCTGCAGATCGGTCGTGGCGAAGCGCTCCCAGTGATGGCGCTGCTGGCAGGCCTGCAGATGGCGCAGGCCGCGATAGTGGTTGAGAATGCTCATCAGGCAGAATTCGGCCAGGGGCGCGGCGTGGACGCCGCTGGCCGTCGTGAAGAGGGTGGCGGGCATACGTTCTGCGTAGCCCATGCGTGCGACAAACTGGCCGATCCCCGCGCTGGTCGCCTGCACCCAGCGCACGTTGGGCGCCACTTCCGGCAAGTCCTCGCGGTGCGTGTGGTCGAAGTCAAAGAGAATCTCCGCGGTCGCCAGCAAGCTCCGCCAGCGCGCCTCCTGCGCGGCGCTGCGCGCCACTGGCTCGCCCACATGATCGGCTGGATAGCGGGGCGGGCGCAGCAGATCCGGTTCATAGATAACGTCCAGGCGTTGATCGACCTGGCGGATGCGTTCGACATGTTCGGGTTCGAGGTAGCTGGCAATCAAAAGCGTCTTGGTCTCGTGCTGTTCTGGCATGACGTTGCTTTCCTGATGTGGACGATTGGTAGTTATAGGTCTGGTTTCAATGGCATGACAAAAGACTGGCTTCTGGAAATGTCGCCATGCTTGGCGTTCTGGCTTTATGCATTTTCAGGTTTAAAACTTGTTGTGGACTAGATCGGCGCGCGCCAGTCAAAAAACTCATAATCTTCGTTGAAGCCGCCCTGTCCGGACCCCAGCGGTTTGAACGATTCGACGAACGCAATCGCCTGCACCCACTTGATCTGCTTGAAACCCAGTTCGAGTTCATCGCGCAGACGCAACGGCGCGCCGTGCAATTCGGTCAGCAGCGAATCATTCATCTCATAGGCGAGGATGGTCTGCGAGTGGTGCATGTTGGCGATGGGATGGGCATCATAATAAAGCCCGCTGCCAGGATCGGGGCCATGAGCAAACGAAAAGAAGACCACGATTTTTGCCTCTGGTTTGGGGCGAACCAGGGCCAGGATGTCTTGCATGGGAACGCCGCCCCACTTGGCAATGCCCGACCAGCCTTGAATGCAATAAGTCTGCGTAATCTGCTCCTGCTTTGTCATGCGTTTAAGCTCGTCAAGGGAAATCTCGACCGGATTCTCAACTAATCCGCCTATCTTGAGTTTGAAGTTACGGAAGCCGTCGGATTTCAAACGCGCGTATTCCGCTTTGTCAGGCAGGGCGCCGTTTATCCAAAGATAGGGTGCGATGTCCGCTTCGCTGTACTCGGCTCTGGGATTCCACTGCTCCATGCCGCCTTTGATCCAGCCGACGAGAAAACGCCCGGTCTCCTGGACCACCCGCGGGTAACGCAGCGTGAACGGAGTGGCGGCTATCCATAACCCCACGACGATTGCTATTCCTAGCAGAAAGAGCCAGACGCCCTGCCAGGAATCCGTGTTTGCACCACTTGTGATGTGGTTCAAATTGACGCGCGCGCCGGTAATGAACACCAGGGTGACGTGCATGACGAGGAACGCGACAAAATATAAGAGTACGCCGAAGTGCACCGTGCGCGAGACTTGGCGATTGAATATGCCTGCACCCGTTCCAAACTTGCCGGCAATGGCCGGAGACTGCAGCAACCCTGTGAGCAGGGCGAGTGGCGCGGCGAAGAATACTGTCGTGAAATAGGCCAGCGATTGCAAAGCATTGTACTGGCTCCAACCTGAACGCGGCGGGAAATCCAGTGACAGGTATTGCAAAGCAACCGATGCCGCATGTGGAAAGACATCCCAGGAGACCGGAATCAGGCGTTGCCATTGGTCGGTGGAGAAGAGAAGCATGTAGAAGACGACGCCGTTTGCCACCCAGAATAAATCCAGGCTGAAATGCCACGAGCGAGCCAGGCCGATAGTATGACGGATGCCAGGCAGACCCAGCCAGCCCGGCAAAGCCACTGTGTCATCCTTGGCAGTCCAAATCCTGTCCTTTGGGACCGCGCCGCGCAGCCGAAAAAATTCTGTGTCTGGTGTGCAGTTATGGTCAAAAGTAAGGCGCGGATGATCTGCGAGGATTTGCAGCCCCGAACGGATGATGAACAGGAGTAGCACAAAGTTGAAATAGTGCTGAATGCGAAGCCACCAAGGAAATCCTGTATTCACCGGCAAGCTGAACGCACCTATGCCGGGATACTGAGTAATGAAGGCTTGCACATCGGGCAGCGTTCGCAAATAGCGAGCCAGTAAAACGCTGAGGATCAGGACTACTGCGCCTCCCATGAACCCGGCCCCTAGGATCTGCTTAAAAGAGAACCATTGCCGCCCCAGTCGCACCTGGGGCAGCGTGGCCATCTCCTGTGGGATTCCGCCGGCCCACTCACCCTCGACGACCCGATCGCGGCCTGGAGTCAATTGCGCCGCCAGCTTAGCTGTCTGCTTATCCGCTGCGGGGTGCATGTTTATATCTCCCTGTGTATCCATGGGGGGCTGCTCCATTTCCAGTCTCCAATCCTCTTACCCTGGCTGCACTTGTCAATCGATTGCTTGTGCTCAATACGGACGCCAGCCGCGAGCAGCGCAAACTTGACGCTTGGCGAGCCGCCGTGGATCGCCAGGATGCTAGAGTAGCGAGCCTCTTAGACGGCGCCTTTTTTATGCTGCAAGCCGAAAGCAGCCAATTGAGCGCGCGTGGAATCATAATCCGTATGAAGAATGCTTCTAATCCCCAGACCTGTAGCGATTTCAACGAACATCGGCGTGTTTTCGATATAGACGACTTGCTCGGTTGGTGTTTGGGCGACATCCAACGCCAACCGGAAAATATCTGCATCAGGCTTGCGCAGGTGGACAAAGCTGGAGGAAATAAAAAAATCCACAAACTGAGCCAGCTTGAACGTCTGGATGCGATATGTGTTCAGTTCGCGCGCCTCGTTGCTGACTACTGCGACCCTCAGCCCATATTGCACCTTAAGCTGGGTGACGAGCGCGATCATTTTCGGATAGGGTTGGGACTGTGCACACATGAAGTCCCAGAACTGATCGCGCGTGAATGGCCGCTCAGTGTAGAAGATCGTGCGATTCAGGTACTGCTCCAGGCTGAGCTTTCCCTCCTCGTAGGTGTCGAAAGTCAGGTGATGGCGATGCTCCATCTCAGCAAAGTCAAGTTTGAAGTTCGCTGCCGCCTGTTTGCGAGTATTGTGATCCCACCCGTTAGTGAGCAGGACGCCGCCTATATCGACAAATAACGTGGCAATTGGGATGGTGTTGTCCATTCGGCCTCTATTCATTGTATCGAGGTTGATTTCGTCAAGGTTGATTGTGTCAGCCTGGCGCTCGAACAAGGCGTTTCCTCATCGTTGCCACAGGATTTGCGCCGTCTCCAGAGGAACCGAAACACCGGCGTGCTGCGGCGTCATGCGCACCGTGTAATCCGTTGCCGGGCGCGCAGCAGACACAGCCGCGGTGTAAATATAACCGCCCGGCGCGCCTGCCATCTGACGGATGCACTTCATTTCCTGCCGTTCGGGTTCGCCGCCGTTTGCGCCGTCGGCGTACAGTTCGAGCCGTACATTATGTGAATCAAGGCTATCCAAATAGACCTCAGCTTCAAATAGATGTCTCGCTTCGTCACCGCCAACCGTCACCTTGCCGAGGCGCAACATGGGCCATTTCTGCGTCAGCATGTGTTGCCAATCGACCGCCTGCACGCCCCAGGCGCCTTTATCCGCCGCGCGCATCCGGTAGGCCGCCGCGGCTGGGATATAATATTGTTCAGTATATTCGCTCACCGCACGTTGAGCCGAGAAATGCAGCGTCAACCGCGCCATGCTTTCCCGCATACGCGCGACCCAGGCAGCGGGAATGCCCTGCTCGTTGTGCGCATAGAATTCAGGGATCACTTCCTGCTCGAGCAGATCATAGAGCGCGCCAGCTTCGGCAGCATCCCAGGATCGATCGGCGCCATGTTCGTGACCATCTCCCAACGCCCACCCTACGTCAGGCGCATAGGCTTCAGCCCACCAGCCATCCAACTCTGAAAGATTGATGCCGCCATTGACGAGCACTTTCATGCCGCTGGTTCCACATGCTTCCCAGGGGCGTCGTGGCGTGTTGATCCAGACATCTACTCCCTGCACCAGGTGTTGGGTCAGCAGTATATCGTAGTCACTGAGGAAGATGGCGTGAGGGCGCACCTCAGGCCGCCGCACAAAATGGATCCATTCCCGAATCAAGTCCTGTCCGGCCTGATCGGCGGGATGAGCCTTGCCAGCAAGGATCAGTTGTACAGGCCGCTGAGGATCGCTCAAAATGCGCAACAGTCTCTCCGGGTCGTGCAACAGCAGGTTGGGCCTTTTGTAGGTGGCGAAGCGCCGCGCAAAGCCCAGGGTCAGCGCGTTGGGATCGAATAGCTGTTGCGCCTGTTCAACCGCCTCGGATGATGCACCGGAGGCGGCCAGTTGGCTGGACAATCGGGTGCGCGCATAGTTCACAAGCGACTGCTTGGCCGCGCGACGCAATTGCCAGAGCTCGGCGTCGGAGACATGAAATATGTCCTGCTCCAAGGTTTCCGTCGTTCCCAGCCAGCGATCTCGCCCACAAGCTTCTGTCCAAAGCTGATCGGCTGGCGCCGACTCCCAGGTCGGCACGTGCACGCCATTGGTCACATGCCCGATCGGCGCTTCAGCTTGCGGCCAGCGCGGAAAAAGCGGCGCAAAGAGGCGCCGGCTGACTTCGCCATGCAAACGACTGACAGCGTTCACCGCCCCGCTGCCACGGATGGCCAGAAAGGCCATATTGAAATTCTCTGTCGAGTCGTTCGGGTTCTGCCGGCCCAGGGCCAACAACTTCTCAACGGGAATGCCTAGTTCTTCTTGGGCATACTGGCAGAGATATTGCTCGATGAGCGCCGGCGCAAAGCGGTCAAAACCGGCGTCCACCGCCGTGTGGGTGGTGAAAAGATTCCCCGCGCGTGTGACCGCCAGCGCGACTTCAAAAGGCTGCCCGCTCTTCTGCATGAAAGTGCGTGCACGTTCCAATACGGCGAAGGCAGCATGGCCTTCATTCAAATGGCAAACTTCTGGCTGGACGCCGAGTGCGGTGAGCAATCGCCATCCGCCAATACCGAGGAGCAATTCCTGCATGAGTCGCAGTTCCGGCCCGCCGCCATACAGCTCGCTGCTGATCCCGCGATGAATAGCCGAATTCGCCGCGTCGTTGCTGTCCAACAGGTACAGCTTCACTCTGCCAACCTGGACCTGCCAGGCGCGCAGCCAGATCGAGTGACCGGGCAAGACCATCTTCAAACGCAACCATTCGCCGTTGGGGTGTCGCAACGGCGTAATCGGCAATTGCCCAGGATCGTTGTACGGGTAAAGGGCCTGTTGTGATCCGCGGTTGTCGATCACCTGTCGAAAATAGCCTTGCTGGTAGAGAAGACCCACGCCGATCACCGGCACGCCTAGATCACTGGCAGATTTGAGCTGGTCGCCAGCCACATTGCCAAGCCCGCCCGAATAGATGGGAAGCGCTTCGCTCAACATGAATTCCATGCTGAAATAGGCGACAGAAGTCAGAGAAGCGTCCGCATGATGGCGCTGAAACCATGCCGCCGCCTCTGCCGCTTGCCGTTTGTCTTGCACCAACTCATCCACATCTTTGCGGAAAGCGGCGGAGGCCAGCACATCTTCGATTCGGTCGCGCGAAACTGTCTGCAGTACAACCCAGGGATTGTGCGTGAGTTCCCACAGCGCAGGATCGAGCTGTTGCCACACGCTGTCGGCGGCGTGATTCCACGACCAGCGCATATCCAGAGCCAACTCGGCCAGGGCGTCAAACCCTTCGATCTCCGTGGGTAATAGGTTGTAAATTGGTTGGCTGACGCGTCGATGGGTGCTCATCATTCCCCTCGAGTTCATTTCAGGCAGAATCCTACAGTTTATTCGGCGCCTGGCTTGTGCCAGCCGCCTACACGGGCGGTCAAGCGTGCGGCTTCTTCCGGCCCCCACGTGCCCGGCGCGTATCCGAAGACCGGCGTCGCATCGTCCAGAATGGGATCAACAATCGACCAGGCGATTTCCACCGCGTCTTCTCGTGCAAACAGCGTCGCCTCTCCTTGCATGGCATCCGTGAGCAACCGCTCGTAATCGCCCAGTGCGTTGGGGCCTGTTTGATATTCGGCGGTCAGCTCATCTGCCCGTGACGCCGCTTCGTTGCCCTCCGCCATCACACGCGCCTCCAGGCCCAGGGTAATCGGTCGGGTCAGGCGGAAACGCACACTGTTGCCCCGTCCGGACGACAACCGAGTGATCGGTGGGGGCTTAAGCGTGACCAACACTTCGGTCGCGGTGATCGGCAGATGTTTGCCCGCGCGGATGAAGAAAGGCACGCCGGCCCAGCGCCAAGAATCGACATGCAGGCGCACAGCCGCATAGGTCTCCACGTGTGAGTCAGGGCTCACATCCGGTTCGTTGCGATAGCCAGCAAACTGCCCGCGCACCAGGTTCTCTGGGTCGAGCGGCTCAATGGAGCGGAAGACCTTCACGGTCTCGTCGCGGATCGCTTCCGAATAGGTGAGGATCGGCGGTTCCATCGCTACATAGGCGACGACCTGCAGCAGATGATTTTGCACGACATCGCGGATCGCCCCGACTTCTTCGTAGAGCTTGCCGCGGCCCTGCACGCCAAAATCTTCCGCCATCGTGATCTGAATACTTTCAACGTAGTTGCGATTCCAGATCGGTTCCAGAAAAGTATTGGCAAAACGGAAGTACAAGATATTCTGCACCGCGCTCTTGCCTAGAAAGTGATCGATGCGGAAGATCGAGTCCTCGGCAAAGACCGTGTGCAGCGTCTTGTTCAAGGCCCGGGCCGAAGACAGATTGCGGCCAAAGGGCTTTTCAACAACGACGCGCCCGCCGGTGGCGCAACCCGACGCGCCTAGCTGAGCAACGACGTCACCAAACAAGTTGGGCGGAATCGCCAGATAATGCATTGGGTGCTGGGCGTCGCCCAACGCCTGCCGCAAACGCTTGAAAGTGTCTGGATTGCTATAATCGCTGTCGATGTATTGGAGCAACTCCATCAACCTGGAAAACGCCGGCGCGTCAAAGGTGCTGTGTTCTTCGATGCTTTTGCGCGCCCGATCCCGCAACTGTTCCAGCGTCCAGCCGGATTTGGCTACGCCGATCACTGGCGCGTCCAGGTTGCCGCGCTTGATCATGGCTTGCAACGCCGGAAAGATCTTTTTATAGGCTAGATCGCCTGTTGCCCCAAAGAAAACAAACGCGTCAGATTGTGCCATACGCAGAAAACCTTCCCATTCAAATCAGGCGCAAAGCGTACGCGGCGTTCTTTGCCTCAAGTGATGATAAAAACTCTGATCACTTGCTCGGTAATTCGTGATGTCCACCGAACTGGAAGCGCATGGCCGAAAGCACTTTGTCGGCAAAGTCGTCTTGGCCACGTGAAGCAAATCGTTGATCCAGTGCAGAACTCAATACAGGCGCTGGCGTGCCTGTTTCGATGGCCGCCAGTATGGTCCAGCGTCCTTCGCCCGAATCGGAAACTCGCCCTGCAAACTGGGCAAGCTGCGGATCATCCGCCAAGGCAATCGCTGTCAAATCGAGCAGCCACGAAGCGATCACGCTGCCGCGGCGCCATACTTCAGCCACATCGACCAAATTCAAATCGTATTGATAATCTTCCGGATGACGCAGCGGCGTCGTTTCGGCGCTGGTTTCGCGCCCCTGCTGGCCAACGTTGGCATGCTTGAGGATGTTCAGACCTTCGGCATAGGCGGACATGATGCCGTATTCAATGCCGTTGTGCACCATCTTGACAAAGTGACCGGCGCCATTGGGCCCACAATGCAGATAGCCCTCTTCTGCCGTGCCGCCCAGTTTCTCGCGTCCCGGTGTGCGATCAATGGCGCCGATGCCAGGCGCCATCGCCTTGAAGATCGGATCCAGGTGTTGTACAGCTTCGGCGCGGCCGCCGATCATCATACAATAGCCGCGCGCCAATCCCCACATGCCGCCGCTTGTGCCCACGTCGACGTACTCGATGCCCTTCCCAGCTAATTCCTGCGCGCGCCGAATATCGTCAATGTAGTACGAGTTGCCGCCATCGATCACGATGTCACCCTGCTGCAAGTGGCCGACCAGATCCTCCAACGCTGAATCGACCGCGGCCGCGGGCAGCATCAGCCACACCACACGTGGCGTCTGCAATTTCGCCACGAAATCAGCGAGCGTGCCAGCGCCGACTGCACCTTCACCTGCCAATTCGGTGATCGCTTCTGCATCGCGATCATACACGACGCATTCATGGCCGTTGCGCATCAAACGACGCACCATATTCGCGCCCATACGTCCGAGGCCAATCATTCCGAGTTGCATGGCTAGTCTATCCTTATTTTCTCTGTGTGGTGATGCGTGAAATGGCGTCCGCCAAGTCGCGCCCGCCTCGGTGCGTCAGGCCAATTCGGCTGCACCGTTCTCCTGCAGGATATTACGTGCGCGCACCGTTTCCTCCTTACGCAGTGGACTATACTCTACTTGACCTCAATGTCAAGGCCATGAAAACACTGAAACGAAAGTTTTCAAAAGCCAAAATCCGCTCAATCCGCGCTCTATTCGTGGTGGTCAGCCTGCCACTGCTGGCGCGCCACAAAGTCATCTACATAGAGCGTCACTTTTTCCGGCGTAACGGCAAAGTCAAAGCCTTCCGCCGCGATCGTATCGACAATGGGCCCGGCATCGAAGCGCAGGCCGCTGAAGCGCGTGGGTGGCTGCGCGGCCAGCCACACAAAGGCCTCGCCCAACGCCACCGGGTCGGCCCACTGCGCCTTTTCTTCAGACGGAAGCGCGTCCAATTCAGCCCAGGTGAGGCGCGTCGGCTTGATCGTGCGCCCCGGCCCGATGCTGTTGAGCGCAATGGCAAAGGCCGCGGCTTCCAGCGCCAGCGCCTTGATAAAACCTTCCTGCGCGTGCTTGGCCGTGCAGTAGGCGACCTCCTCTTTGTAGCCGCGCACGCTCGACCCGCTGGCAATGCCGATGATGTGGCCGCCCCCCTGCGCTTTCATCACGTCCCACGCCGCATAAGTGGCATTGTAGAGACCGCCCAGGCTGACGTCGAGCTGGCGCTGCCACAGATCAGGCGACATATCATCGAAACGCACCAACGGCATGTAGATGGCATTGTGGACAAGAATATCGAGCCGACCCCAGGTCGCCACCACTGCGTCAACTGTCGCCTGAAAATCCTCGCGACCCGCCACGTCGAGCAGGCGCGCCATGACCTGGCTGCCGTCGCCCCGCATGTCGGCCAGGGCGCGATCCAGTTCGTCGGGATTGATGTCAGTCAAACAGACCTGAGCGCCGGCTTGTCCCAGCGCCCGCGCAATCCCCCAGCCCAGCCCGCGCCCAGCGCCGGTCACCAGAGCTACTTTTCCGTCGAGACGCTGCATGAAATTTCTCCTTGTCCTCATAACAAAAAAACAGACCACGGATTCGGCGAATTAGCCAGACAAATCCGGAAACTTTGGCATGAGAATCCGCCGAATCCACACCCTCCGCGCTCTGTTTTTGCGATGGCTGACAGTTACGAATAACAGAGCTTTCTCTGCTTCTCTGCGCCCTTGCGTTAAAGCGTTATCAACTTTCCGTGCGCGGGCTGTACGGGAGATCTTCCGGCAGCGGCAGATCGACCCAGCGCCGCTCGCGATGCGAGAGCGCCACCGCGTTGATGATCTCCTGCACACGCGCGCTCTGGGCGAAGTTGCCCTGGTTCGTCTCGCCGCCAGCGACGATCTCTTCCAGGAAGTTGTGCACCAGATTGCCATAAAAGGCGGTGCTCCATGGGTCGTCGGGGCGATAGCCGGGCGGGAAGAAGCGCTGCGGAATCTCCAGTTGCACAAACTCGACCGCGTCTGGCTTGGCCGCGCGCAGGGTCTGGATCTGGCCGAACTCGTCGACGAGCCGCGCGATCAGCGCGCCCTCGGCGCCGTAGATGCGCGCTTCGATGCCGGGATAGTTGCCGACGGTGACATAGCTGCTCTGCATCGAGTAGAGCGCGCCGTTGGCGCATTCGCCGATAAACATGTCGGCGTCGTCGATGTTGATGCGCTCGCGCGTGGCGTCCAGATTGGTGCGGCGGCGGTAGGGAACCATGTTGGCGAGGATGCCCACCACTTGCGCCAGCTCGCTGCCGACCAACTCCAGGCCAATATCGATGGTGGGCGCGCCGTAGCCTTCCAGCGACGAGACGTGAATGCCGGCGCGGCTCAGGTCGGTTCCCCACTCGGCTTCGCCCACCGGTTTGGTTTTGTGGATGCGCTTGTCCATCGGGTTGTCGGGATTGAGCCACTGGCTGTTCTGCTCGTAGCCGTTGAAGACAAAGGGCTGGCCGATAAAGCCTTCGCGCTGCAACTCAAACATGTATTGCACAGCCGGCGCGTAGCGGAAGGTGAGACCCACTTTGGTTTTCAGCCCCTTGGACTCGGCGAGACGTTGGGCGCGCCAGACATCGCGATAGTCGTGGCAGACCGGCTTTTCCACCAGACAGTGTTTGCCCGCCTCCAGCACATCGAAGACCATTTGCTGGTGATCGGCGCGGGTGACGATATCGATCACGTCGATGTCAGCCCGCGCCAGCATTTTCTCGTAGTCAGTGACAAATTCGGGGATGCCGAATTGCCTGGCGCGGGCCTCGCCCAACTCGCGGTCAAGATCACACAGCATCACCACATCGCAGAGCGGGGAACGGGTAAAGCCGGGCAAATGGGCGGAGGCCGACCAGCGACCCGCCCCAATCACGCCGACGCGCAGTCGGTCTGTCATAATATTGCTCCTTGGCAAACTAGCGGTTAAAAAAAGGAAAACTCTGACTTGAAAATAGTTTCTTACCGCAAAGGTTTTTCATTTTTGATTGTGCGCCGCAGGGGCATGGACACTGTTTGAAAAGCCCTTTTTTTGACGCAGAGGCGCGGAGACGC
>JACSRH010000263.1 GCA_014879855.1 Caldilineaceae bacterium | reverse complement strand
TATCTGGAAAAGCTGCCCAAATCCTACGTCGACGGCGGCTACTACACCAAGACGCGCGAGAACCGCCCGCTGATCGGCCCGCTGCCGGTCGAGGGCGCGTATATTTTCGGTGCGCTGTCGGGCTATGGATTGATGGCGGCGTGTGCGGGAGGTGAACTATTGGCGGCGCATCTTGTTGGCGCCCCACTGCCGGAGTACGCCCCGGCCTTTCTGCTCAGCCGCTACACTGACCCCACGTATCAAAAACAGCTTGCTGCGTGGGGAGCAACGGGTCAATTGTAGCCAGTTCGCTTCAGCGTTCGTCCCCGCGCAGTTGTAGCCACAGCAGAGGCAACAACATCGGGATGAGCACGGTGACCGGTGTGCCCCACACGCCGACATTTTCGCGCAGCCATGTCGCGCCAGGAAAGATGCCGATGCCGTACAGGATGTAACCTGCCAGCCCGAAGATCGTAGCCCACAGCATGTTGTGCACCAGCGTCGAGCGCGGCAGCACACGAATTTGCACGATGAGCAACAGGCTGAGGACGATCACCAGCGTAAAGAGCGCGATCGACAACGTGAGCAGGTTGACGCGATCCAGCGTGGCGCGGCGTCCCAGTGCGCCGTTGTCGATGGGAGCGTCCGTGGTGGTCGCCGTCGTCGCGGTGAGTGCTGCCCCTGGCGCCGGCGTTGGCGCGGCGGGAGGAATGACGACAATGCCGATCCGGTCGCCGCTGGACGCGTTGTGGGAGCGGGCGGAAATCTGCAGAATGCCGCTGCGATCGGGCGTCACCTCGCGCACTGCCATGCCATTGCGTGTGACCGCCTGCTCCATCATCAGGGCGACTTCCTCGCCCTCATAGCGTAGCTCAAAGGCAACTACCGCGCCATCGGGCACAGCATGACCGTTCAAGTCCATGATCGGGCCAAGCCGCAGCCGCATCAGGCTGCCGGCCATGACGACCGGACGCTCTTCGGCCGCGGGTTCGCCGTCATTTCTGGCAATCAGGTTGCCATCGTTATCCTCCACCACGAGCGGAATCTGGAGCGCGGGGTTGGGCAGCAGACGATCGTTCAGGTTGGCGAACCGCGTGCCGGGGACATCGACCGGCGGCGACCCGATCGGCGGGTAACGGCGGAAAAGTGCATGGACGGCGCTTTCCAGGAAAGGCGCTGTTTTGCTGTACACGCCGAAATAGGCCGTCAGCTTGCTCATTTCGGTTGCGTCCAGATAATAGGGCGCCTGCAACGCCAGGACGACCACCTTCTGGTCATCGAGGAGATCGGGGTGGTCGCCGAGCAGCCGCTTGACGGCAGTGCTCATCGGCGCCGTGGTAGGGGCAACGTCAAGCATGGCAAAGAGGATCCAGTCGGCACTGTCAATGGTGGCGAGCGTCTTGCTGTTCGCATCTTCACCGCCGGCAGCGCGTCCGCCTTCCAGCACATCCAATGTCGATGCTGTGGGCGCGCCTAGACTGCCGCTGGCCGTAATGGTCGCGCTGTTCAAGACAGTCGACGAAAGCTCAGAGGAGGAGGGGGGGGGCGGCGCTGGTGTCGGAGTCGGTAAGCTCATGCTTGTGGCTGGAACGGTGACGGAGACGCTTGCTGTGAGCGGCGCGGTGGCCGTGATGATGCTTTGCGGCGTTTCAATGGGCGAAGGTGCAACCTGATCCAGGCTATCCAGCAGCGCGGTCAGCTCCACAAAAGTTTTGCTCGTGATATTGTTGGGATCGATCACCCCGGCCGATTGGGAACCGTACAGCCGTTCGATGATGCTTGCCACCGCGTCCGGCCCCACCGAAGGCTCCGGCTCGCACGTTGGACATTCGCGCTGCAGGCGGAAATCAGTGAACACCAGGATCTGATCCGTGGCGCTGAACGCAGGCGGCACAGGCGCTGTCTGTGTCGAAGGGTCGGGGTAGAGCAGCGTGATCGCGGAGCGTGCGATCTGACCCATCTGCTGTTCGGCAGTGACGCGCACTTCACTGGTGAGTACATTGAGATCGGTGTCTGTCACCAGGACATTGGACAGCGGAATCACCGGCATTGCGCTTGGTTCGGTTTCCTCGGTAGTATCGGCAAGGGTCGGGATTCCACGGCGATAGATGCCAAGTTTTAGGCGCACGATCCGCTGCACTGCATCGTCGACCAGGGCGGCAAAGTCACGATCCTCGGCGTACAACGAACGGAAGGCTTGAATCGTCTCCTTTAGGTTGGCAAACTGCGCCTTCGGATCATCATCGAGACCGAAATCGGCGAGAAAGAGCAGATCATTGCCGGCGACGAAAGCATCCTGAGCAACGCGCCGGAAATTCTCTGGATTATTCGTCTCGAAATAACGACGAAGAGCCTGCGCGCCCAGCGGCCCGGACATGACAACGCCGCCATTTGACCGCCAATCGCCCAAGCCTTCCTGTTGCAAAATTGTGCGCAGCTCGGGCGCCAGGCTCAATGGTTTCACGCTGCCGTCCGTGCCTTGCAGCCCGGTGTAGCGCATGTGGCTGGTCATCACAACATCGGTCGCGCCGGGGTCGCCGGCAGGGTCGATGATTGTCGAGGGTTGGCGCGTGACGGCTAGAAAGGGCGCCAGCGCATTCTGGCGCAGCTCGGCCTGGCTGGACTGAATCGTGGCGATCTCTTCAGCGGGCACGCGATCGGTGTCGCCTTGTCCGGGGAAACTACCGGCCACGGTGGCGATGCGGCCATTGCTGCCGGCGTGCACGCCTTCGATGTACGACCGGCCCAACTGTGCAACCCAGTATGGGCTGCCGCCAAACGCATAAAGTCCCAGCGCATTGACCTTTTCGCTGCTCTTGAGGCTGAAGACATCCAACGCAGGCCCCAACAACAGATTAAAGCCCACTGCCCGCAGTTCACGTCCGACGACATCACCCACGCTCTTGACTTGGTCGCGATTCCAGGACGCGCCCAATGCCATCGGCGACGGCAGCGGGGTAAAGCCACGCCGCAGCGCTGTCATCGGCAAATCGTCGCCGCTCTGCATGACGCCGATCAGAAGCGGGAGATCGCCGGCCGCGGCGTCCGTCACATCGGGAAGATAGGTGAAGACGCCGCGTGGGGGCCAGGGCGCCAACGGCACAGGCTGCAACGCATTCTCCGCGGGCAGCAGCACGCCATAGGCCGCGGCTTGCAGTTGGTTGGTCAGCGTCGCCACCTGGCGCGGCGTGTCCACACCGCGTTCATTTGAGAAGTTGCCGGTGCGTGGGCTGAGCACCACCCCGCCAATGGCTTGATTGTGAATCAGATCGACAATATCGCTGTCAAACTGTACATCATTGCCCTGAAAGGTGACGATAAACAGCTGGCCGACCCGTTGTTCAGGTGACATGCTCTCAAAAATAGCCTGCGCCAGCATGTCCAGACGCTCCGCATCGCTGGCTTCGGTGGACGCCGGCGTCACGCTGGGCAGCGGCAACGGGGAAGTTGTCTGCGCCATGAGGGTGGTTGCCTGCGTCAGCAGGAGACAGATCGCAAGAAAAAGCGAAGTGAAGCGATAGGCTATTTGCCGCCTGCTACTTGGCCGGGCGTTCGCTTGAGAAGGATAGGTGCTCGATAAACAGGGCGAGCAGCATCTGACTGACGTTGGATTCATCGATCGTCATCTTACTGCCTAGACAACGTGCCGCCAAATCAGTATACTTCTTCAACAATATGAGCGAAATGAATCCTCAGCAGTCCGATCATCAAGTGCAAGATGCCACCGCGGAACCGACAGCAGCCGGCGCGGGCTGGTGGCGGGCAATCCAGCCGGCGTTCAGAGAGGCGTTGCAGATCGTGGCGCCAGCCTTGATTCTGGCGCTCACAGTTCACCTCTTTATGGCGCAGGCAACGGTGGTGTTCGGCCAAAGCATGGAGCCGAATCTCCACCCTCACCAACGTTTGATCGTCGACAAGATCAGCTATCGTCTTCATGCGCCTCATCGCAATGATATTGTTGTCATTGATCTGCCTGTGATGGAAGAACTGCTGGTCAAACGGATCGTCGCCATGCCGGGCGAAGTCGTCGAAATTCACGGCGGCGTGGTGTATGTCAATGGCCAGGCCGTTGCCGAGCCTTTCCCGCACGACACCAGCCCCATCGACATGGCGCCGATGACGCTTGGCCCGCTTTCCTACTTTGTGCTTGGCGACAATCGCAGCAATAGCAACGACAGCCGCGCTTTTGGCCCCGTTTTGCTTGACCAGATTCTCGGGCGCGTGTGGCTGCGCTATTGGCCGCTCAATGAAATGTTTCTGTTTTGAGAATTGGTCAGAAAAACTATCCATTGAACGTACGCAATATCATCCAGCTTTCCCTCGTGCATGTGGGCGTCTCATTGACGGTGGTGCCGATCACGGGGACGCTCAACCGCATCATGATCGCCGACATGGGCATCCCTGCGGTGTTGGTGGGTGTGCTCGTGGCCTTGCCCTATTTGCTGTCGCCGCTCCAGGTCTTTGTCGGCAACTGGGCGGATCGAAGGCCGCTGTGGGGAATGCATCGCTCGCCGTGGATCCTGATCGGCGGGCTGATGGCGGCATTTGGCAGTTATCTGGCCGCGCACACAGTTTTCTACATGAACACACACTTTGCGCTCGGCTTGATCGCCTCATTTGCGGTCTTTACGGTGTGGGGCGTTGGCGTCAACGTGGCGTCGGTCAGCTATCTTTCCCTTGCCAGCGAACTGACTGAAAACTCGCCAAAGGGATGGCGCACCAGCACCGTCGGCGTCATGTGGACCGCGATGATCCTCTCGACGATTGTGGCAAGCATCGGCCTTGCCCGCGCCCTGGAAGTTGACGCGTCCATCAGCGGCATTTACACCGCCTTTGGGGCCATTTGGCTGGTGGCGACAGTATGCGTGCTGGTGGGCGCAGCCGGCATTGAACCGGTCAACGCGGCGGCTCGCAGCGTGCGCAACACCGCTGACCATCCCGTCGTTGCGCTGCGCGCATTGGCCAACAATCCCACTGCCAAGCGCTTCTTTGTCTATTTGCTGCTCGTGCTGATCGGCATTCGTGCACAGGATGTATTGCTGGAGCCGTATGCCGCCGACACGCTGGGCTTGCCGGTCAGCGCTACGACGCGCCTCGAGGCGATCTGGGGCATTGGCGTCTTCATCACCCTGCTGGGTGGGTTGGGGCTGGTCTATCGCTTTGGCAAACGCGCCAACGCTAACATCGGCGCCATCATCGCGATTGTGGCCTTTGCCCTGATCATTATTTCCGGCGCCATCCATCATGTCGCCTTCTTTTATGTATCGGTCTTTCTACTGGGATTGGGCAGCGGGCTGATGACTGTCAGCAATCTCAGCTTTATGCTCGATATGACGGCGCCGCAGAACGTCGGCCTCTACATCGGAGCATGGGGCGTCGCTAACTTTGTGGCGCAATCGCTGGGCACGATCGGCGGCGCGTTGCTGCGCGATATCGCCTACCGCTTGACAGGGAACGTGGCGCTCGGCTACATGGTCGTCTTTGCGCTTGAAATTATCGGGCTGATCATTGCGTTGCTGCTCTTCCGCACGATCTCAGTGGAGGTGTTCCGGCGCGACGCGGAGTTGGATGTTGCCGATGTATTGACGACGCTCGCCGGGGATTGACGCCGGCGGCTGCGCCGTGCTATCCTCTCTGGCGCACATCATCGATAACGGCGATGAGAGGGACAGGTTTCCAAGTCCCAGCGATGTACAGAGAACTGGCCCAAGGCTGCAAGGCTGGTCTTCGTCGCTTGGAAACGACGCCCTGAAGCCGAGTCGGGGAAAAGTCGTCATCGATCGACCCAGTAGCCGGCTACGGGTGCGCCCGTTACAGCGCAGCGGTTTTCGCCAATACGTAGCAGCGTTGCACATGGAGGCAAGACCGCCCAAGGCTCCCGCCTGTCGGGAGTGAACCGTGGTGGCACCACGATGCGGCTAACGCCCTCGTCCACAGAGATGGATGGGGGCGTTTTTTATTGGAGAATAGAGATTGGAGATTGGAGATTGGAGATTAAGAGATTGGGAGATTAGGTGACTGTGGGAGTGTCAAGCCGCGCACAATCTCCAATCTCCAATCTCTTAATCTCTTAATCTCTTACTCTCTTACTCTCCCATCTCTCACGGAGGAATCATGGAACCACAGATCACCCAACGCATCCGTTCGACTGAAATCAGCGCTTATGTGGGGCAGCGGGTCGAGCTGCAAGGTTGGCTACATGCCGTGCGCCGGCTGGGCCGCGTGACTTTTGTCATCGTGCGCGATGGCTGGGGGACAGCCCAGGCTGTGGTTGAAGAGGCGGGCCAACTGGCGCCCATCGTTGATGGCGAGCTCCAGCCGGAAAGCGTGATCCGCCTGTCGGGTCTGGTGGTCGCGGCTCCGCAGGCGCCGGGCGGCGTCGAACTGCATCAGCCGGCAATGGAGATCATCACGCCCGTGACAGAGCCGCTGCCCGTGCTGATCGGTAAAAAGGAGATCAAGGCCAGCCTGGCCACGCAACTCGACCACGCGGTCGTCGTCAATCGCCACCCGGCGCGGCGTGCGGTCCACCGGCTGGGCGCGGGTGTGATGGCGGCTTTCCGCGAACACCTGAATGGCCGCGGCTTCACCGAAATCCAGACGCCCAAGCTGGTCGCCTCCGCAACGGAGAGCGGCGCCAATGTCTTTGCCGTCGACTACTTTGGGCAGAAGGCGTTTCTGGCGCAAAGCCCGCAGTTCTACAAGCAGATCATGGTGGGCGTTTTTGAGCGCGTCTACGAGGTGGCGCCCGTCTTTCGCGCCGAGCCGCACGACACGACGCGGCACATCAACGAATATGTGAGCCTTGACGTGGAGCTGGGTTTTATCGAGAATCACTTCACGGTGATGGCTGTGTTGCGCGACGTGCTGGCGCATATCTTTACCAGCCTCAGCGAACGTTATCCCGCCGAGTTGGAACTGGCCGGAGCGCAACTTCCCCATGCGCCGGCCACGATCCCGCACATCCACTTTGCTGAGGCGCAGGAACTGATCCTGAAGTTGCATGGCGTTGATGTGCGCGGCGAGCCAGACCTGTCGCCGCAGGACGAGCGCTGGCTGGGCGCGTGGGCGCTGGCTGAACATGGCAGTGATTTCCTGTTTGTGGTCGGCTATCCGATGGCGAAGCGACCGTTTTACACTCATCCCGACCCGACGCGGCCGGGGTATTCTAACTCCTTCGACCTGCTCTTCCGCGGCACGGAACTGGTGACGGGCGGGCAGCGCCTGCACCGCTACGCCGACTATCAGGCCGCGCTGGCCGCGCGCGGCCTCGCGGAAGAACCCTTTGCGACCTATCTGGAGACCTTCCGCTACGGCATGCCGCCGCACGGCGGCTTTGCCATCGGTGCGGAGCGCCTGCTGATGCAACTGACCGGCGCGCCCAACCTGCGGCTGACGACGCTCTTCCCGCGCGATCTCAACCGGTTGACGCCGTGAGCGCCAGTTTGAAAATCAGCCATTCTGGCGCAGAGGCGAGTAGATTTTTGAACGACCGGCAGGGAAGGCTGCGCCTGTTTGGCGAATTTGAATGAGAACGCTGCTTGACGGTATAGTGCAGACTTTAGAATTCAATCAGAATTCAAGATGGCTGCATGGGTGGGCGTTGTGCTCGACGGACAGGATATACATTCTCTGGCAACAATATGACACAGACTGCGGGGCTGCGAATTCATCTGCTCGGCCCGCTGCGCATCGAACGCGACGCGGAAGTCATTCATCTTCCGCGTCGCAAGGTGGAGGCGCTGCTCGCTTATCTGCTCCTCCACCCGCAGCCGCAGACGCGCGACGCGCTTGCCACGCTTTTCTGGGACGACACCTCGGATGACAAAGCGCGCCACTCACTGCGCACGGCGCTTGCTACACTGCGCCAGCATCTGAGCGATTCACTCTTGCTGGTCGACCGCAATCATGTGCAAATCGACCCCAGCTTCCCTCTCTGGCTCGATCTGCGCGAGCTGCTGGCGCTAGACAAACAGCTTGAAGATAGTTCCCTGGCCGAGCCAACGCATTTGCGCGCTGCGCTGGCTTTGTGGCAAGGTGAACTGTTGACCGGTTTCTACGACAACTGGGTAGCTGCCGTACGCCAGCATTATCACGCGCGTCTGTTTAAACTCCTGCTTACGCTGGCCCAGGCGTTGCGCGCACGCAGCGAATATAGTTTGGCGATTGAGGTTGCCCACAAAGTTCTGGATTTTGATGCGGCCAACGAGCACGCGCACCAGCATCTGATGTTCTGTTACATGGCGGCAGGCGATCGTGCTGCTGCCTTGCGTCAATACGAACAGTGCGAGGCTGCGCTGGAAACCGAACTCGATGCATCGCCGGCAGCGGAAACCACTGCGCTTTATCTGTGGATCAAGCAGCAAGAGAGTAAGGCAGGATCTGCTTACGCCAGGATCACCAATCTGCCGATCCCGCTCACCAGCTTTGTCGGCCGTGCGCGCCAGACCAGTGACCTGAAGCGGCTGCTCGACCCTGCCGCCAACGCCGCGCGTCTGGTGACCTTGCTCGGCGCGGGCGGCAGCGGCAAGACTCGGCTCGCGATCCAGGTGGCCACCGATCTGATCGACAGCTACGCACATGGGGTATGGTGGGTGGACTTGGCGACGCTGACCGACAGCGACCAGGTAGCGCGCGCTGTGGCCAAAGCGCTCGGCGTCAGCGAAGTGGCCGCCGAACGCTGCACGCGGTCGATTATGAATGCTTTGAAAGACAAAACACTGCTCCTGGTGCTCGACAACTGTGAGCACCTCATCAAGCCATCGGCGCAGCTTGCCGTGGAACTGCTGAGCCACTGCCCCAATCTCCAGATCCTAACCACCAGTCGCGAGCCACTAAACATCTCCGGAGAAATCTTATGGCAGACGCCGGCGTTGTCCCTGCCCGATCTACAGCAGCTACCTCAAGCCGACCTGTTGATGCAATACGAGTGTGTTCGTCTCTTTGTCGAGCGCGCAGCGGCGAGCCAGCAAAGCTTTCGTCTAACGCCGGAGAATGCGCCGTCCGTTGCTGAAATCTGCATTCGCCTCGATGGCATGCCGCTGGCGATTGAACTGGCGGCGGCGCGCGTCAAGATGTTGACGGTCGAGGAGATCTCTGACCGGCTGACAGGTGTGCTTGGTGCGCGCTTTGTGCTGTTGACCCAGGGTAGCCGCACCGCGCTGCCCCGCCATCAGACTCTGCGCGCTGCCATCGACTGGAGCTATGCTCTGCTCGATCCGGCGGAGCGACAGCTTTTTCGCCAGACGGCAATTTTCCGCGGCGGCTTTACACTGGATGCACTCGAACAGATTGCAGAGATCGGCGCGCCGGGGCACTCATCTTCAATTCCGAGTGGCCTCGATCTGCTCACCCAATTGGTCGACAAATCACTGGTGATCGTCGAGCCGCACGGCGCGCAGCACCGTTATCGTCTGTTGGAGACGCTGCGCGAGTATGCCCTGGAGCAGTTCTCGACCTCCGAAGAGTTGACACTCCTTCAAGCGCGTCATGCAGCGTTCTTTCTCGCATTTGCCGAGCAGGCCGAGCCAGAACTGGTCCGCGCCCAACAGCACACCTGGTTGAATCGGCTGGAAATCGAGCATCCCAATCTTCGGGCTGCGCTGGACTATCTGCTCGCCAATGCTGACAGCGAGCTGGCGCTGCGTCTGGCAACGGCGCTGCACCGCTTTTGGGAGTATCGCGGCTATGTCAGCGAAGGACGCGATTGGCTGCGCAAAGCGCTCACAACATGCGAAGCAACTACCGGCGAGTTAGTCGCAAAAGCGCTGACTGCTTCCGGCTGGCTGGCCTATCGCCAGGGCGAGTTAGAGCAGGGACGGCGTTTCCTACAAGAAAGCCTGCACTTGTTTCAACAGGCGGAAGACGGAATTGGCATGGTTGGTGCATTGCAAATCCTTAGCGTGATCGAGATGGATCAGGGGGATTATCCAGCCGCTCAGCAATGCCTGGAGCAGAGCTTGAGTCTTGCCCACGCACTGAATGATGAAGTTGGCATTGCGCGGGGGCTGAAATACGCCGGTGGGCTGGCATGGGATCAGGATAGGATTGCAGAAGCGCGTGACCACTATCGCGAGAGCCTGCACCGTTACCAACGGCTTGGCGATCAGGTTAGCATCGCAAACTTGTTGCTAAACGTGGGTGACACCGAGCGACTGTTGCATGACGTGGTCGCGGCTCAGGCAAATTATGAAGAATGCCTGAAGCTTGCGCGCATCCTGGGGCACAAAGGGTTGATTGGCGCCGCTTTGAAGAGCCTGGGCATGCTGGCGTTCAAGCGGGAAGATTATGAACAAGCGCGCGGCTACGGCGAGGATGCGCTCGCTATTCTGCGCGAACTTGGCGATAGATCCCATATTGCGTTTGCGCTTTCTAACTTGGCTGATGTGGCAAGAAAGCTTGGTGACTACAACCAGGCGTTGTTGTACTTTAGCCAGAACCTGCAGATCATGCACGAGGTGGGGTATAAATGGCCGATTTTCTATTGCCTGGAGGACATCGCAAGTCTTCTGGCTGAGGTCGACCAGCACCTGGAGGCCGCTGTGCGGTTTTTGGGCGCGGCCGCAAGCTTGCGCCAGGAGACGGGCATCCCCGTCGCACCCGATCAACTGGCAGCGCACGAACACCTGCTGATCGATTTGCGGCAGCGGCTAGGCGAGCGCGCTTTCGAGACGCACTGGCAGGAAGGCCAGCACGCGTTGCTCGACCAGATCGTCGCAGAAGTCACCAGATTGAGAATTGCTGCGTAGTCCGAGTCATGAGGGACGACGCTCCTCACCTTGCTCCAGTAAAGTTCTGCCAGTAGCCCGGAATCTCGAAGATTCCGGGCTGTTTTTTTCCCAAAAAGTCTGTGTCGATTTTGTGACGCTGTTCGCATATCGTGTTCTCCGTCTGTGAAATGACGTTTCTGCACGGCGTGTGCAGAAGATGAACAGAAAAGGAGCGTATTGCAATGACAACTATGACCACGATGACCACGATGCAGGGCAGCCGGCAAGTGAAACGGGGCATCAACCCGGTGACGGTGCGCCCCATCCGGCTTGGCGATGCCGACGCGATCTATGCGATGCACAAGCGTCTGCTGCCAGAAAGTCTTTACTACCGCTATCTCCAATACAGAATTCCGCCGTTGGCGGAGGTTGCGGCGCTCTGCAATATGTCGCCTGAACAGGGCGCCGGCTTTGTCGCCGTTACGCATACCGGGTGCGAACATATTGTCGGGGTGGCGCATTACGTACGCGATGGCGGCCAGCACACGTGCGCCGCCGAACTCGCCATCCTTGTCGAAGATCGCTATCAGGGGCTCGGCATCGGCCGCTCGCTTTGGCAGCGGCTTCATCAACATGCTGCTGCTGATCGGCTCTGCGAACTGCGCGTGATTTTTGATGTCCGCAATCATCGCCTCCTGCGCTTGATTCAGGGCAGCGGCTATCTCTATAAACCCAGCTTCGATGGCGATCTGAACGATTACCGAGTTGTGCTCAGTGAGCCGCCTCAGCCGTCACGCATAAGACGGTTCTTAGGGAGGTTTGTCACATATCCGTCGGCGTCGTGATCGACGTCTATGCACAAGTGATGCAATGATTAACAGGTCAATGATAAAGAAATGAAGGATAAAAACATGAGAATCAGCATAGCTTCACGCTACTTGAACCCAACTATCGTCTTGCTGTATCTGATCGCGCTGATCTTGCCCGCACATGTTGCAGCAGCGGCGGATCAGCAGGAGTTCTGTGGGGGCGAGAATCTGTTTGCGGTGCATGCCGCACAGATAACTTCGGCGGACCAAATGGTGCAGATCCCCAATGGCGCCATCGACTCGGCGATCTACGAGGCGAACGCCCGACAATCGCTTGGCGCCCTTGACATGACGAGGATGGTTATTCTTGGCGAGTTCATCGTGCAGCTTCGCCAAGAGAGCCAACTCGTCGATGCTGAAAGCGTCATCAATGAATACAGCCAAACTGTCAATGATGTGTGGCTCGAGCAAGGCGCCGGCGCCAAGGAGGCATACGGCGGGGAGATCTATGATCGCCTGGTGCACACGATGTTGGAAGTAGCCATGGATTCACAAATACTGAAGCGCTATGCGCCGGCGGTCTGGGGCAATATCCTGAAGAAGGACGGCAACCTTACGTTGGCCGGAAACGCCGCACGCCATGCGGTCGAGAGCGCGTTTCGTTATCCGATGCATGGGCGCATCGTCAAGCTGTTCCCGCAGACGCTCAGCAAGGTGCGCGATTGCGCAGACAAGGATCCGGTGGTTGCGAGAACCTTCGACAACACCGCCGGCAAAAAGCTGGGCGTCAGCATTAAAGACAGCGCAAAAACAATCGTGAGAAAACGGCCGGCCCTTGCGGCGCCCCCCCAGATCTTACAGTTGATCGAGCAGAACAACACGATCAATCTCTCCCTCAATGAACTTAAAGCGATGAGCCGGACCGAGTTCGACAAACTGCACGCGTCGATCGACGACATGCAGAAAACGCTGGTCGAGATCGACGCGCAGCAGGGCGTGATCATCGACTACATCAACGACCAGCAGAAACAGCAGGCGATGCAGGCGTTGGCCGCGGCAGAGGCTGCCGAGCAGCAACTCAGTCTGGATGCCTTCCGCGCTTCCTTCTCGATTGTCGCCAACCTGATCAGCTTTATCGACCCTGAGTTCGGCCAGAATTTGTCCGTCGCCGGTGACGCGGCGGTGCAAATTGCCGATGCCCTGAATGGCTGGCTGACCGCAACTTCTGGATTGAGTGCGCTGGCGGACGTCAGTTCGCTGAGCACGATCGTCATGACCGGCAATGTGCTGGGCGCGGTGATGAACGTGATCAATCTCTTCGGCGATTCTGGCCCCAGCCCCGATCAGATGATTCTCGAAGAGATCGGCAAGCTGCGCCAGGAAGTCAACCAGCTACGCACCGAGATGCACGACCGCTTCGACCGCATTGACGAGGAGCTGAACCAGATCTACAGCACCATGCAGGAGCGCTTTGACCTGATCGACATTCAGTTGGGCAAAATCAATGGTAAGCTCGATGTGATTCAGGAGTCATTGGTTGCGCTCGACTTGCGGCTGAGCCGGCTCGAACGCAATACTTTTGAGATGATCGACGCAGTTGGCCGCCGTCCGCTGCTCTCTGCCATTAACGGTAGCCTGGGTTATCAGAAGCGCACTGGCCTGCCGATGCCCTATCAGCCAGAGTTCGTCGAATTTGAAAACGCGCTGCATACCTGGGGCGCCATCAACGCCTTCGATGCGCTTGCGATCGGGCCGAGCCAACGCGACTACAGCCCGGAAGCGTTGTTGACGGAACTAAACGCTTATCCGATGGATGCAAACCTCAACTATCTGAACGGCTGGCTCAAGGTGAATGGAATGCCGGGCATCTCCAACAAGGTGATTGCCAGCCCACGGGACTGGATGCTCGCTGCGCGCGCCTACACCCAACTTGGCAGTGAATGGCCCGAACATATGAAGCGCATCAACCCTCAACGCCAGGCCCAGTTGGACGCTGTCGGCGCCGATATCGAAATGGCGATGCAGAATATCGCGGCGCTCGTCACAATGACTGGCACCGTGGGCAACGAACTGCTCTACACCACCGTCATCAGCTACTATCAAGGCAGACTAGCTCGGCTGAACAACGCGATCCAGCCGCTCGAAACCACCTTTGTGCAGGAAGTTCAGTCCAAGCGGCTGGAACGCATCGAGCCGTTCAACCTCTACGGCGGCATCGATCAGCCGTTGGCATTTCAGCCGCCCGGTCTCACCATGATGACCTACGGCGAGGAGGCAACACTGCCGGCGCCGGCCAATTTGGAGATGCAGATTCCCGGCCTCAACCGGTACGTTCTAGCAGAGTACTTTGCCATCTCGCAAACCCAACAAATCGGCGTGTACATGACCGGCTCGGTGTCCAATGCGCGATCAGCTCCGGGGTGCACGCCTGATCCGGATGTCTGTCCGGTGATTGGCGACCTGAAGGTCTTCGTGCGCGCTGCCTACGGCAGCATCCCGCTCACGCAGATGGAGCTGAATGCCGGTCGCGTGACGCTGCCGGTCATCGGCGGTGACGTGGAAGATCCAACCAGCTACACAGTGCGCAATTGGGCGAATCTGAAACAGCGTTTCGAGCGCGACGCAACGCTTGCACCCCTTACGCCGGAGCAGACGGCGCAGCGCGCCAAGCTCTACAGCGATCTCGTTGCGCCATTGGAAGGCCGGCTGGCCGGCTACCAGCAAGAACTGTACAACCGGATTTTGACAGAACTGAACACCGGTTCGCTGCGGCAGCCGGCAGCGGAATTGGCCGGCGGGAAGGCGCTCGTGGATCAGCTCGTCACCATTGGTCTGGCCAATGCGGTCAGCAGCGATGATTTCTTGCACGCCATGCTGTACGGCAATCAGCATTTGGTGGATGACAGCCAGATTCTGCAAACTTACGCGCTCAGCCGCACACAGCCGATCACCGGGACCGCCCTGTTGGTCAACCCGCGGCTCGTGCTTGACCAGGTGGCGGATCAACGCAGCGCCGCGTTCACAAACATTGTCGACGGATATCTCGATGCGATCACGGCCAAGACTCATCGCGAGACGCTCGATCACATCGCTAGTGCGCGCCGCGAACTTGAGTTGACGATGCGCATCGCTCAGGTGAAAGGGGAGCAGCCGACGACCGGTGCAAAGCGCCTCTTTCTGCCGGTGATCAATCGATAGCAAGAGGCGCATCGAGATTTGCTTCCTGGCACGGGACATGGAGGTTGCTTCACCTTGCGCCTCTGTGTCTCTGTGCCAGAATACATTTCGCCGGA
>JACSRH010000145.1 GCA_014879855.1 Caldilineaceae bacterium | reverse complement strand
TATTCGTATGAACGTGTTGATCTCGGGCGGGGGAACGGGCGGTCACGTGTATCCCGCCCTGGCCGTCGTAGCGCAGCTCGCGCCGGCAACTACCAGGCGACAACGCCCCGCCCGCCCAGCGTCGGCGATGGCCGCGTCCGTCGCGGCGGCAAGCGCGGCTGAACCCGCGCAAACAGAGGTGCGCACGCTGTGGGTCGGCAGCCGCGGCGGTATGGAGAAGTCATTGGTCGAACGCGCCGGCATCCCGTTTACAGGGATCAGCACGGGCCAATTGCGGGTGGCGAATCCGGTCAAAGTGGTGCGCAACCTGGGGCGCATGGCGGCCGGTGTGCGCCAGAGCCTGGCGATCGTCGACGAGTTTCGCCCAGACGTCTGTTTTGTAACGGGTGGCTATGTGTGCGGGCCGGTGGTCATGGCTTGTGCGCTGCGCAAACTTCCGGTGCTCATTTACCTGCCGGACATGTCGCCAGGCTATGCCATTCGGATGCTGAGCAAGCTGGCAACACGCGTGGCGGTGACCTTCCCAGAGGTGGCGCACTGGTTCGGTGGCGAAGCGCCCGCCGGCAAGGCCGTCGTGACTGGCTATCCGGTGCGGGCGGAAGTGGTGACAGCCGCGCAGGATCGGCAGGCGGCGCGGCAGCAATTGGCCGCAGAGATGGACGCCTCCTTCGATGAAACAGACGGCGCGCCAATGCCGCTGCTGCTGGTCTGGGGAGGATCGAGCGGAGCGCGCGCGATCAACCAGGCAACCTGGGGCGCGCTGCCGGCGCTGCTGCCGCTGGCGCAGATCGTGCACGTCGTGGGCGTGCGCGATTGGCCGTTGTACGAAGCATGGGCCGCCGCGCACCCGCTGCCAGACGCGCTGCAGCATCGTTATCATGCCGTGGCCTATCTGCACGAAGCCATGCCGCTGGCGCTGGCCGCCGCGGATCTGACAGTGGCGCGGGCCGGCGCCAGCACACTGGGCGAATTTCCGGTGAGCAGACTGCCGTCGGTGCTGGCGCCGCTGCACAGCGTCAACCAGGCGGACAACGCGCAGGCGTTGGCAAGCCGCGGCGCCGCGGTGGTCGTCGAGGACAGCGACCTGCCGGCGCACCTGGCGCCGACCGTAGCCAGCTTGCTTGGCAATGCGGTGCAGCGTCAGGCCATGGAGGCGGCGCTGGCGCAGATGGCGCAACCGGACGCAGCCTTCCGCATTGCAGCAGAAATTGTGCGGTTGGCGTAAGTTTAGTGGCAATAGATGGCAGAATCGGTAGCGTGACATGACGACCGAAACGCAAGTTCTGATCGCCTTTATTCTCTATCTGATCTTTTTTGGCTGGGTCGGTGCGCGGCGCGGCGTCTGGCCCGAAGCGGTGCTTTTGTTGGTGACGGTGGGCTTCTGGGTCTTGCTTCAGGAGCGTGGCACGATTATCGTGCGGCTCACCAACTTTGCCGGCAAGTTTCTTGTGCTGGTAGGCTCCGGCGGCTTGAGCGGCAGCGCCGAAGATGCATTGCAGGCAGTGCAAGCCGCGCCGAATGTGATCACCAATGACAATGAAGCTGGTTTTCTCTTTCTGGTGTGGGCGGTGATTGTGCTGATTACTTTTATTGTCGGCAGCGACAAGCGGTGGTCAAAATACAACAAAAACACGGGGCTGGCGATCGTGTTAGGGGTGATCAATGGCATTGTCTTTGCCGCGCTGCTGCTGCCGGTGCTGGGCAGGCTCTTAGAAACGACGCCTGCGGTCGCGGTCGAGGACGCGCCGCTGAACGCGCTCTTTCTGCTGGTCAGTGGCTTGTGGGATTTGCTCTATCGCACTTTTCAAAGTCTCTGGACATGGGTGCAGCCGGCGCCGCCAAGCGTTTGGTTGCTCATTATCACTATATTGCTGGTGCTGATCGCCTGGCCGATGCGCGGCGCCGCAGGCAAGAAGAAATAGACGACTATGGGGCCAATCGAAGTTCTTTTCTATACAGTGGTGCTGATCTTCGGTTTTATCGGCATGGTGCGCGGCTCCAATCGGGAGCTGGGCAATTCGATTATTCTCATGTACGTGGTGGCCATCCTGGGGATAGCAGACGAGCGAGGCTGGAGTGAGCGGAGTGCGCAGCAAATTTCGTCGATCTTTGGCGCGGATGTAGCGCGTATCAACGAGGCCGCCTTCATCTTACTGGCGATCATCTTTATCGTGGTCATCGTCGTCACGTATCAGGGAAAGACATTTGATTTCAGCAACAGCAAAGCCGACGGATGTCTGGGACTTGCCAGCGGGTTTGCGATTGGCATTCTGAACGGCTATCTGATTGCCGGGACATTGTGGTATTACGCCGATAAATACCAATATCCGTTCAATCTGCTCAGTGGGGCGCTGACCCCTACTGGTCAGGCAATGATCGCTTTCTTGCCGGCGACGATTTTTCCCAATGCATCCTACTGGGCGATCCCGGCGACGATTCTGATGATCGTGCGGGTAATCCGCTGAAAAGTATTTACAGAGACACCGAGTAGAGGGATACGGAAATGGTGGAATCATGGGAGGCGCGGCTGGCAAATCAAGATGCAACCTTGCGCGTCCATTTGATCGGTATGGGCGGCGCCGGGTTGAGCGCGATCGCTGCCGTGCTGCTGGAAATGGGCGTCCAGGTCAGTGGCAGCGACCGCCAGCCGAGCGCGATAACCGAACAGCTGGCCGCGCACGGGGCACAGGTGATGTTCGGCCAGCACGCCGAACATCTTACGGAATTGGCGCCCACGCAGCGTCCCGACGTCGTGTTGATCAGCAGTGCGGTCGATGTACACAATCCTGAACGCCGCGCCGCAGCAGCCTTGGGTCTCCCCATAGTGAAGCGCGATGTTTTCCTGCCCGCGCTGTTGGCGCGGCGGCGTTTGATCGCCGTCGCCGGCACGCACGGCAAGACGACGACCACTGCCATGATCGTCCAGATGCTGCGCACAGGCGGCATCGACTGCGGCTATATCATCGGCTCCGCTATGCCGAACTTTGGCAATGGCGCGGCGGGCAGCGCGCCCGAATTCGTGTTGGAAGCAGATGAGTACGACCGCATGTTCCTGGGTCTGAAACCTGAGATCGCTGTGCTCACCAATGTCGAATGGGATCATCCCGACTGCTACCCAACCCCGGCCAGCTTCCGGCGGGCGTTTATGCAGTTCACTGAAACGGTCGAACGCGATGGGTTGATCGTCGCCTGCACCGATGACGAAGGGGTGCGCCAGGTGCTGGCCTATGCACCGACGCGCGGGCCGCGCGCCATCACCTACGGCACAAATGAGGGCGCGGACTTGCGCGCCCTGGAGGTGCGCTCACTGCCAGGGCTGGGCACAAAGGCCGAGCTTGTCTGGTGGAACGCGCCGCAGGGCCAGCTAGAACTCGCGGTGCCTGGCGTCCACAATGTGCGCAACGCATTGGCGGCGCTGGCAGTGGGCGTTTCCTGCGGCGTCGCGCTCGATGTTGCGCTGGCCGCCTTGCGTGATTATCGCGGGTCGGCGCGGCGTTTCGAGTGGAAGGGAGAAATAGGCGGCATCACAGTCATTGATGACTACGCGCATCATCCCACCGAGATCGAGGCGACTTTGGTGGCGGCGCGACGGCGCTATCCAGCGCGACGCATCTGGGCGATCTTTCAGCCGCACACCTACAGCCGCACCAAACACATGCTCTATCGTATGGGTGAAAGCTTCGACGCCGCGGACCTGGTGATCGTCACCGACATCTATGCCGCGCGCGAGCTGGATGACGGCAACGTGCACGCACGCGAGCTGGTCGCCGCCAGCACCCATCACGCCATCCGCTATATCGGCGCGCGCCAGGAGGTGGCCGCCTATCTCGGCGAACACACCGCGCCCGGCGACGTGGTGATTACGCTCGGCGCCGGCGATAGCTATCAGATCGGCGAGTGGCTGCTGGAACTGTTGGAGGCGCGCGCGTGAGCCAGGGCCAACCGCTGTCAGCACCGCGTGAGGATGAGATGCGGACGCCTGTGCGGACGGCGCGGACGGCGCACGCCATCGACTGGCAAGCGCCGCTGCGTTTCGGCGTCACTGTCGCGCAAAAGGTCAGCCTGGCGCCGTACACGACGATGAAGGTGGGCGGCGCCGCGGAATACTTTGCCACAGTCAGCACGGTGGATCAGTTGATCCGCCTGGTGCGCTGGGCGCGTGCAGCGGCGCTGCCCTATTTCCTGCTCGGCGGCGGCAGCAATATTTTGATCAGCGACGCGGGCGTGCGCGGGTTGGTGATTTACAACCGCTGCCGCCAGGTGCGGATCGATGCGGCGCCCTGTTGCGTCTTTCCACGCGATGACCGCCCGTTTATCTTTGCCGAAAGCGGCGGCACCATGGCCGGGCTGGCGCGGCGCATGGTGAGCGCCAATTTCAGCGGGCTGGAGTGGGCGGTGAGTCTGCCTGGCACGGTCGGCGGCGCGGTCGTCAACAACGCTGGCGCCTATGGAGGCGCGGTGCAGGATAATTTATATGACGCCATGATCCTGGGCGCGGATGGTGACATTGAGGAAGTCTTGGCCGAACAACTGGCATACACCTATCGGTCGAGCCGGTTGAAGCAGGTTCCTGTCGAGACGACCGCCGACGCGCCCGCGGCCGTGCACGCCAGCTTTGGCCCTGTGGTGCTGAGCGCCAATTTTCGATTGACGCCGGGCGATGGCGAAGCGATCAAAGCGCAGGCGCACCAGAACCTGCACCATCGCCGCCGCACCCAACCGGTCGAGCCGAGCTTGGGCAGCAGCTTTGTCAACCCGCCCGGCGATTATGCTGGCCGGCTGATCGAGGCGGCAGGGCTGAAGGGCATAAGCATTGGCGGCGTGCAGGTGAGCCGGCGGCACGCGAACTTTCTGATCAACCCAGGCGGCGTCGGCGCTGCCACTGCCAGCGACGCGATGCAGCTGATCGCACATGTGCAGCGCGTTGTCGAGGAGCGCTTTGGCGTGCGCCTCACGCCGGAAGTGCAGTTTGTCGGCGAGTGGGAGCGTGCGTAATGGCGCTTTGGGTTGAAATACAGGCGGACGGAGACAGCCGCGCGCCGGTAAGGAACTAGGTGGAATGGTGCAACAACGGAGGCGGTATCGGGTGGGCGTGATTTTTGGCGGGCGCAGCAGCGAACATGAAGTTTCGCTTGCCAGCGCCAAAAACGTCATGGAGGCCCTGCGCCAGGCGGGAAACGAAATTGTGCCGATCGGCATCTCAGCCGAGGGGCGCTGGCTGCCACAGCCGGACGCGTGGCTGCGCTTGACCGCGCAATCCCAGGGCGCGCCGCGCAACCCGGAGCAGGAGTCGCTTGCCGCGCGTCCTACGTCGCCTGTCCTGCGCGAATTGCTGGAGGAACAACACCTGCCGCCCGTCGATGTCATCTTCCCGGTGTTGCACGGCCCTTACGGTGAAGACGGCACAGTGCAAGGTCTGTTGGAGATGGCGAACCTGCCCTACGTCGGATCGGGCGTGTTGGGCAGCGCAGTGGCAATGGACAAAGAGATTGCACGCAAATTATTTGCCTGTCATGGCTTGCCGCAGGTGCGCTATCTGACCGTGCGGCGGCACGCCTGGCGCCTGGCGCCGGAGGCGGAGACCGACCGCATTGAGGCGGCGCTGCCTTACCCGCTCTTTGTCAAGCCCGCCAACCTGGGCAGCAGCGTCGGAGTCAGCAAGGCGCGCGACAGCCGCCAGTTGCAGGCAGCCATTGAGCTGGCAACGCGCTACGACAGCAAGCTCCTGGTCGAGGCGGCTGTGCCCCATGCCCGCGAGATCGAGGTGAGCGTGCTGGGCAACGACGAACCGGAAGCCAGCGTCGCGGGTGAGATCATCCCAGCCAATGAATTCTACGACTACAACGCCAAGTACGAGAGCGAGGGCAGCCAGTTGCTGATCCCCGCTCGCCTGAATAAGGCCACGATGGAGCGGGTGCGCGAGCTCGCCGTGCAGGCGTTTCAGGCGCTAGACTGTGCGGGGCTGGCGCGAGTCGATTTTCTGATCGCTGGCGACCACGGCGCGATCTACTTGAATGAGCTTAACACCATGCCCGGTTTCACCCGCATCAGCATGTATCCCAAGCTGTGGGAGGCGAGCGGGCTTGCTTATCCCGACCTGGTGCATCGCCTGCTTGAACTGGCGATCGAACGCTATGCCGAGCGCCAGGAAAACAGGACGGTGCGATAAGTTGCGAGGGGCGAGTTGCGAGGGGCGAGGGACAAATTAGTTTCGTGAGTTGAATGTAACAGCAGCAGAGTAATTATGGCAAGTCCATCAGCGCCAAAGCAGCAGAATACAAAGCGCACGCCGGCCGCGAGCGCGGCCGCGGTGCGCGTCAAGCCGCACACCGCGGCTGCACGCAGCCGCATCCATCAGCGCCGGCGCCAGCAGATGAGGCGGCGCATGCATCACTTCGAGGCGTTGCTGCCCAGACTGCCCAGCGCTCGGCGCATCGAACTGCACAATCCATTGCCGCACGTGGCGTTGCGTCCGCTATGGGACGCGCTGCGCAGCCGCGTGCTCTGGATCGTAATCGTTGTCGTGGCTGCGGTGAGCGGTCTAGTAGCGTGGACTTCCCTGGATGAACGTTGGTATGTCTACCGGGAAGATGTGCATTTCAACGGACTAAATTACCTCAATGCGGAGGATCTATGGGAAACCAGCGCCGTCGATGGATGGCAGATTTTCTGGATCGACGGTGACGCGGTGCGCGATCGCCTGCTGCAAAATCATTATGTCGCCGATGCGCAGGTGCACATCACGACGCTCCTGACCAAGATGACCGTGGATGTGACCGAAGTGCGCCCGGTCGCGCTGTGGGAAACCGACGATGGGGTGCGCTGGCTGCGCGACGATGGCATTGCGCTGGAGCCGCGAGGACAGACGCCGCCCGGCCTGCTGCTCATCCACGATCCACCTGCCGACGCCACACTGGCCGGCGCGCCCAATGGTGCGGCGATCGACCCGGCGGTGCTGGCAAGCGCCCAGGCATTGGCCAGCCGGCTGCCCGGCGTGACGCCGTTGCGTTATAACGCGCTGGTCGGCTTGAATTTCCGGCTCCCTGACACCCCATACTGGGTCTATTGGGGAGATGGTGATGAGATCGAGCGCAAGCTCGACAACATGGTTGCAGCCGAGACGCTGCTCAACGATGGCCGCGCAGAAGGCTCCGTGATCGATGTGCGCTTCGAGCGGCCGTACATCAAATGAGAGACTAAATAAGCGGCATAAACGAGAGACAGTGCACTGTCTCTGGGAGAGAGGGCGGCGGACGCAGGTGTAACGGAAGCGTTCGTCAGAATTGAGCGGACCGGCGGATACGCCTCGCTCTTCGCCCCTCACAACTGATTAGGAGTAGTTTCATGCAGGAATTTGTCTCAGCCATCGACATTGGAACGACAAAAATTTGTGTGCTGACCGCGCAGGTGGGCCACGACGGGCTGGGCAAGCTTTCGTTGCGCTTGCTTGGCGCAGGTGTGGCGCCCAGCCGGGGCATTCGCCGCGGCGTTGTGGTGGATGTGCCGGAAGCCACCGCTGCAGTGGGCGAAGCCATCGAAAAATGCGAGCAGGAAGCTGGCCGGCAGATCCTCAGCGCCTACGTAGGCATTGCCGGCAGCCACATCGGCACGCGCAACAGCCGCGGGGTCAGCCCGGTCGATAAACGCAGCGGCGTCACCGGCGCCGACATGCAGCGCGCACTGGAAGGCGCGCGCGCGGTGGCCTTGCCAGAGAACCAGGAAGTCATTCACACCATTGCGCGGTCATGGACAGTGGACGGCGCCACCGAGGTGCAGCAGCCGGTCGGCATGAGCGCCTATCGCCTGGAGGTCGATGCCCACATCGTCACCGGCAGCAGCACGGCCATCAACAACCTGGTGCAATGCGTGGCCGCGCATGGCATCGACATCGACGAACTGGTGCTGGAACCCCTGGCCGCCAATGAGGCGGTGCTGCGCCCGGAAGAGCGGCGCATGGGCGTGGCCGTCGTGGACATGGGCGGCGGCACGTCCGACCTGGCCGTCTTCATTGACAACTCGCTCTGCAATACGATCATCCTCGACATGGGCGGCAATCATCTCACCAACGACGTGGCCGTGGCGCTGCGCTGTCCATTCGAGACCGCGGAGGAGATCAAGCTCCGTTATGGCACGTTGCTGCCCGAACGCGTGGCGCCCGATGAAACCGTGTGGGCCAACGTTTTTGGCGAAAAGTCGGAGCGCAGCTTCAGCCGGCGCTTCATCTGCGACGTGCTGGAGGCGCGCGCCCAGGAGATGATGGAGATCATCGCGGGCAAACTGACAGAAAGTGGCTTTATCGACCGCCTGCCCGCCGGCATTGTGCTGACGGGTGGGTGCAGCCAGCTTCCCGGCTTTGCCGAACTGGGTCGTAGTGAGCTGAGCATGCCAGTGCGCGTCGGCGCGGCGCAGAGCGCGCTGCCGATCTCTGGGCTGACGCGCACCCTGATGACCCCTGGCTATGCAACCTCGGTTGGCCTGTTGCTCTGGGGGCTGCACGAAGATGCACGCGCGGTGCATCGTCGTTTCGAGGCAGATCATGGCGGTTCGTCCAGCCAGAAATGGATGGGCGCCGCTGCAAAATGGCTCAAAACCCTGTTGCCGGACAGGGATTGAGATAAGCGTCCATCCAGAAGTGGGGGGACCAAAGCATCACAGTTTAGTTCATCGCACCGTACCGTCAGCATCAATTGTATTCACTATCGAAGGAGCCGAAATCATGACCCGAAGCACCAAGGCACAACCGTCCTATGTCGACAACTTTGCGCAGATCAAGGTCGTCGGCGTAGGAGGCGGCGGTCAAAACGCCGTCAACCGCATGATCGATGAAGGCATCCAGGGCGTCGAATTTATTTCGGTTAACACGGATGCCCAGGCACTGATGCTCTCCAGCGCGCCGCAGCGGCTGCGCATCGGCGAGAAAATCACCAAGGGGCTTGGCTCCGGCGGCAACCCGGAGATCGGCCTGCGCGCCGCTGATGAAAGCCGCGAAGAGCTGCGCCAGATGATCTCCGGCGCCGACATGGTCTTCGTCACGGCTGGCATGGGCGGCGGCACCGGCTCCGGGGCATCTTCTGTCGTGGCGCAGGTGGCGCGCGAGGAAGGCGCGCTGACCATCGGCGTTGTCACGCGTCCCTTCACGTTTGAGGGGTCGCAGCGCCGGCGCAACGCTGAGCAAGCCATCGAAGCATTGCAAAGCAGCGTCGATACGTTGATCACGATCCCCAACGACCGTCTGCTGCAGATTGCGGGCAAGACGGCCAGCGTGAAGCAGGCCTTCAGCATGGCGGACGACGTGCTGCGGCAAGGCATCCAGGGCATCAGCGAATTGATCACGATCCCAGGATTGATCAACCTGGACTTCGCTGACGTCAAGACGATCATGCAGGACGGCGGCGCGGCGTTGATGGCGATCGGACGCGCGTCCGGCGAGAACCGCGCCCGTGAGGCCGCGGAGCGCGCCATCCACAGCGCCTTGCTGGACGTTTCCATCGAGGGCGCCCGCTCGATCATTTTCAACATCAAAGGCGGCGAGGACATGAGCCTCTTCGAAGTCAATGAAGCCGCCGAAGTAATCCGCGCCAACGCACATCCTGAATGCAACATCATTTTTGGTGCGGTCATTGATCCGAATGCTACGGATGACATCCAGTTGACTGTGATCGCCACCGGCTTCGACCGGCCAAAGCCCAAGGATCAGTTCGACTTTGTTGGCAGTACGTTCACCGGCAACACGCATACCAGCCAGACTTCGCAGCGCAACGTCCGCGAGCCGGCGAAAGAGCCAGCATCTGACTATCAGGTGCGCACGTTCCAGCGGGACGATCTGGATATTCCGGCCTTTCTGCGCCGCCAACGCACAACGAATAACGGTCGCTAACGATGTTCGGTAGGGATGTGGGAACAGGGGCAACCCTCCGGCTTGCGCCGGGAAGTCTCTGTTCCCACCCCTTCTCGTTTCTGTCTCCCTCTTTCGTCCAATGGCCCGGCGCCAGCCAATCCCACGCGGCGTCGCGGCTTGCCCTCCTGCTGCGCTGACGCCTTGTTTGCAGCCAAGCGATTTATGTCAGCACCCCGCTTTGCCCTTATCTGAATCATTTTCTACAGGCTTAAAATTTTGCGCCGTTCGGAAAAAAGATACACGTTCTCTCTGGTAGAACACGTGTACGCTATTTGCAGCGCGCAATAAGGTATGCTATACTCTCCATCCTCAGACCCAATATGTTGTGGTCTACTCCGTCTTATGTACAATATATCGTAGGAAAACTCGTATGCACTGCCCACACTGCGGCCATTCTGCTCATCGTGTGATCGACACTCGCGACACTGGGGATGCCATCCGCAGACGGCGGCAATGCGAGCAGTGCGGGCAGCGGTTCACCACTTACGAGCATGTGGCGGCCAACCTGCTGGTCATCAAAAGCGATGGCCGTCGTGAGCCGTTCGACCGCCAAAAGATTTTATCCGGCATTCAGACCGCGGCCACCAAGCGGCCGATCAGCCGGGAAGCCATGGAGTCAATGGTCAATCAGATCATGGAGTCGTTGCAGGCGATCGGACGCACCGAAGCGCCCAGCAAATTGATCGGCGGCATGGTGCTCGACCAGCTTGCCCAGATCGACCAGGTCGCCTACATCCGGTTTGCCAGCGTCTACCTCGACATGAGCGACCTGGCTGAAGTGCGCACTGAGATCGATCGACTGATGGGTCGGTCGAACAACACTCCCGAACCGGCCTAGCGTGCACAAGTGATCGTGCTACGCACCTTTAGCTGTATGAAATAGCTGTAAGAAATAACGGACGCACAACGTTTGCATCGTTGCAGGCGACGCGTGTGCCCACGGGGTGGCTGTCTGGGGAATTTTCCGTACAGGGAATTTCACAGGCGCTGCCTGCTACTCTATTGCCTTCGGGCCTCGACGTTCGATTGAAGGGTTTCAACCAGAGGAGATAGTGCATGTCTAACCACGCCTCCAGCCCAACGGCTGTTCAAGCAAGCGCACAGAATGAGCGTGCCCACACTGTGATCGAGACAGTGAAGGGCGAGCGACAACCCATCACTTGTCCAGCGTATGTCAGCGACGCCGCTATCAACCTCAGCGAGAACAGCATCAAGGTGCTGGAAAAGCGCTATCTGCGCCGCGATTTCGATGGTTCTTATCTGGAGACGCCCGCGGGCATGTTCTACCGCGTGGCCTATCACATTGCCCAGGTCGAACGCGAGCACGGCGGGGATGTTGAAGCGACCACCAAAGTATTCTACGATCTGCTTTCCGAGCGGCGCTTCTTTCCCAACAGCCCCACCTTCACGGGCGCGGGCACGCCACTGGGCCAGCTTGCCGCGTGCTTTGTGCTGCCCATTGAGGATGATATGGGCAAGGACAGCGACGGCATTTTCAGCACGCTGCGCGTGGCCGCGCTGATCCAGCAGACGGGCGGCGGCAATGGCTTCTCCTTCAGCCGCCTGCGCCCCAAGAACGACATCGTGCACACCTCGTCGGGGCGCGCCACGGGCCCGGTCGGCTTTTTGCGCGTCTACGACCAGGCCTTTGGCGAGATCGCCCAGGGCGGCAGCCGCCGCGGGGCCAACATGGGCGTGCTGCGCGTTGACCACCCGGACATCGAGGAATTTATCGGTTGCAAGGCCGAGGAAGGCAAGATCGCCAACTTCAACATCTCGGTGGCGATTACCGACGAGTTCATGGTCGCCGTACGCGATGACACCGACTTTACCCTGCGCAACCCGCGCGATGGCAAGGCATGGAAAACCGTGCACGCGCGCGATCTCTTCGCCAAGATCATCAGGTACGCGCACCACAACGGCGAACCCGGCGCGCTCTTTATCGACGCGGCCAACCGCTCCAACCCGGTGCCCCATCTCTACGATCTGGAGGCGACCAATCCGTGCTTCGTCGGCGAGACGCGCATCCCGACCGAGTTCGGCTTGCTGACGATCGCCGAATTGGCCGACCTGGAGCAGGGTGGCTTTATCGTCACCGACAACCGCGCCATGGCCGGCGAGCAGGTCGGCGCGGCACATGGTGTGGCCCTGCGCATGGCCTCCCCCGCCTGGATGACGCGCCAGCAGGCGCCGGTGATGCGGCTGGTGACGCGCCAGGGGTATAGGGTGACGGCCACGCCCGATCACCGTTTCCTGACGCCGCAGGGTTACGTGGCATTGCGTGACCTGACGCCCGGCGCGCACGTCCTTTTACAGAGCGGCGAAGGCGCCTGGAGCCGCGATGATCGACTGCCGCAGGTGGAGCGCGTGCAGGAGCAGATGAAACTCATGGCGCATGGGGGCAGCCACGCCACCGGCCACACGACGCAGCGCCGCGATGTTCAAACCCAGTACGGCAACCTGCCCACGCAGTGGAGCCACGCCCTGGGCGTGGTGTTGGGTTCCCTGGTAGGCGATGGCTGGCTTTCCGAGGAGAGCAACAGCCCGGTCGGTTTCGCATTCTCCGATGCCGAGACGCTTGCCCAGGTGCATGGCGCACTCCAGACCTGGTTTGGCGCGGGGCACATTCACATGCGCAACAAAGTCAGCCAACTAACCTATGGGCGGCTCGCCCTCAACTTTTTCTTGTCGTTGGGAGTCTCTCCTGCCAGGTCGCCAGAAAAGCGCGTTCCCTCCAGCTTGTGGCGCGCCCCGCGCGCGACCGTTGTCGGCTTTTTGCAAGGTCTCTTTAGCGCCGACGGGACGGTGCAGACCAGTGACAAAAAGCAGGATTGCAGCGTGCGCCTGGCCAGCAGTTCCCGCCGCCTGCTCGAGGAAGTCCAACTGCTCCTGAGCAACTTTGGCATCGTGGCGCGCCTTCAGCAGCGACGCCAGGCTGGTGTGCGGTTGATGCCGGACAGCAAAGGCGGCGCTGGCCTGTATCCGCATCAGACGCCGTACGAATTGATCATCGGCAAGGCTAATCGGGATCGCTTTGCCGAGAAAATTGGCTTCCTGCAGTGCGAAAAACAGGCGGCGCTGGCGACCTTTATCAGCAGCAAACGTCGCACCACCAATCGGGAACGCTATGTGGACACCGTCGTCTCCATCGAAGAGGCAGGCGTCGCCGATGTCTATGATCTGACGCAGCCGGACACCCACAGCCTGATCGCTAACGGCTTGGTCGCACATAATTGTGGCGAGCAGTGGCTTGGCCCCTATGAAAATTGCTGTCTGGGTTCGATCAACCTGGCCGGTCATGTGATAGCGGACGCCATCGGCGCGCCGGTGGTCGACTGGGCGCTGCTCGAACGCACGATCCGCGAGAGCACTAGCTTTCTTGACAATGTGGTGAGCGCCAATGCCTATGTCCCGGCCGTGCCGGAAGTGGCGGAGGCCGCGCATCGAGCGCGGCGCATCGGGCTGGGCATCATGGGGCTGGGCGACATGATGTACAAGCTCGGCATCCGCTACGGCAGCGAGGAGGGGCAGGAGTTTGCCGCGCAGATCATGGAGTTCGTGCGCTTTCATTCGATGCAGCGCAGCGTCGAACTGGCCGCGGGCCGCGGCGCGTTCCTGGCCTTTGCCGGCAGCATCTATGACAAGAATGTCGACGGCGGCATGATGTGGCAGCCGCCGCAGCCGATGAATCCCTTTGAACGCGACTGGCAGCGACCGTCGCTGGATTGGAGCGCGATCGTGCGCGGCATTGAGGAGCACGGCATCCGCAACGCGGCGCAGACCACGGTGGCGCCCACCGGCACGATTGCGACAGTGGTCGGCTGCGAAGGCTACGGCTGCGAGCCGGTCTTTGCACTTGGCTACACGCGTCATTTCAAGGACGGCGACAAGAATGTCGAGCTGGCCTACACCAGCCCGCTCTTCGAGCAGGCGCTCGACGCCAGCGATCTGAGCGAACCGGCCAAGGCGCGCATCAAGCAGCACGTGGCGACCTACGGCTCCTGCCAGACGCTCGACGAGCTGCCTGCTGCGCTGCGCCACACCTTTGTCGTCAGCAGCGACATCTCTGCAGAGGAGCATGTCCTGATGCAGGCGGCGATTCAGGCCTTTACGGACAATTCCATCAGCAAGACATCGAACTTTCCTGAAGGCGCGACCGAAGAGGATGTCGCCAAGACGTACATGCTGGCGTGGGAGACGGGCTGCAAGGGGCTGACCGTCTATGTCACTGGCAGCCGCGAGCAGGTGGTGCTGGAGACCAAGGCGACGCGCCAGAAAAAGGAGGAGCTCACGGCTCCGCTGGCCGAAGCAGGTAGCAACGGCCATTACATCAACGGGCGCGCGCCTGTCGTAGAGGTTGCAGAGGGCGTGACCAACTTCAAACACGCCATGGTCAAGCAGCCGCGGCCAGCCAAGCTGCATGGCGCCACCTACCGCAAGGAGACGCCGCTGGGCACCGCGTACATCACCGTCAACAGCGACGAGCGCAACGAGCCATTCGAGGTCTTCATGAATGTCGGCAAGGCTGGCACGGAAGTGACCGCGGTCAGCGAGGCGATGGGACGGCTGATCAGCCTGATCCTGCGCATGCCGGGCGCGCTGCCACCGTCGGAGCGCCTGCGCTGGGTGATGGACGAGATGGCAGGCATTGGCGGCGGGCGGCCGTTGGGGTTTGGCGCCAACCGTGTGCGCTCGCTGCCCGACGGCATTGCGCAGGTGCTGGCCGAGCATCTCAGCGAACTGCCGGCCGCGGAAGAAGCGCTGGCGGGGGAGCAGTTGGCGCTGCCCATCGCGGCCAAGCCGATCGGCGACATCTGCCCCGAATGCGGCGAGGCGAGCTTTCTGAACGTAGAGGGCTGTCGCAAGTGCGCGGTGTGCGGCTACAGCGAGTGCTGA